>JBGSNN010000487.1:0-3609 GCA_041739655.1 Albidovulum sp. | reverse complement strand
GCCGCCTGCCCGCGCCAGCACCGCCGCCAGTGTGCCAAGGGTCAGGAAGATGACGACCGCTGCCGCCACACCCGACGCCAGGGCAAGCGACCCGCGCATCAACGGCTGAGCGCGGTCTGCCATTCGCCAAGCGCCCCGTCGCGAACCTTCGCCGCCTCGCCCGCGGAATAGAGCAGCGCTTTCGCGGGTGTGATGAGTGTGTCGAAGCCGGGATTGATGCCGCCCTTCGGCATCACCGCCGGATACATCCAGTTGGTTTCGGGGATCACTGACTGAAACGTGTCCGAGACGATGAAGGCGAGAAAGCGGTCGGCGAGGTCAGGCGTGTCGGTCGAGGCAACGCGGGCCGCGACCTCGACCTGAAGATAGTGGCCCTCGGTGAACGCGGCGGCGGCCTTGCTGTCGTCCTCTTCCGCGATCAGGTGATAGGCGGGTGAGGTGGTGTAGGACAGGACCATATCCGCCTCGCCGCCCAGAAAGAGGCCGTAGGCCTCAGACCACCCAGGGGTAACGGTGACGATGTTGTCGGCCAGACCTGACCAGATCTCCTCAGCCCGGTCGCCATAGGCGGCCTTAACCCAGAGCAGAAGGCCAAGTCCGGGGGTGGAGGAGCGTGGATCCTCGATCACGATCTTCAGATCCGATGCCGCGAGGGCCGCGAAATCGGTGGGCACCTCCGTCACCTTGGTCCGGTCATAGACAAAGGCGAAATAGCCCCAGTCATAGGGCACGAACACCGGGTCGTCCCAGCCGACGGGCAGGTCGTAGGGCACGTCCTTGAGGCCGCTGTCGGCGAAAAGCCCGCTTTCGGCGGCCCTTGCAGTCAGGTTTGTGTCGAGGCCGAGGACCACATCGGCCTCTGTGCTGTCGCCTTCCAGCAGCAACCGCGCGAGCAGGGCGGCACCATCGCCGGAGCTGACAAAGCGCAGGTCGCAGCCACAGGTCTCTTCAAAGGCCGTTTCAATCTTCTGCCCCGGCCCCCAGTCGGAGACGAAGCTGTCATAGGTGTAGACGGTCAGCACGGGTTTGCTCTCTGCCATAACGGCGGTCGGCAGCAGGAGACCCGCGATCATCAGGGATTTTCTCATCTCTCATCCTCCAATGGTCAGGCGGGCGGAGATGGGGGGCGTATCGCCCGGACCTTCCCTCCGCCGGTCTTAACCGGTTCAGGTTCAACGGGTTCGCTTGCGCATCTCAGCCCTGCCGTCAGAGCACCCCGAGGTGTCACGCACCATAGCGGAACCGTCGGCGCATGCAAGGCGACGATGTGGGAGAATGCTTGAGCGCACGCGCCGCCTTCGCTATGCCGCGTGCAGGACAGGAGCTGTGCGATGAGCGTCAATACCTTCGGCCACCTTTTCCGCGTGACGACCTGGGGTGAAAGCCACGGGCCCGCCCTCGGCGCTACCGTTGATGGCTGCCCGCCGGGTGTGACGCTCGACGTGCGCGAACTGCAGCATTGGCTCGACCGCCGCAAACCCGGCCAGAACAAGTACACCACCCAGCGGCGCGAGCCGGATGAGGTAAAGATTTTGTCCGGGATGTACGAGGGGCGCACGACCGGCACGCCGATCCAGTTGATGATCGAGAACACCGATCAGCGGTCGAAGGACTACGGCGACATCGCACAGAAGTTCCGCCCCGGCCACGCCGACATCACCTACTGGCAGAAATACGGCATCCGCGACCCACGTGGCGGCGGGCGGTCCTCCGCGCGCGAGACGGCGGCGCGGGTGGCGGCCGGCGGCGTCGCACGGGCGGCCCTGGGGCTGCTGCTGCCCGAGGTGAAGATCACCGGCTACATGGTGCAGATGGGGCGGCTGAAGGCCGACCGCGACCGTTTCGACATGGCGGAGATCGGGAACAATCCGTTCTGGTGTCCCGACTCGAGCGCCGCCGCGATCTGGGCCGAGCATCTTGACCTGCTGCGCAAGGATGGAAACTCCGTCGGCGCGGTGATCGAGGTTGTGGCCTCGGGTGTTCCGGCGGGTCTTGGTGCACCGATTTACGGCAAGTTAGACACTGATCTGGCTGCGGCGATGATGTCGATCAACGCGGTGAAAGGTGTTGAGATCGGTGCAGGCATGGCGGCGGCGGAGTTGACCGGCGTCGAGAATGCCGACGAGATCTTCATGGGCAATGACGGCAAGCCCCGGTTCACGTCGAACCATGCCGGCGGGATTTTGGGTGGTATCTCGAGCGGGCAGGATGTGGTGGTGCGTTTCGCGGTCAAGCCGACCTCCTCGATCCTCAGCCCGCGCAAGACGATCACCATCGGCGGCGAGGAAACTGAAATCGTCACCAAGGGCCGCCACGATCCTTGCGTCGGCATCCGCGCCGTGCCGGTGGGCGAGGCGATGATGGCCTGCGTGATCCTCGATCATTTCCTGCTGCACCGAGGCCAGATCGGCGACGCAGGGGGCAGGATCGGGTAGCGGCGAAAGAGGCGAGGCCACAGCCTCGCCTGCTGCTTTCCCAGACCTTTGTAATTACCTTCCTCTGTTCCGTTCGTTCCGCGTCGCCAGCAGCTTCAGGCGTAGGGCGTTGAGGCGAATGAAGCCCGCGGCGTCCTTCTGATCGTAGGCGCCGGCGTCATCCTCGAAGGTGACATGCTTTTCGGAATAGAGCGACTGATCCGACCACCTGGCGACGGTGCGGGCTGAGCCTTTGTAAAGTTTCACGCGGACGGTGCCGGAGACATGTTCCTGGCTCTTGTCGATCAGCGCCTGGAGCATCTCGCGCTCCGGGCTGAACCAGAAGCCGTTATAGATCAGTTCCGCATAGCGCGGCATGATCGAGTCCTTCAGATGCCCGGACCCGCTGTCGAGCGTGATCTGCTCGATGCCGCGATGGGCCTCAAGAAGGATGGTGCCGCCAGGTGTCTCGTAGACCCCGCGCGACTTCATCCCGACGAAGCGGTTTTCCACAAGATCGAGTCGACCGACCCCGTGCTTGCCGCCGATTTCGTTCAGCCGCGTCAGGATCGTCGCGGGGCTCATCGCGACACCGTCGATGGCGACCGCATCACCTCTTTCGAAGGTGATCTCGACCATCTCAGGTGTATCGGGCGCCTTTTCGGGATCGACGGTACGCTGATAGACATAGTCGGGGGCTTCCTCGCCCGGATTCTCAAGCACACGGCCCTCGGACGAGGTATGCAGGAGGTTGGCATCGACCGAGAAGGGCGCCTCGCCTCGCTTGTTCTTCGCGATCGGGATCTGGTTCTCCTCGGCGAACTCAAGAAGCTTGGTGCGGCTGGAGAGGGTCCATTCCCGCCAGGGTGCAATGACCCTGATATGCGGGTTGAGCGCATAGGCCGAAAGTTCGAACCGGACCTGATCGTTGCCCTTGCCGGTGGCGCCATGCGCCACGGCATCCGCGCCGGTCATCGCCGCGATTTCGACCAGCCGCTTCGAGATCAGCGGCCGCGCGATCGAGGTGCCAAGAAGGTAGAGCCCTTCGTAAAGCGCGTTCGCCCGGAACATCGGGAAGACGAAATCGCGCACGAATTCCTCACGCACGTCCTCGATGAATATGTTCTCTGGCTTGACCCCGGCGGCGAGCGCCTTCTTGCGGGCCGGTTCCAGTTCCTCGCCCTGGCCGAGATCG
>JBGSNN010000432.1:0-8253 GCA_041739655.1 Albidovulum sp. | reverse complement strand
GCCCGCATTCTCGGCCATGCGAGCCACGCCCACGCGCCTGCCGACTTCCCGACCGCACCGATCCCCGCCGCGCGGAAGCTGCTCGACCGGCTCGGCTGGCAGACCGACGACGTTGACCTCTGGGAGGTCAACGAGGCCTTCGCTGTCGTCCCGATGGCGTTCATGCAGCAGATGGGGATCCCTCACGACCGGATGAACGTGAACGGCGGCGCCTGCGCGCTCGGTCATCCGATCGGCGCCTCTGGGGCGCGGATCATGGTGACACTGCTCAACGCACTCGAACGTCGCGGTGGCAAGCGCGGCATCGCTGCCATCTGCATCGGCGGCGGCGAGGGCACCGCGATTGCCATTGAACGGATCTAGCGTCTTCATCGCCCGAATACCCTCGGGGGTCCGGGGGCAGATCGCCCCGGGCGCCTGTCACAGGAACTGCCATGACCGTTGACTATCCCACGCTCGCCCGCACCATCGACAGCCTCACCGCAGGCGAGACGGACGAAGTCGCCCTGATGGCGACCGTTGCCTGTGAGGTCCACCACGCCGACGACCGCTTCGACTGGACCGGCTTTTACCGCGTCACGGCGCCAGAGGTCCTGAAGATCGGCCCCTATCAGGGCGGCCACGGCTGTCTGGTGATTCCCTTCTTCAAGGGGGTCTGCGGCGCCGCCGCGCGCACGCGGGAAATCCAGATCGTCCCGGATGTGGACGCCTTCCCGGGCCATATCGCCTGCGCCGCGTCCACCCGGTCGGAAATCGTGCTGCCGGTCTTCGACAAGGGCGGGCGGCTGATCGGTGTCTTCGACATCGACAGCGACCGGCCCGACGCTTTCACCGAGACAGACGCCACCGCACTTGCCGCGATCCTCGCCGCGGTCTTCGGGCGCCGCTGAGCATGGCTGCGCCTGAGACCCATGGCGGACGCTGCCTCTGCGGGGGCGTCAGGTTCGAGGCAGACGCGCCGCTGCGTGCCGTCATTGCCTGCCACTGCACCCAGTGCCGCAGGACCTCGGGCCATTACTGGGCCGCAACCTCGGTGCCGCTTGAGCGGTTCCGGCTGACGTCAGACGCGACGCTCGCCTGGTACCGCTCCTCGCCCGAGGCGCGGCGCGGCTTCTGCAGCCACTGCGGTGCAAGCCTCTTCTGGGCGCCCGAAGGCGAGGCCCGCATCGCCATCGCCGCAGGGGCGCTGGACGGGCCCACGGGCCTGCACATCAGCGATCACATCCATAGGGCCGATGCCGGCGACTATTACCGTCCCGAAGGTCCGCCGCCCGCTGCGGACGCAGCCCCCGCGCGGCTCTCCTGCGCCTGCCTTTGCGGCGGCTGCGCCTTCGATCTTCCCGGTCCAAGCGGCGACATCACTGCGTGCCACTGCAGCCAGTGCCGCAAGCTCTCCGGTCACTATTCCGCCTCTTTCGACGCTGACGAGACGCAGGTCCGGTGGCAGCGGCGGGAGCCATTGTGCGAGTACGAGACCCCCGCGAAGGGGCGCCGCGGCTTTTGCGGCACCTGCGGGTCGAGCCTCTGGTTCCGCTCGGCCGCGGGAGAATTCTCGGTCGAGGCAGGCTGCGTGACGGGCGCAACTGGCGGACGGTTGACCGAACACATCTTCGTCGCGTCAAAGGGCGACTATTACGAGATTGACGACCGCTTGACGCAAAGCGGCACATGGTAGGGCCGCAGCAACATCATGTGGGACGTCATTCAAAGCTATCCGGCACCCGAGCTTCTGACCTTTGTCGCCGCGGGGGTCGCGCTCAACCTCACGCCGGGTGCGGATGTGATGTTCGCCACCGCCACGGGGCTGAAGGGCGGCCCGCGCGCTGGCATGGCGGCGGGGCTTGGCGTCGGTCTCGGCGGGGTTCTCCATGTCTCACTGGCCGCGCTCGGGCTGGCCGCGCTCATCGCGGCCCATCCCGCCGCGTTGACCGCCATTCGCTGGGCTGGGGCCGCCTATCTCGTCTGGCTCGCCATCACGACCTGGCGCGTGGGTGTACCCCCGGCGGGCACGACCGGCGCCATCCGTCCCTCTCGTGCCGTCCTGCGCGGCTTTCTTGCCAATGCGCTGAACCCGAAGGTGATCCTTTTCATCCTTGCCTTCCTGCCGCAATTCACCCATGCCGCCTATGGCCCGATCTGGCAGCAGATCGTGCTTTTGGGCGGCATCTTCACCGCGACGGGAGCGGTTGTCACCATGGCTTACGGCGCCCTCGCCGGGACGCTGGGGCGATCGCTCGGGCAGCGGCTTGCCGGGCTCAACAAGGCTGCAAGCCTGATTTTCGCGGGCCTCGCCGCCCGCCTGATGTGGGAGTAGAACATGACGGACATCGTCCTTCTCGACGGCGGCATGGGGCAGGAACTGGTGGCGCGGTCCGGCGATGCGCCGACGCCGCTCTGGGCGACCCAGGTGATGATCGACCATCCAGGCCTCGTCCGGCAGGTGCATGAGGACTATTTCGCCGCGGGCGCAACTGTCGCCACGACGAACACCTATGCGATCCACCACGACCGGTTGGTGAAGTTCGGACTCGACGACCGCTTCGCCGCGCTGCACATGCAGGCCTTGGCCGAAGCCGCCGCCGCGCGCGCCGCGCATGGCTCCGGCCGCATCGCCGGATCGCTCGGCCCGCTTGTCGCTTCCTACCGGCCCGAGACCCACCCGCCCCATGCTGAATCAGTGTCTAGATATGCCGAAATCGCACGTCTGCTCGGCCCTGCCGTCGATTTCTTCCTTGCCGAGACCGTAGCCTCCCTCGCCCATGCGCGGGCGGTTCTCGAGGGCGCGCTTCAGGGCGGCAAGCCGGTCTGGCTGTCGGTGACGGTCGATGATGACGACGGGTCGCGCCTGCGTTCGGGCGAGCCGGTGGCCGGCCTCGGGCCGATCGTTGCGCAGGGCGCGGGTGCGGTCCTCGCCAACTGTTCCGCCCCCGAGGCGATGGCGGCGGCGCTGACCGTCTTTCAGGGCTTTGGCCTGCCCTATGGCGCCTATGCCAACGGCTTCCAGCAGATCACCAAGGCGTTCCTCAAGGACAGCCCCACCGTCGATGCGCTGCACGCGCGGCCCGAGATGACACCGGCGCTCTACGCCGATTTCGCGCTGCGCTGGGTCGGCATGGGGGCCACCATCATCGGCGGCTGCTGCGAGACGACCCCTGCCCATATCGCCGAAATCGCCCGGCGGCTGACGGCAGCGGGGCACCGGATCGTGTGAGAAACGGGCCGTAGGGATCGCGTCGGTTTTGCGTAGGGGCGGCGTAGGGTATCCGTAGCTACAGCGCAGCCGGATCGTCATCGCGCATCCAGGTCTGGTGCAGGCCGCTTTCGGCCTGGAACCACGGGCCGGGGACGCGCCTCACCGATTGCCCGCCCGCCGTGGCGCTGCTATTGCCGCCGCCATGACCGATGCCGCCTACGCCCCGCCCGACCAGCCGCTCAGCCTGATCCATGCCGATCATGCGATCGTGGTCCTCGACAAACCTGCCGGGCTTCTGACCGTGCCGGGCAAGGGCGAGGGTCTGGCCGATTGCCTCATCGCGCGCCTGCAGGCTGTCCATCCCGATGCGCTTCTGGTCCACCGGCTTGATCGCGACACCTCGGGAGTGATCGTCTTCGCACTCACCCGTCACGCCCAGCGCGACCTGTCGGCGCAGTTCGAAAGCCGCAAGACCCGCAAGGCCTATCGCGCCCGGCTTTGGGGCCATCTGGAGCCGAAGGAGGGCACGGTCGATCTGCCGCTGATCGTCGATTGGCCGAATCGCCCGCGCCAGCATGTGAACCACGAGACCGGCAAACCGGCGCAGACCGACTGGAAGGTGCTTGGGTACGATCCGGATGGCACCACGCGGGTGCGTCTCTTTCCGCTGACCGGGCGGAGCCATCAGCTTCGGGTGCACATGCAGGCGCTGGGCCATCCGATCCTTGGTGATCCGCTTTATGCCGAGGGTCCGGCGCGGGCGTTTCCGCGGCTGATGCTTCATGCCGAAAGCCTGCGCTTCAACCACCCGGAGACCGGGCGCGGCGTGACCTTCACCGCACCGGTGCCGTTCCGCTGAGCCTGCGACTGGTCTGCGCGATGCTCATCCCTGTTCGGCTCCGGGGCTGAGCTGACCCGGAAAAATACCGACAACTTGCGCCACCCTCCGGCTGTCAACCGCGCCTTAAACTCTCCTCCGTCAGATCGGTCGTGGGATGGAGCGCGCGGCGCGCGGCCGGATAGGGGTATCAAGATGCTGATGTTTGCGGGGCTGCTCGGGCTCCTCGCCGTCGGGCTGAGCGTCGAGTTGACCGCGCCCGGCGGACCGGGCGACGACGATGAGGATGGCGGCGATCCTGACCTCGGCGGTGCCGCTTCCGGCGAGACGGAGGACGAGACCAATGGCACCGATCACGCCGATATCCTCTCCGGCGACCCGGGCGGTGCGGCTGCGGACGACCGGATCAACGCCGGGGCCGGTGACGATCAGGCCAATGGCTACGCCGGGAATGACACGATCCTTGGCGGCGATGGCGCGGATGATCTCTGGGGCGGTCCCGGCGATGATGTCCTTGACGGCGGTGCGGGCAACGACACGCTGCGGGGCGGCGACGGCGCGGATACCCTGTCGGGCGGCGACGGCGATGACAGCCTTGCCGGGCAGGAGGGCAAGGACACCCTTGCGGGTGGCGCCGGACATGACAGCCTTGTTGGCGGCGGCGGCGCCGATCAGCTTGAGGGCGGCACAGGCAACGACGCGCTTCTTGGCGCGTCCGGCGACGATACACTGATCGGTGGTGCGGGTCAGGACACGCTGATGGGCGGCGACGGCAACGACCGGCTCGACGGGCGCTTCCCCGGTGACGGCCTGCCCGATGGCGACGGACGCGACTATCTCAACGGCGGCGTCGGCGACGACACGCTTCTCGCCGGTCACGATGACTGGGCGACGGGCGGCGATGGCGCGGATGAGTTCGCCCTTGCCAGTTGGCTCGGCGACGACGGCGGCATCGCGACAATCGCGGACTATGATCCGGGGGCGGACCGGCTTGTCCTGCTCTATGATCCGCGCGTCCATCCCGATCCCGCGGTGACAGTCGAGCAGCCGGGGATGGCGGGCGCTGCCGCGCGCATATTGATCGACGGGATGGCGGTGGCGCAGGTCTTTGGCGCGGATACGATCGACCCGGCGGATATCCTCTTGCGGGCCGCGACGGTGTAAGGCGGGAATTGGCGCTTTCCTTTTTTGCCATTTCCCCCTATACGCGCGCATCCGCTTTCGGGCGGAGCCCTCCACGGGCCTTGCTGGACGACATCCCGGCTTGCGCCATAACCCTCTTTTCGAAAGGAGACCCCGATGTCGATCACGGTTGAAGAAAAAGCCCGCGTCATGAAGGAATTTGCGACCAAGGAAGGCGACACCGGTTCGCCCGAAGTCCAGGTTGCCATCCTCACCTCGCGCATCGCCACGCTGACCGAACATTTCAAGACCCACGCGAAGGACAACCATTCGCGCCGCGGCCTTCTGATGATGGTCGCCCAGCGCCGCAAGCTTCTCGACTACCTCAAGAAAAAAGACGACGCGCGCTATCAGGACCTGATCAAGCGGCTCGGCATCCGCCGCTGAGCGCCGCCGATCGACGGAATGGACCGCCCGTACCGGAAGGTGCGGGCGTTTTCATGTCCGCAGGCGCGGTCCGAGGCGCTGCCGGCCTGACCGGGGCATCCGGGTTTTCCTTGACCTTCAAGGCGCACCAGTCCTGAGTCTGATTTCAAAGTCGTTTCGGCACGCCAGCCCTGACCGGCGCCTTGAATTCCCCCCTTTCGATTTCCACATCGCTGCTGAGACCCGGGATGTGTCGTGCCGCGGAGGCGGGCGACCGGAGGCTCGGGGGCTAGCAAAAGGAGATTGACCGATGAACATGGAAAAGTTCACGGAGCGGTCGCGCGGATTCCTTCAGGCCGCACAGACCATCGCGATGCGCGAGGGACATCAACGGGTGGTTCCCGAGCATCTCCTGAAGGCGCTCATGGATGATGACGAGGGGCTGTCGGCCAACCTCATCCGGCGCGCGGGCGGCGAGCCGAAGCGCGTGCAGGAAAGCGTCGATCAGATGGTCGCCAAGATGCCCAAGGTGTCGGGCGGCGACGGTCAGGTCTATGTCGACACGTCGCTGGTGCGGGTGCTGGACGAGGCGGAGAAGATCGCCAAGAAGGCCGGAGACAGTTTCGTGCCGGTCGAACGGGTTCTGATGGCGCTGGCTCTGGTCAATACCAAGGCCAAGGACGCGCTCTCGGCCGGTGCGGTCACGGCGCAGAACCTCAACACCGCAATCAACGATCTGCGCAAGGGCCGGACCGCGGACAGCGCTTCGGCAGAGGAGGGCTATGAGGCGCTGAAGAAATATGCGCGCGACCTGACCGAGGCCGCCGAAGAGGGCAAGATCGACCCGATCATCGGACGCGACGACGAGATCCGGCGCACGATGCAGGTGCTGTCGCGGCGGACCAAGAACAACCCGGTGCTGATCGGCGATCCGGGCGTCGGCAAGACCGCGATCGCGGAAGGCCTCGCGCTGCGCATCATCGATGGCGACGTGCCTGAGTCATTGCGCAACAAGAAGCTGATGGCACTCGACATGGGCGCCCTGATCGCCGGGGCGAAATACCGCGGCGAGTTCGAGGAGCGGCTGAAGTCGGTCCTGAAGGAGATCGAGGCGGCGGCCGGGGAAATCATCCTCTTCATCGACGAGATGCACACGCTGGTGGGCGCGGGCAAGTCCGACGGCGCGATGGACGCGGCAAACCTCATCAAGCCGGCCTTGGCGCGGGGCGAGTTGCATTGCGTCGGCGCGACGACGCTGGATGAATACCGCAAGTACGTCGAGAAGGACGCGGCCTTGGCGCGGCGGTTCCAGCCGATCATGGTGAATGAGCCGACGGTCGAGGACACCATCTCGATCCTGCGGGGCATCAAGGAGAAATACGAGCTTCACCACGGGGTAAAGATTTCCGACTCGGCGCTGGTGGCGGCGGCGACGCTGTCGCAGCGCTACATCACCGACCGGTTCCTGCCCGACAAGGCGATCGACCTGGTGGACGAGGCAGCCTCCCGCTTGCGGATGGAAGTCGATTCCAAGCCCGAGGAACTTGACCAGCTTGACCGGCAGATCCTGCAACTGCAGATCGAGGCGGAGGCGCTGAAGAAGGAAGACGATGCGGCGTCGAAGGACCGGCTGGAGAAGCTGGTGAAGGAATTGTCCGCGCTGTCCGAACGGTCGGCCGAGATGACCGCGCGCTGGCAGACAGAGCGCGACCGTCTGGAGTCCGCACGCGGGCTGAAGGAAAAGCTCGACCAGGCACGGATCGAGCTGGAGCATGCCAAGCGGGCGGGCGATCTCGCCAAGGCGGGTGAGCTGTCCTACGGCGTCATCCCGCAGCTTGAAAAGCAACTCGGGGCCTCGGACGAGACGGCAGATGCCCGGCTTGTCGAAGAGGCGGTGCGACCGGAGCAGATCGCCGAGGTCGTGGAGCGCTGGACCGGGATTCCGACATCGAAGATGCTGGAAGGCGAACGCGAGAAGCTTCTCAAGATGGAGGAAGAACTTGGTCGCCGGGTCGTCGGGCAGGATCAGGCCGTAGCGGCCGTATCGCGGGCGGTGCGCCGGGCGCGGGCGGGGCTGCAGGATGAGAACCGGCCGCTCGGCTCGTTCCTCTTCCTCGGGCCGACCGGCGTCGGCAAGACCGAGCTGACCAAGGCGCTCGCCGAATATCTCTTCGACGACGAACATGCGATGGTGCGCATCGACATGTCGGAGTTCATGGAGAAGCACTCGGTGTCCCGTCTGATCGGCGCGCCTCCGGGCTATGTCGGATACGAAGAGGGCGGGGTGCTGACCGAAGCCGTGCGCCGCCGCCCCTATCAGGTCGTGCTGTTCGACGAGGTCGAAAAGGCGCATGGCGACGTGTTCAACGTGTTGCTGCAGGTGCTCGACGATGGCCGCCTGACCGACGGGCAGGGGCGGGTGGTCGATTTCAGCAACACGCTGATTATCCTGACGTCAAACCTCGGCAGCCAGTATCTCGCCAACCTGCCCGATGGCGCGGAACCGGCAACGGTCGAAAAGGACGTGATGGACGTGGTGCGCGGGCATTTCCGGCCCGAATTTCTCAACCGTCTGGACGAGATCATCCTGTTCCACCGGTTGGCGCAGGAACACATGGCACCGATCGTCGAAATTCAGGTGGGCCGGGTGCAGAAACTGCTTAGCGATCGCAAG
>JBGSNN010000385.1:0-4051 GCA_041739655.1 Albidovulum sp. | reverse complement strand
CCAGACCGGCGTCGAGATCGCGCGGCGCCGCGTTCCCCAGCCGCGCCAGAATGTCGAGCGCGAAGGTCTCCGTCATCGCCGTTCCTCCAGGATCAGCTCGGCGGCGGCGCGGTTGCCGCGTCCGGGCAGCGTCGCCGCGCGCAGGGCCATGCGGACCTCATCCGCCTTGCCGTCGTCAAGGAACGCGGTCACCTCGCGTTCCAGCAGCAGCAGGTCGGTCGCCGCGACCGTGGCCGCCAATCCACGGTCTGCCGCGGCCTTCGCACGGCGTTCCTGATCGTCCATGAAGGCGGCCATCTGCGGCACGAAGATCGCGGGCAACCCGTGATAAAGCACCTCGTGAAAGGAATTGTATCCCGCCGCCGTGACGACAAGATCGGCCGCCGCTGCGACATCCGGTGCCGTCCGGGTCTGGCAAACAACCGTGTTGCGCCAGCCATAGAGCGCGGGGGGTACGGTCGCGCCCGGCCAGATCACGACGAGGTGCAGGCAATCCTTCCGCCGCTCCAGAAGCGCACTCAGCATCTGCATCTGCGCCGTCCGGTCCGCCGCGACGCCGCCGCCAAGCATGGTCACGACCAGCGTCTCGAAGGTCCGGTCCAGCGCCTTGGTCAGTCTGGCGCGCAGCGCCGCGCGGCCGGCTGCGGGTGCCTCCGCGACGATCGGCCCGACCTTGCGGATATGATCGCCAAAGCTCATGTCGCCGTTCAGCTCGTCAAAGGCCTCGGTCGGGATGATGACCTGCCGGAACACGCGCTCGCGGTCGAGCGCGGTCGCGGTGATCTGCCCCGCCTGCCAAAGCCCGCGCCGCAGCCAGATCGCATCCAGCCGCTTCTCGATCACCGTGCGGCAGATCGACGCAAAGACATAGCCGCCGTCGAACACCAGCCGGTCCCCGGCCCGCAAGGCGCGCCTGAGGCGCATGTAGTTCACCAGATCGTTGGCATGGGTGGCCGGGTGATAGGGGCTTTTCGAGACGAGCGGCAGGCAATCGTATCCCGCCGCCTGAACCAGCGGCAAACAGCTTGGGAAGGCCGCGAAGGCCACTGGCCGTGCGTCCATCTCCGCCGCGATGAGGGTGCAGCGCCGTGCATGGCCAAGCCCGGCGCCATTCGTGGGCAGGAAGATCGTCCTACCGCCAGGGGCATCGTCGGCCGGCTGCTCGGGCGCCGGCAGCCCCAGCAAACCTTCCAGAACTTCGATCCTCTGGGCGGCGATCCACGGGCTTTCACGCATCTGGCGCGCAATCTCCCGTGTGTTGGCCAGCACGGTGCGGCGAAGGTAGTTCGGCACCGCCGCCAGATCGAGCGGCCCCCGGATCGCCGGGGCCGAGGCCTCGATCATCGCGCCGGTCGTGGTGCAGTCGATGATGACCTTGCCGGCGGCAAACATGTCATTGAGCATCACGGCGACGCGCTCGCCGGGGACGCCAGTTCCGAAGAGGATCGCAATATCACCCTGCGCCGCCAGCCCGGACGCCGATTGCTCGGTCAGGCCGTACACCCGCAGCGACGCGAATTTAGAGGCACGCACCATCTCCTTCGCGCGGCTGCTCAGCACCAGCGACAGCCGGAAATCGGACAGGTTGTCCATCGCCGCAAGGGCGGGAAGGGTCGCGGGGTCCTCGATCATCTCGTCCGGCAGGACCAGCATGAGCCGCGGCAATCCACCCGCCCGCCCGCCCGGTTGGATCGCCGCGATCGCGGCCGTCGGTGCAATCGCTCCGGGAAAAAGCGGCGCCGGGCGCAGTGGCGCAAGGTCGATCACCTCGGGTTCGCGGCCAAGCACATAGGCCAGCCGCGACTGCGCCGAAATACGCGCCTGACGGTCGGCGAAGCGCGCGATCAGATGCACCGGGATGGCGTCGGCAAGGCCGATCGCCCTGAGACGACCGAGCGCCGCCTCCATTATCACCTCGCCGATCACGATCACCCGGCGGATCGGCGCGCCGGGCAGAGCGCGCAGGTAGGGCGCCGCCTCATAGGCGCTGTTGCGGTCGATCGCTGCGGGCAGCGTCGCATCGTCGATGACCGCGTCATGCCCCCGCGCCGACAATTGCGCGCAGAAGAGGACCTTCGCCTCGAAGCTGCGCTCGCTTCTGTCGCCGGCCTCGATCAGGATCATGCTGCGGCCTTCGGTCTGGCCCGCGCCACCACATCGGCGAACACCTCCGCAAACCGTGCGTCGGAGAATTGCGCCAGCACGCCCTGTCCGCTCTCGACCTGTCGGCGGTAGAGGCCGGGGTCCGCCACATGCCGCGCTATGACGGCATCGACCTCGGTCGGCTGCGCGGCGATCACCCCGGCGCCGAAGGTGGCCGCCGTTTCGGGATCCGAGATCACGACCTTGCCTGCCGCCATCGCTTCGGCGAGTACGCGGCCGAAACTTTCGCGCCAGGTGGGGGCGGTGAAATAGACCATGAAATCAACCATCTCGAAATATCGATCGAGCGCAAGCCCCCCGAACGGCAGGAGGTGCCAGTGCGGCCGCAAGATGCCTTCGGCGATCAGGCTGTCCGCGCCGAGCAGGGTGTTGGCTGCGGCGTGCGCAGGAAAGCAGAGGTCGAGCGCGGCCAGCGACGGAAACTTCTCGACGCCGGGCCGGGAATGCCGCCCGCGCCGGTCTGCGGGCGTCGCCGTCGGCGGGCAGAGGTCAAAGGCGCAGATGTTGAACCAGTCCTCGGGCCGGACGGTCCAGCCGCCAAAGCCGGGCCGCCCGCTGAGCCAGCTTTCCACGGATGCCCGGTTGACGCGCGAAATCGGCGCGATCACCTTTTCCAGTGCCAGCGTCGCCCGGTCAATCTGCGCCAGACAGCCCGCGACGTCAAAGCCCTCATGGCCGCCCGGACGCTCGAAGTTCTCATGCGCGATGACATAAAGCTGGCGACAGAGGATGCGGGCCGGAAAGCTGCGCTGGTACTTGAGGAACGCCGGGTTGTGCAACAGCACGATATCGCCCGCGATCACCGGCGCGTTCCAGACCGGCTCGATCGCCAGATCGTCGAACGCCGCCTGAAGCTGCGGCGCGACGCTGCGGCCGTGGAACATCGCGCTCTCGACGGCATGGACGCTCAAGGCTCCGAACGCCGCTGCCACGCGCAATTCCGCCGCGACGGCCGCCGAGGTTCCGCCGGGAAACCGCGGGTCGATGACGTAGGCGATACGGATGGGCGTCGTCATGTCGTCGCGCCCTTCGCGTCAGTAGATGCTGCCAAGCCTCTGCCCCAGTGCAAGGCTCTGGTCAACCGGCGCCAACGTCGCCGTCGGTGCGTCGAAACAGCTCAACTGACCGCGCATGCTGCTCTCGACAAAGACCCGCAACTCCTGCGCCAGAGGGTCGGTCCCGGCCATCAACTCGGGATTGGTGCGCAGCAGCACCCAGAGCGAATCGCAGTCCTTCGACATGATGTAGCGCTCGATCTGCTGGAGTTGCTCCAGCGAATACTGCGCCCCGGCGATCCGGCCCGACAGCAGGATGAGGGCGGTAACGATGGCGAAGAGTTTCGGTGTCGGCATGGCGGGGTGTTTATCCAGAATACAGGACGGGGACGGCGGCGCGCGCCCTGTCAGTTGAGCGTTCCGGCGCGAAGCTGGCGCACCAGACGGTTCTTGAGCGCATCCACGGCCGAAACCTGGGCCGGGCGCGATTTCTTTGCCTTCGACTTCGCCGGGGCCTTTGCCGCCGAGTTGGTTGCGCCGGACCCCTTACCGGCCAGCCAGATTTCCAGCGTGCCTGCGGGCGGGCGCGGGGCAAAGCCGGTGAAATCGCGCAGGCTGGCGTTCAGCGCCTCGGCGACTGCCTTGCCCGTCGCGGCATCCTCGGGCGAGAAGTAGCGCACATTGGTCTGGCTGATGGTGACATCGATGGGTCGCAGCACCGCGTCGCCAAAGCCCCCGGCGACAAGCCTGCCTTCCACCTCGCCAACCTCGCCGTCGCTCAGGGTGGCCGGAGCGTGAAGGATCAGGGTCAGGCCACCGGCGGGTGCGGAGCGGCTGACCGGCAGGGGCAGGGCCTGCGTCGCGAGCGGCATATCGCCGGGCAGGAGGGTCAG
>JBGSNN010000346.1:0-7166 GCA_041739655.1 Albidovulum sp. | reverse complement strand
CGATCTGGCCGAAGCCGAGGCCAGTCTTGCCGTAGCGAAACTGCCGGCGCGGCCGCAGGAGATCGCGGCGGCGGAAGCGGTGCTTGCCGGGGCCAGGGCAGGCAAGGCCAAGGCCGAGTGGAGCCTGTCCCAGCGCAGGCTTGCCGCCCCTGCGCCCGGCGTCATCAATGACGTGATCCGCGCTGCGGGCGAGATCGCCGGCCCGTCCGCCCCGGTGCTGTCGATGTTGCCGGACGGGGCGGTGAAACTGCGCCTCTATGTCCCCGAACCCAGCATTGCGGGCCTCGGCCTCGGCACCGGCTTGCTCGTCCATTGCGACGGCTGTGCCGCCGACGAGACGGCGACAGTGACCTACATCTCGGATGCGCCGGAGTTCACGCCACCGGTGATCTACTCATTGCAGAACCGCCAGACGCTCGTCTATCTGATCGAGGCGCGGCCTGACGCGGGCAGTCTCGCCTTGAAGCCGGGTCAGATCGTTGACGTGGCCTTGCCGGGGCCGCCCGGATGACCGACACGCCAGCGGTTGCTGTCAACGGCCTTGTGAAGCGCTATGGCGGCAAGGCCGTCGTGGATCAGGTCTCGCTGCGTGTCGATACCGGCGAGATCGCGGGATTTCTCGGCCCAAACGGATCGGGCAAGACCACCACCATCCGCCTCATGTGCGGACTTCTGACGCCAGATGAGGGCGAGGGTCGCGTCCTCGGGTATGACATCCGCAAGGAAGGCCGGGCGATCAAGCGCGAAGTCGGCTACATGACCCAGCGCTTTTCCTTCTACGAGGATATGACGATCGAGGAAAATCTTTCCTTCGTAGCTGGACTTTACGGCCTGCCGCGCGGCGCGGTCGCCGATACGCTGGCCGATCTCGGCCTGACGTCGCGCAAGGGGCAACTGGCGGGGTCGCTTTCGGGTGGCTGGAAGCAGCGCCTCGCGCTCGCCGCCTGTATCATGCACAGGCCGCGCCTCCTGATGCTTGATGAGCCGACGGCGGGCGTGGACCCCAAGGCGCGGCGCGATTTCTGGGACGAGATCCATCAGCGCGCCGCCGAGGGGCTGACAGTGCTCGTCTCGACCCACTACATGGACGAGGCCGAGCGCTGCCATCGGATCAATTACATCTCCTACGGCAGGCTCGTCGCGCAGGGGACGGTGGCCGAGGTGGTTCGCGATGCTGCGCTGACGACGATCGTGCTTGACGGCAAGAATACGCCGCGCGCCGCCCAGCTTCTTTCCGGCGCGCCGGGCGTCGATCAGGTCGCGCCCTTCGGCAATAGTCTGCACGTCGTCGGGCGCGATGGAGCGGCCCTGCGTGCCTCGGCCGCGAAAGCCGCCGCAGAAACCGGCTGCCGCGTGTCAGAGGCCGAAACCAGCCTTGAGGATGTGTTCATCCAACTGATGGGCGCGGCCAGGGACAACATGCAATGACGCGCTTCTTTTCACCGTTGCGGCTTTTCGCGCTTCTTCGCAAGGAGATGATCCAGATGCGGCGGGATCGCGTCACCTTTGCAATGATGCTCGGTGTTCCATTGATGCAGTTGATGCTTTTCGGTTTTGCGATCAACTCCGACCCCAAGGGCCTGCCCGCCGCCCTGGTGGCGCCGACCGAGGATCGCTTCACCCGCGCGATCGTCTCTGCGCTGGAACTCACGGGTTACTACCGGTTCACCTACCCCCATGCCTCCGCCCCCGAGGCCGAGGCGCTCATCACGCGGGGCGAGGTCGCGTTTGTCGTCACCATCCCGTCGGATTTCGGGCGCCGTGTGATGCGCGGGGATCAGCCACAGATCCTGATCGAGGCCGACGCCACCGACCCCTCGGTCGCCTCGGGTGCCATTTCGACGCTGGGGACGGTCGCGGCCGAGGCGCTCCTGCGCGAGACGGGGGCAGAGGCGCAGGCGGCCGAGGCCGCCGCCGCGCGGCTTCAGGTCGTTGTCCACCGGCGCTACAATCCCGAAGGCATTACCCAGTACAACATCGTTCCCGGTCTGCTCGGTGTCATCCTCCAGATGACGATGGTGATGATGACCTCCATGGCGCTGACGCGCGAAATCGAGCGCGGGACGATGGAGAACCTCCTGTCCATGCCCGCAACGCCGCTGGAGATCATGCTCGGCAAGGTCTTGCCGTATCTTCTGGTCGGGGCGGTGCAGGTCGTGGTGGTGCTGACCGCCTCGAAGCTGATCTTCGGTGTGCCGTTCATCGGCAGCCTGGTGTTGCTTCTGGCGGGTGTCTTCGTCTTCGTGGCTGCCCTGGTGATCCTCGGCTACCTCATCTCGACCGCATCGCGAACGCAGATGCAGGCGATGCAGTTGACGGTGTTCTTCTTTCTGCCGTCGCTGCTCTTGTCGGGCTTCATGTTTCCCTATCGCGGCATGCCCGGCTGGGCGCAGGCGCTGGGCGAGATCTTCCCGCTCACCCATTTCCTGCGCCTGATCCGGGCGGTCATGCTGAAGGGCGCCGACTATTCCGGCGTCGCACAGCCCCTGGCAGCACTTCTCCTCTTCGTCATCACCTTCGCGACGCTTGCGCTCCTGCGCTTCCGCAGGACGCTCGACTAGGCGGCGGTCCGGTTGCTCAACCATCTCAGGCAAAGCGCAGCCAGCACGAAGATTCTGGCCATCGCCGCCCCTCCCGCAACCGACCAGACCATCGCGAGCGGCCAGCTCATGAGGGAGAGCCCTCAGGCTCCGCCCGGACCGATGACCATGGCGACGACCTGGCCGAGGTGAATCACGGGACCCAGCCCGCTGTCAGCATCACCAGTCAGACGGGACCCGCAAGCAGGGCCGTGAAGAAGGTGACGCGCATCGCCGGAACAAGCGACGAGGTCGCGAATCCGGGCGCCCTGGCCCCGAGCCCAAAGTGGATCAGCGCCTCGAACATGCCAAGCGCCAAGGCTGCGATCTGCCCGGTCCGGCGGCAGAGCCCTGCGCGATCTACAGAGAGCGGCCCCTCCCATCGAGGCAAGATCAGCGAGTCTTCGGCTCCAAATGATCCAGATCCCACGCGGCGCCGCAGTCACAACTTTCCAGCGACGCCGACCGACGCAGTGCCGCTGATCGTGATGCCAGTCTTCGCGGCGTCGGGTGGGGTCGGGTCGCCGTCGGCGCCGCAGGCGGCGAGGGCGGCAAGAAGTCCGAGTGTTGCAAGCAGACGTGTCATGGGGTCACCGAAAGGCCGAAACCGGCAATGGATGTGGAGAGCGTCGGTATCATCTTGGCGCCACCGTCCCCCATGTGCAAGTCCGAGTGGAAGCGGGGTTTGGTGCAGGAAGAAGCGAGCGTCAGGCAAAGTGCCACCGACGCGATCATGGTTGCGCGGATCATCCGAGCCGCGTTGTCCAGGCCGCAACCTGCTCGCGCACCCGGTCCGGCGCGGTGCCGCCATAGCTCTGGCGCGATGCCGCCGAGTTGTGCACGCCGAGCACGGAATAGACGGCATCGGTGATCGCGGGATGGGCCGAGGTCATCTCGGCCAGGGACAGGTCGGGCAGATCGACGCCCTTCTTCTCGGCCACGGCGACCAGCGCGCCGGTAACATGATGCGCCTCGCGGAAGGGCAGGCCCGCCTCGCGCACAAGCCAGTCGGCAAGATCGGTCGCGGTCGAAAAGCCCGAGGCGGCTGCCTTCTCCAGGTTGGCGCGGTTCGCGGTCATGTCACGCACCATGCCTTCCATCGCGGCGAGCGCCAGCATCAGCGTATCGGCGGCGTCGAAGACCTGTTCCTTGTCTTCCTGCATGTCCTTGGAATAGGCCAGCGGCAGGCCCTTCATCACGGTGAAGAGCGCCACCGTCGCGCCGAGGATGCGGCCGATCTTGGCCCGGATCAGCTCAGCCGCGTCGGGGTTCTTCTTCTGCGGCATGATTGAGGAGCCGGTGGAGAAGCGGTCGGACAGGGCCACGAAGCGGAACTGGGCCGAGGACCAGATCACCAGCTCTTCGGCCAGCCGCGACAGGTGGACCGCGCAGATCGCCGCCGCCGACAGGAACTCCAGCGCGAAGTCGCGGTCGCTGACCGCGTCGAGCGAATTTGCCATCGGTCGGTCGAAGCCGAGCGCGGCTGCCGTCATGTGCCGGTCGATCGGGAAGGAGGTGCCGGCGAGCGCCGCTGCACCCAGCGGGCTTTCGTTCATCCGCCTGCGTGCATCGGAGAAGCGGCCGAAGTCGCGGGCGAGCATCTCGACATAGGCCAGCATGTGATGGCCCCAGGTCACGGGCTGCGCCACCTGGAGATGGGTGAAGCCCGGCATGACCCAATCCGCCCCGGCCTCGGCCTGGGCGAGAAGCGCCCGTTGCAGCGCGACGATCCCGGCAAGCGCCGCGTCGGTCTGATCGCGCACCCAGAGCCGGAAGTCTGTCGCCACCTGGTCGTTGCGGCTGCGCGCGGTGTGAAGCCGACCGGCCGGTTCACCAATGACTTCCTTCAGCCGCGCCTCCACATTCATGTGGATGTCTTCCAATGCGGTCGAAAAGACGAATTTTCCGGTCTCGATCTCTGACAAGACCGTGAGGAGGCCTTCCCGGATCGCCTCGGCATCCTTATCGCTTATGATGCCTTGTGCGGCGAGCATCGCCGCATGGGCACGGGACCCTGCGATGTCCTGGGCATAGAGCCGTTTGTCGAACCCGATCGAGGCGTTGATCGCTGCCATGATCGCGTCCGGCCCGGCGGCGAAGCGCCCGCCCCACATTGCGTTCTGGGTTTTGTCTGTCATCGTCTGCCCCCGGAGGCCCCGCATGCGTCAGTTTCTTTCCGCCGTTCTCTATACGGCCCTCGGCCTTGGTGCAAACGCCGCCTTCGCCGCCGACATCGGACCGCTGCGCGAAGGCTCGATGCTGAAGCTCGCGGTGCTGGCGGCACCGGCGGAGGTACCGCAGACGCCCTTCACCGACCGGGATGGCGGTGCGCACAGTCTGGCGGAGTGGAACGGCAAGGTGGTTCTGGTGAATTTCTGGGCGACATGGTGCGCGCCCTGCCGCAAGGAACTGCCGGCGCTCGATGCCCTGAACCGCGATCTGGGCGGTGATGATTTCGCCGTCGTGACCATCGCGGCCGGCCGCAATGCGCTGCCCGGCATCACGCGCCTCTTTGACGAGGTCGGTGTGACCTCGCTCCCGGTCTATCTCGACGCGAAGCTTGTGCTGTCGCGCGAGATGGGGGTAATGGGCCTGCCGGTCTCGCTTCTTCTCGACCGCGAGGGACGCGAGATCGCGCGCATGGCGGGCGACGCCGAATGGGACAGCGCCAGCGCCCGTGCCATCATCGCCGCGCTGATCGCGGATGGAACCTAAGCCAGCGCCGCGACGCGGCCATGCGCCGGGCAGGTCACGATATGGTCGTTGACCATGCCGACCGCCTGCATGAAGGCATAGGTGATCGTCGGCCCGCAGAAACGGAAACCCGCTTTCTTCAGGTCTCTTGAGATTCGGTCCGACAGCGGTGTCGCGGCGGGCACCTCCGTCAGGCTGGCGAAGCGGCTCTGAAGCGGCGCGCCATCGACATAGCGCCAGAGGAAGTGATCGAAACCTTCGCGCTCCGAGATCGCAAGATAGGCCTGCGCATTGCTGATGGTCGCCTGGATCTTCGCGCGCGACCGGACAATTCCGGGGTCCGCCAGCAGCCGCGCGATCTCATCCTCGCCCCAACCGGCGATGACCTCTGGCCGGAACCCGGCAAAGGCGGCGCGGAAATTGTCGCGCTTCTTCAGGATCGTGTACCAGCTCAGCCCGGCCTGAAACCCGTCAAGGATCAGCTTTTCCCACAGCGCGCGGGCATCCCGCTCCGGGACGCCCCATTCCTCATCATGGTAGGCGACATAGAGGGGATCGGTCCCGCACCATCCGCATCTTTCGCTCATTGGTTGTCGCCTCCCATCCGGCCTTTACCGCTTCTTAGCGCTTTGGCCGCAGGCTTCCAACGTCAGCGCGAGGGGAATGTGATGGCCGGGGCACGGTTCGGGCGCAAGCAGGTGGTTGACGGCAGCAGCGACAGCCCGCTGAGCGCCGCGGTGACGCAGCGCGACCGCGATGTGATCCAGCTTGTCACGGACGCCGTCAAGCGGCGCGATGTGCTCTTGGCGTTTCAGCCTGTGGTAACCTCGGCCCGGCCGGGAAAACCCGCCTTCTATGAGGCGTTGATCCGCATCATCGACCCGGCGGGCCGGATCATCCCGGCGCGGGACTTCTTCCCGACGGTCGAGACGCGCGAGTTAGGGCGGGAGATCGACTGCCTGACACTCGGCATGGCGTTCGAGGCGCTCACCCGCGACCCGTCGCTCAGGCTGTCGGTCAACATGTCGGCGCGTTCCATCGGCTATCCGCGCTTTGTTCGCACCCTGCGCCAGGGTCTGCGCAACTGTCCGACAGCAGGGGAGCGGATGATTCTGGAGATCAGCGAAAGCTCCGCAATGATGATGCCCGAACTGGTGACCACCTTCATGGCCGGCCTGCAGGGCGAAGGGGTCAGCTTCGCGCTCGACAATTTTGGGTCAGGCAATACCTCGTTCCGCGCGCTGCGCGAATTCTATTTTGACATGATCAAGATCGACGGCGGCTTCATCCGGGGGATCGCGGACAGCCCTGACAATCAGGTGCTGACCCAGGCGATGCTTGCCGTTGCGCGGCAGTTTGACATGTTCGCAGTTGCCGAATCGGTCGAAACGCAGCGCGACGCGGAATACCTCCTTGGGATCGGCATGGATTGCATGCAGGGCTTTTTCTTCGGTGCGCCGACGGTGACGCCGCCGTGGAAGCTCCCCACTGTGCAGCGCGCGTCCTGATCCCGCCTCGGATCCGCACAGGGTAATCGTGCCGGTTGCACTTGCAGCGCCTGTCCCTTAGGTAATTTCGCAGGGCTGCCGGAGGGCACATGCAGACCTCAGCGCGGCAATTTTTGGCGGGAGAGAGGATCATCCAATGACCAATGTCGTAATCGTATCGGCAGGCCGCACGGCCGTCGGCAGCTTCAACGGCGCTTTCGCCAACACGCCGGCGCATGAGCTTGGCGCCCATGTTCTCGATGCCGTGGTGGCGCGTGCCGGCATCGACAAGGCCGAGGTCTCGGAGACGATCCTCGGTCAGGTGCTGACCGCCGGTCAGGGCCAGAACCCGGCGCGTCAGGCGCATGTCAACGCCGGGCTGCCGATCGAATCACCGGCGATGACG
>JBGSNN010000316.1:0-6200 GCA_041739655.1 Albidovulum sp. | reverse complement strand
GCCCTCGCCTTTGCGCTCATCGGTATCGGCGCCGCCTCGCGCGCGGGTTTGCCGCTCGCGCTCTCGGCGATGCCTCCGGCGCGCACCGATGGTCTTGGCCACGCCGCAACGGGAGAGATTGGCCCGGCGCGGGTGGCCATGCTCGTCGGCTTTCTCTTCCTCCTGCCGCTCGGACTCTGGGCGGCCATCGGGGTGGTATTGGCGATGGCTCTGGCGGCGCTGATCCTCGCAGGTCTCGCCCTGCGCCAGATCGGCGGCCAGACCGGCGACGTGATGGGGGCGATGCAGATCGTCACCGAATGCGCGGGCTGGGTCGCGCTCGCCGCGATTCTGTTTTGATCAAATCACTGCGACGCCTCGCGCTGAGAAGGATAAAATGTTCCGGCTTCGCGCTTCCAATTTGATCAAAAATCGAGGATAAGCATCCAACCGCAGGGAGCGACGCCATGCCGCCTTCAAGGACCCTCATCGCCGGGATCGACAGCACGCGCCTTCGGGCGGTCGCCAAGCGCGAGTCGAAACGCTTTGCCGCAGGCCGCCCGAAGACGCGGGCGGCGCTCGCCGCGGGGGCGGGCGCCTTTCTCGATGCTGTGCCGATGCACTGGATGAAGGATTGGCCGATGCCGTTCCCGCTTCTGGTCGAGACGGCGCGGGGCGCGCGGCTGACCGATCTCGACGGGTTCGAGATTGACGATTTCTGCCTGGGCGATACCGGCTCCATGTTCGGCCATTCGCCAAAGCCGGTGGTCAGGGCAATCCGCAAGCAGGCGCCGAACGGCCTGACCTACATGCTGCCAAGCGAGACTGCACTCGAGGTTGGCGCGCTTCTGACCGAGCGCTTCGGCGATTTCCGCTGGCAGATCGCGACAACCGCGACCGATGCCAACCGTTTTGCCCTGCGCGTCGCCCGCGCGGTCACCGGAAAGCCGAAAGTGCTGGTCTTCAATGGCTGCTACCACGGCACGGTCGATGACGCCATGGTGACGCTCCGCGATGGCAAGACCATCACCCGTCCCGGCCTGACCGGACAGGTCACCGACCTGTCCACCCTTGCCGCCTGCGCCGAGTTCAACGATCTTGCCGACGTCGCGCGGCTTCTCGCGACCGGCGAGATTGCTGCCATCCTGACCGAACCGGTGCTCACGAATTCCTGCATGGTCCTGCCCGATCCGGGTTTCCACGAGGGCCTGCGTGCGCTGGCGACCGAGTATGGCGCGCTGCTCATCATTGATGAGACGCATACGATTTCCTCGGGCCTTGGCGGCTATACCAATGTCCATGGTCTCGATCCCGATTTCTTCGTGGTCGGCAAATGCGTGGCGGGCGGGATGCCGACGGCGGTCTGGGGGCTGCGCCCGAAGCTGGCGGCGGACTATCTGCGCTACAACGCGGGCCGTCTGTCGGGACATTCCGGCATGGGGACGACGCTGTCGGCCAACCCGATGCAGTTCGCCTGCCTGCGCGCTACGCTGGCCGAGGTGATGACCGCGAAAAACCATGTGCGGATGGAAAAAGGGGCGGCCCGGCTTCATGCGGGCCTTGCTGCGGCGATCGCACGGCACATGGCGCCTTGGCATGTCGTGCGCGTCGGCGCCCGGGTGGAATTCATCTGCGCCGAAGGCCCGCTGCACAATGGCAGCGAAGCGGCCACCGCGCACATGCCCGAGGTCGAGGCGGCGCTGCATACCGCCCTTCTCAATCGCGGCTGCCTGATTGCGCCCTTCCACAACATGATGCTCGTCAGCCCGGTGACGAAGACGCGCCAGATCGACCGCCTGATCGCCGCCTTCGACGAGATCCTTTCCGAACTCTTTGCCTGAGATCCGAACATGTCCGACACCTGCCCCTCCGGCGCGACGCTCTCCGAGGCCGAGGACTTCCTCGCCGCCCATCCCGAAGTCGAGGCGATCGACATCGTGCTGCACGATTCCAACGGCATCGGCCGCGGCAAGATCATCCGCCGGCACGAACTGCTGCCGCTTTTCAGGTCCGGGCGCCACATGCCGATTTCGATTCTCGGCCTCGATATCTGCGGCGAGGATGTGCACGAGACCGGCCTCATCTGGGATCAGGGCGACGGCGACCTGCGCGCCTGGCCGATCCCCGGCACGCTGAAGCCGTTGCACAACACGGTTCCGCCGCGCGCGGAAGTCCTGATGTCGCTCTACGGCCTCGACGGTCAGCCGATGACCTCTGACCCGCGCCACGCGCTGGCGCGTCAGGTCGCGGCCTTTGCTCGTCGCGGGCTGACGCCGGCGGGCGCCTTCGAGCTCGAATTCTTCCTTCTGGCCAAGGATCGTGGCCCGGACGGCAAGGCCCGCCCGGCCGCCGATGTGCTCGACGGGCGCGAAAGCCACAAGACCGAGGTCTATTCGGTCGATCAGTTGCATGGGATGCTGCCCCTGTTCTCCGACATCTACGCCGGGGCGGCGAAAGCCGGGATCAAGGCCGAAACCATGATTTCGGAATATGCGCCGGGGCAGTACGAGTTGACGCTGCACTACCGCGAAGATGTGCTTCAGGCCGCCGATGATCTGATCCGGCTGAAGCGGATCGTGCGGCAACAGGCGCGGGCTCATGGCGTCGTCGCCTGCTTCATGGCCAAGCCGATCGCGGACTATGCCGGATCGGGGATGCACTTCCACGTCTCGCTGATGGACCGCGACGGCAAGAATGTCTTTGCCGAGACCCCCGGCGAGGGCTGGACCGAGCCGCTTCTGCACGCGCTTGGCGGTCTGCGCGACACGATGGCGGAATCGATGCTCGTCTTCGCGCCGCATCTGAATTCCTGGCGCCGCTTCTCCAACCAGAGCTACGCGCCGGTTTCGACGAACTGGGGTGTCAACAACCGCTCGGTCGCGCTGCGGATCCCGGCCGGCGATGTGCGGGCACGGCGGATCGAACACCGGCCATCCGGCGTCGATGCCAATCCCTATCTTGTCGCGACGACGGTGCTGGCGGGCATCCTGCACGGACTCGACAACCGCATCGACCCCGGCCCCGAGACGACGGGCAACGGCTATCAGGACGAAGCCGGATCGACGATGCCGCGCGACTGGGGGGCGGCGATCCGGGCGGCGGAGGCCTCGGAATTCCTGAAGTCGGCGCTTGGGGCGGACATGCACCGCACCTTCACCGCAGTGAAGGCGGCGGAGCATGCGCGCGTGGCCCGGACGATCTCGGATGTGGATTTCGACCTCTACCTGCACACGGTCTGAGGCCGCGCACCGTCACCCCGGCTTGCGCGCAGCCAGATGCGTCGGGCAATGCTCGCCGCTGTCGAGGACCGGGATCATGCGGGTCCAGATACCGATGTTCTGCTGCACGAAATCCTCGCCGACAATGCGGGCGGCCGTCTGCCCGACCTTTCCCTTGAGGCGATCGAGTTCGGCGCGCGCCTGCGTCCTGTACCAGGCATTGCGCGATGTAGTGTTGATTTTGTCGAACCCGGCTGCCGTCATCGCCGCCTGATAGCGCGATGGGGTCGCCATGCCGAAATCGAGTCCCTCGGCGGCGATATACTCTGCCATCCGGGGCGAAATCTCTGCGCTTCCGATCAGCCAGTCAGAGGCGATGAACCATCCGCCCGGCTTCAGGACGCGAAAGACTTCGGCCATCAGCGCGGTCTTGTCGGGAATGTGGACGATTGAATCCTTGGAAAAGACCACCTCGAAGCACTCTGGCGGAAACGGTAGCAGGCCCGGTGCGACCTTCACGAGGCCGATGCGGTCCGCCACGCCTGCCGCTGCGATCAGCCGCCGGGCGTGGGTCAGCACCGTGTCTTCGACGTCGAGCCCGGTGACATAGCCGGCCCCGTGACGGGTGACGAGCGCGATGTCGATGCCACCGGCCCCGCAGCCGATATCGAGCACGGAGCGCCCCGCGATGTCATGCCCGGACAGCACGCGCGCGACCTCGTCCGGCCCGCCGGGCGAAAGGAACCCTTCGCCCCAGAGCGCCTCGAGCATCGCGATCATTCGTTGCGGATAGTGTTCCCCGGCCATCCCGTCAGCCCCTCGGTGCCTGATGCACCCGCCGCCCCTTGAACAGGGTCAGCATGACCTCGGTTTCCGCGATCGCATAGGGATCGCAGGCGAAGATGTCGCGGTCGAGGAGGATGAGATCGCCCGAGAAGCCCGGTTTCAGCGCACCGGTCAACCCCGAGCGCCAGCACGCAGCGGCGGCGTGGGTGGTGTAGCCGAGGACGGCCTCGGTCACGCTCAGCCGTTCGGCGGGGAAGAAGGGGGCGGACCGGCCGCGATGGCGCGGCGGTTCTCGTGTCACGGCGGTGCCGATGATCTCGAACGGGTTGAGCGTCGAGACCGCCCAATCCGAGTTGATGCAATAGGGCGCGCCCGCGTCGATGAGCGCGCGGAACGCATAGGTCCAGGGGCCGCGTGCCGCGCCTATCATTGCCATTGACTCATCGGGGATGATCGGATCGAACGCCGCCCATAGCGGCTGGACATTCGCCATCACGCCCAATTCTGCAAAGCGCGGCCGGTCGTCCGGGTGGACCAACTGGCAATGTGCGATCTGGTGCAGCGAGGGCCAGGTGCCATTGGCACGACGGGCCGCTGCAAAACCGTCAAGCGCAGCGCGCGCGGCGGCATCGCCGATGCAGTGGACGTGGATCTGGAAGCGGTGGGCGTCGAGCGCGGAAAAGAGCGCGTCGATCTGATCCTGCGGAAACATCAGCGGCGCATTGCCTCCACCGGCATCGGCATAGGGCGCCACCAGTGCCGCCGTGCGGTTTTCCAGCCCGCCGTCAAGAAAGAACTTCGCGGCGTTGAGGTGGAACATGTCGCCGCGATGGGCGTCGCGCCGGGCCAGAAGCCGGTCGAGCATGCTGTCCACCGTATCGGCGACGGTGACGAGCGATGCGCCCGCAACCCGCAAGGTCAGCGCGTCCCGCGCCAGAGCCTCGCCATAGATGCGGACATGCTGGTCGATGATCCACGGGTCGATGATGCCGGTGATGCCATGGCGGTTCGCATGGGCCATGCCGGCCTTCAGACCGGCGCTCCGTGTTGCATCGTCGGTCTGCGGCAACTTCTCGCAGGCCCAGGCGATGGCTTCCTCGTGCAGCATCCCGGTGGCCCGTCCGGCTGCATCGCGCACGATATGGCCGTTTGGCGGATCGCAGGTGTCGTCGCCGATGCCCGCCATGGCCAGCGCGGCGGAGTTCAGGCAGGCGTTGTGAAAGTTGCTGTCGTAGATCAGGCAGGGTCGGTCCGTCACAGCCCGGTCAAGCACTTCGCGCGTCAGGTTATGGTCGCCGAAGAACCCCGGCTGCCAGCCCGCCCCCCAGATCATCGGGCCATGCTGTGTTGCCGCATGGGTCTTCAGACAGCTGACGATCTGGTCCAGCGACGTGTAGTCGTAGAGTTGCGCAGTTTCCACCAGATCGGTGCCGCCATTGAGCAGGTGGATATGCGCGTCCTGAAAGCCGGGCAGCAGGAGCCGACCGCCCGCGTCGGTGATCTCGGGCGCCTCCGCGGCGTTGCGCAGCCCCTGCGGATCATCGGACAAGGCCATGATCCTGCCGTCCCGGATCAGGATCGACCGCGTTCTCGGGCGCGCCGGGTCCATGGTGCGAATCTCGGCGTTCTCGATCAGGACATCGGTCATAGGCGGGTCGCCTCCAGCAGGGCCCAGTCATCGGCAGGGATGACATGGGCCGGAAAATGCACGTCGCAGGTCCAGCCGTAGAAGGCGAGGAAGGGAACCGCGCCGACCTTGGTCAGATGCGGCGCCTCTGGCTCGTTCCAGACCGGCTCGTGCGCGACCTTGACGATCAGCGGCGCGCCGGGCGCGAAGCGCCAGCCATGCGGCCCGGTGAGCGGTGCGTAAAGTTCGGGCGCCGGATGGGCGTGGTCGCGGTAGAGGATATCGGGCGCGATGAGAAACAGGCCGAAATCGAAGTCCCCTGCGGTGTATGGTGCACCCTCGCCGACCAGGGACGCGAAGGCGTGGCCGGTCGCGAAGGCCTGGCCGATCGCCTCGGGTGCGTAGCGGTCATAGGTGATCCAGTGCAGATGCGGCGCGGCGGCGGCAATGGCCGTTGCCAGCGTGCTGTGGGTGTGGGCAAGAATGCCGAGCGCTTCACCCAGATAGGCTTCGACCACGGCGTTGGCCCCCGTCGGCATGGGTCCGGTCGCGGCAACCGCGCCTGCAAGGCCAAGCCGCACCTCGGCCGG
>JBGSNN010000310.1:0-12210 GCA_041739655.1 Albidovulum sp. | reverse complement strand
CGACAGCGCGGGCGCCAACATCGCGCTGGCGGTGCTGATGTCGCAGGACGCCCCGCCCGCCGATTGCGGCCTGCTCTTCTATGGCGTCTATGGCGCCGATTTCACCACCCCATCCTACACCGGCTATGCCGAGGGGCCGGGCCTGACGCGCGCGAAGATGCAGCGCTACTGGGACTGGTATGCGCCGGTGGCCGCGCGCGGCGACCCGCTCCTGGCGCCGCTTCTGGCCCCTGACGCGGTGCTGTCCGCACTGCCGCCACTCTATCTCAACGCCGCCGAGATCGACCCGCTGCGGTCCGATACCGAGCGGCTTTATGCACGTCTGATGGCCCTTGGCCGGGCCGATCAGTACCGCCTGCATGGCGGTGTTGTTCACGGCTTCATGCAGATGAGCCGTGAGCTTGACGAGGCGCGCCGGGCGCTGGCGGATGCGGGCGAAGCCTTCCGCAGACTGACCAGCCGATCGCCGCAAAACAATGCAACAGGGGAGAGAGACCAATGACCACGACCCGCAGGACCCGTGCCTTTCTGACGGCGCTGATGACCGGCACGATGCTGACCGCCGTGTCTGCCGCCGCGCAGAACGTCAATTTCTGGTATCACTTCGACAATGCCGACAACCCGATGTCCGATCTGGTGGCGAAGTTCGAGGCGGAAAATCCCGGCATCAAGATCAACGCCGAGAACGTGCCCTGGAACAGCTACTATGATCAGCTTTACACCGCGCTCGCCGCGGGGACCGGCCCGGATGCGGCGCTTGTCAAGCTGAACGCCTTGCCGCGCCTCCTGGAGATGGAGGCGCTGGAGCCGCTCGACGCCCGGCTCGACGCCTGGGCGGGCAAGTCCGAGATTCAGGACAATCTGCTCAACCTGACTGCGGCCGCCGATGGCGGGCACTACTATCTGCCGGTGCAGTATGTGGTGCTCTACCTCTATTACCGCGCCGACATGTTTGCCGAACTGGGCCTGACCCCGCCCACGACCTGCGACGAGTTTCAGGCCGCGGCCAAGGCCCTGACGCGCGACACCAATGGCGACGGCCAGACCGATGTCTACGGCTTCGGCTTTCGCGGCGGCAAGGGCGGGCATGACCATTGGGCCAGCCTCGTGCTGTCGCGCCAGGGCGTCGGCTTCGGCAAGGGCGAACTGACCAGCGCCGAGGGCGTCGCCGGCACGCAATTCGTGCTCGACCTCTTCCAGAAGGACAAGGTGTTCCCGCCGTCGGCGCCGAATGACGGCTTCAAGGAAATCATCGGGGCCTTCCAGAACGGCACCACCGCGATGACCATCCACCACATTGGCTCCTCTGCCGATATGGTCAAGGCACTGGGCGACAAGGTATCCGCGGTGCCGGTACCGGAATGTGGCGGCGGGCGCTGGACATCGTTCGGCGATGAAAGCACCGCCATCTTCGCGACCGCCGAGGACAAGGAGGCGGCGTGGAAATGGATCAGCTTCCTGTCCAGCCCCGGCAACAACGCGGCCTTCAACATCGCGACCGGGCAGCTTCCCGTCACCAAGTCCGACAGCGCCGCCTGGAACATCCACGAGGCGCGCTTTGTCGCGGCGACGGTCGCCTCGCTGCCCTTTGCCACGCTGTTGCCGAACGTCAGCGAAACCGCGGATTTCACCAATACCGTCTGGCCCGTGGCGATGCAGCGCGCCCTGATCGGCGAGATCACGGCCGCCGAGATGAACGCCGAGATCGACGCGCTTTACAACAAGTGATCCCGGCCGGGCAGGCCGCAGCTTTCCGGCCTGCCCCCCTTTACAGGCACCCCGATGACCGCACCCACCGCCCCGATGGTTCCCTTGTCGCGCCGCGTGCTGCCCTACGCGATGCTGTCGCCTGCGGTGCTGGTGACGCTGGCCATCGTGTTCCTGCCGATGGTTCAGGCGGCATGGATGAGCCTGCATGACTATGTCCTCTTTCGGCCCAAGGCCTTTGACTTCGTCGGGCTCAAGAACTTCCGCACGGCGCTTGCTGATCCTGTGTTCTGGGTTTCGCTGCGCCATACCGTGACCTGGATCACTGTCACCGTGCCGGCGCAGATGCTTCTGGGGCTGGCGACGGCGCTGCTGCTCAATCAGGAGTTCCCCTGGCGCGGCCTCGCGCGCGCCCTCGTCATCATCCCCTGGGCGCTGCCCTCGGTGGTGATCGCGCTGATGTGGGTCTGGATCTACGATTCCAACTATGGCGTGCTGAACGACCTGCTGTTGCGCCTGAACCTCATCACCACGTCGTTCCCGTGGCTTGCCGACCCCGATACCGCCCTGTTTGCGGTGATCCTGACGCTGACTTGGCAGGGCTTTCCGTTCTTTGCGGTGATGATCCTGGCCGGTCTGCAGGGCATCCCGAAAAGCTATTACGAGGCGGCGGCGATCGACGGCGCATCGGCCTTCGACCAGTTCCGGCACATCACCTTGCCTGGGCTGGCGGGGGTGCTGATGACCGCCACGCTGCTGCGCGTGATCTGGGTGGCCAATTCCATCGACGTGATCTTTGTCATGACCGGCGGCGGGCCGGGGCACAGCACCTACACGCTGCCGCTCTATGCCTTCGTGAACGCCCGCACCGGGCTCGACTACGGCTATGGTTCGGCGCTTGCGGTGTGCTTCACGCTGCTGCTTCTGGGGTTTGTCATCCTCTATCTGCGCCGTGCCGGAAGGACGATCGGATGATGGTCCGCAACACCTCGACGCTGCGGCGCATCGTGACGGTGGATCTTCCGGTCGTGCTGATCCTCTGCTTCACGCTGGCGCCCTATCTCTGGATGGCGCTGACCTCGGTCACGCCCAAGGCGCAACTCTTCACCGAGGGCCCCTCGCTCGCCGGGGCGACGCTGGAGAATTACAGCCGCCTGTTCGGCACGGTCGGCTTTGGCCGCAATCTGCGCGACAGTTTCATCGTGGCCGGAGGGACCATGGTGGTGGGTCTCGGGCTGGCGGTGCCGGCGGCCTATGCCTTTTCGCGGTTCCGCTTTCGCGGGCGCCGGCTGCTGATGCTGCAATTCCTGCTCATCAACATGTTCCCGCTGGTGCTTCTGATCCTGCCGCTGTTCATCCTGATGCGCACACTCGGGCTGGTTGATACCTATCTCGCGCTCATCATCGCCAATTCCACCGTGGCGATTCCGTTCTCGGTCTGGATGATGACGAGCTATATCGACAACATCCCGCGCTCGCTCGACGAGGCGGCGATGACCGATGGCTGCAGCCGCTTCGGGGCGCTGGTCCGGGTGGTGTTGCCGCTTTGCGCGCCGGGGATCATCGCCACCGGGATCTACATCTTCATCACCGCCTGGAACGAATACCTTTATGCCCTCACCCTCGGCGGGCGCAGCGTCAAGCCGATCACCGTCGCGATCCAGACGCTGATCGGCGAATACCAGGTGGAATGGGGCCTGTTGACCGCCGGGGGGATCGTCGGGGCCATGCCCGCGACGCTTCTGTTCCTGTTCATTCAGAAACGCCTGATCGCGGGGATGACCCAGGGTGCGGTCAAGGGCTAGGGAGACGACAGTGCGAAATCCGATCGGCATCATTTCCATGCAATTCGTGCGCCCCTTCACGGGCGCGCATCTGGGCCTCTTCCGGCGGATCCGCGACATGGGGTTCGACTTCATCGAGATGCTGGTGCCGGAACCCGAGGATGGCCTCGATCTGGCCGAGGTGCGGGCGGCCCTTGGCGATGCCGGGCTGGCGGTCGTTCTGGCGGCGCGGGTGAATCCGCAGCGCTCCATCGCATCCGAGGACGCAGCGGCGCGGCAGGGGGGGGCGGATTATCTGCGGCGCTGCCTCGATAGTGCCGATGCCCTTGGCGCGACCATTATCGGCGGGCCGCTTTACGGTGAGCCGATGGTCTTTGCAGGGCGCCCGCCGGTGCCGCGCAGCGCGGACGAGATGACGGTGCGGGCCGAGCTGATGATCGACGGCCTCGCGCGGCTGGCCCCTGAGGCGCGTGCGGCGGGCAAGGTGTTTGCGGTCGAACCGTTGAACCGGTTCGAAACCGACATGCTGAACACCACGCGGCAGGGTATTGCGCTGGTCGATGCCGTGGGCGACCCCGGCCTTGGCCTGATGCTCGACACCTTCCACATGAACATGGAGGACCAGTCGATCGCCGATGCCATCCGCCTGGCCGGTGCGCGCATCGTGCATTTTCAGGCCAACGAGAACCATCGCGGCTTTCCCGGCACCGGCAACATGGACTGGCCCGCGATCATGCGCGCGCTGGCCGAGGTGGGCTATCGCGGCCCCGTCTCGCTGGAGCCGTTTCGCCGCGACGATCAGCGTCTGGCCCTGCCCATCGCCCAGTGGCGCGCCCCGGCCGAGGACGAAACCGACAGGCTGATGGCCGGGCGCGCGCTGATCCGCGCCGCCCTTGATCTTGCGGAGTATGCCCAGTGACCGACGCCCGCCCCCTCAACATCGGCTGGATCGGCTGCGGCCGCCACGCCCGCTGGATGCTGCTGCCACAACTCGGCAAGGCCGGTCTGCGTCTGGCCGCGCTCTGCGACCGCGACGAGGGCGCGCTGGCCGCAACCGCCGCGCAATACGGCGTGACGCGCACCTATGCCGACTGGCAGCAGATGCTGGATCGGCCGGGCCTTGATGCCGTCTTCATGGCAGTCGGCCCCGAGGTGCATCATGCCGCGACGCTCGCCGCGCTGGCGCGGGGACTGCCGGTGTTCATGGAAAAGCCCCCTGCCGCCAATCACGCCGAGGCGCTGGAGTTGCAGCGCGCGTCGGAACGGGCGGGAAAGCCGGTCTATGTCGGCTTCATGAAGCGCTATTCGACCGGCAACCGGATCGCCGCCAATATCCTGCGCGGACCCGGGTTCGGGCCGGTTCTCGGCATCACCGGCAGCTACATGACCGCCCCCACCTATTTCGCGGGCGCCGAGGATTATACCGGCTTCTACCTGCATCATTGCGTGCACTACATGGACCTCATGCCCTGGCTGGTCGGCAGCCCGCTGGCCGAGATGTCGGTCCGCAGGATCAGCCCGGCCAAGGGCAAGCTGCTGTTTCACATGGGCTTTACCTGTGACAACGGGGCCATCGGAAATGTCGTCATGGGCACGCTTCAGTCGCGCGGCACGCCGATGGAAGCGATTACCGTCATGGGCGACCACAACCGGGTCGAAGTGTCGAATGTCATCACCGTGGCCTGGCATCGCGACCCGCCCTTCAAGGCGGACGACCCTGAGGCGACGCTGGACGCGGCCTGCGATACCCTGACCTGGACGCCCAACTTCACCGCCGCCGCGAATGAGGATCACAAGGGCTATGCCGCCCTGCTGGCCGATGTGGCGGCGGGCATTTCTGGCCGCCCCAGCCGCGCGCCGACCATCGTTGACGGTGCAAGGGCGATGGCCACGCTGGACCGCATGATCGGCTTGCTTGAGGCCGGGGCCTGACCGGGAAATCCGGGGCCGTCCTGTCGCACCGGGCGCTCAGACCGGGCGACGGGCTGGGCCATTGCCCGCCCGTGCCGCCTCGATCATGGCGATGTCGATCTTGGCCATCGTCATCATCGCGTCCATCGCACGTTTCGCGGCGGCCCTGTCAGGGTCGTTCATCGCCGCCCAGAGGGCGCGGGGCACGATCTGCCAGGAGAGGCCGAAGCGGTCCTTGCACCAGCCGCAGGCGCTTTCCGTGCCGCCGTTCGAGACGATGGCGTTCCAGTAGCGGTCGGTTTCTTCCTGCGTGTCGGTGAAGACCTGGAACGACACCGCCTCGTTGAACCTGAAGTTCGGGCCGCCGTTCAGGCCCATGAAGGGTTGGCCGAGCACGGTGAATTCAACGGTCAGTTCCTGCCCCTCGGCGGTCGAGGGATTGTCGGCCGGGGAGGCCAGGGCGGGGCCGACGTGACTGTCGGGAAAGGTGGCGGCGTAGAACTCCGCCGCTTCGCGGGCGGTGCCGTCGAACCAGAGACAGGTGACGATGCGATGTCTGGTCATGGCATGCCCCTCACTTCGGGCCGACGACGGCGAAGGTCGCCCCTTGCGGGTCGGCGGCCACGGCGATGAAGGCGCCGCCGGGAACTTCCATGGGGCCGTTCTTGATCGTGCCGCCAGCGGTCTTGATCCGGCCGATCGCCGCATCGGTTCCGGTGACGCCGAAATAGGGCAGCCAGAAGCCGCCGCCGGGCATCCCGGGCTGAAGCCGCATCATGCCGCCGATATCGGTGCCATTGCGGGCGAAAAGGTCGTAGCTGCCGATCTCGCCCATATCCATGCTTTGCGAGGGGGTCCAGCCGAGGGTGCCGCAATAGAAGGTCATTGCGGCCTTGGGGTCGCTGCTGCTCAACTCGTGCCAGTTGCCGTGGCCGTCCTTCTTCTGGTCGAAGGCGCCACCCGCGCCGCCGCCCGGCATCGGTTCGGGTTCGAGGATGCCGAAGCCCGCGCCCTGCGGATCGGCGAGGATGGCGAAGCGCCCGGTGCCGGGAATCGGCGTCACCGGACGGTGCACCGAGGCACCCGCCGTCACCATCTCTGCCACCGCCTTGTCGGCATCATCGACCGCGAAGTAGATCATCCACATCGGCGGCATGCCGGCGACGTCAGCGGGCATCTCCATCACCCCCGCGACCATGTCGCCACCGTGGCTCGCGAGGTGATAGGTGAAGCCCGCCATGCCCGCATCCTTGACGGTCCAGCCGAGGACCCTGGCGTAGAACGCCCCGGCGTCGTTCAGATGGCCGGGGGCGGTCGAAAGCTCGTACCAGCAGGGGGTGCCGTGGTGGCTCATGTCGCGCTCCCTTCCATTAGGATCGGCTCGAACCCGCCATGGATCAGGCGCTTGCCGTCGAAGGGCATGTCCATCGCGCCCTCCATCCCGGCCATGTCGGTCTCCATCGAGGTGTAGGCGGCGGACCGCGTTGCCTTGTCGGGCCAGGTCATCCAGCAGAAGACGACCGTTTCATCCTTCCTAGCGTCCACCGCGCGCAGGAAGTCGGTCTGCTTGCCGGGCGGCACCTCGTCGCCCCAGCAGACGACCAGCGACTGCGCGCCAAGCTTCTGGAAGAACGGCCACCACTTCGCCTCGTGCGCGCGATACTCCTCGCGCCGGGCGGTCGGGACCGGAATGACAAATCCGTCAATGTAGGGCATTGCGATTCTCTCCCTGTTGCGCACCGAATGGTCCCCACATAGATTGGAAAAAGCAACTGACAGTTGGAAATAATGACTGAAACCGGCAGAGTTCCGCGCCCCGCGCCCCGCAGCGTCTATGAGGAGGGCTGCATCGCGGCCCATGCGCTCGACCTTCTGGGCGACCGCTGGGCGATTCTCGTGATCCGCGAGCTGATATTCGGGCCGAAGCGATTCCAGCTTATCCGGGCGGGGCTGCCGGGGATCAGCGCCTCGGTCCTGACGCAGCGGCTGGAGGGGCTTGAGGCGGGCGGTGTGCTGACCCGCATCGCCTTGCCCGACCCCGCCGATGTGCATGTCTATGAATTGACCAGGCTGGGGCAGGCGGCGCGTCCGGTGATCGACGCGCTCTGCCACTTCGGCGCGCGGCTGCCGGGGCATGATCCGGCGAAATACGTCAGCCCCTCGGCGCTGATGCTGTCGATGGCCGCGATGATCGACCGCAAGGCGGCGCGGGAGGAGGCGATCAGCGCCGGGTTCGACCTCGGGCGCGAGAGCTTCCGCGGCGCGCTTGTCCGCGGCCAGTGGCGGCCCGAGCGCGGCCCGGCGGAGGGCGATCTGGTCTTTGAGGGAAGCCCGAACGCGCTGGCCCGCGTGATCTACGGCAAGGCCCCGTTTTGCCATTGGATGGGCTCGGATCTGGTGACGGTGCGGGGCGATCCGGAGGTCGGCCAGCGCTTCGTCGATCTCTTCCGGCTGGCCGGGCCGTCCCGAAAGAACGTCATGCCAGAACGTCGCTGACGGGACGCCGCAGCGACATCGGCATGGCCGGGGCGCGGCCGAACCGGATGACGAGATCGGGTCGCGCATCGGGCGCCCCGAGCCAGCGCGCGAGCTTCGGTCGAACCGAAGCGACCTCGACCGGCTGGTTGAGATGCGCGGTGCGGATGCCAAGTGCTGTCGCCTGAAGCGCAAAGCGCTGAAAGCTGCGCCCGACCCCGATCCAGTGTTGCGGGTCGGCGCTATCGCCGACAAAGACGGCGATCCCGGCCGATGAGCGTATCTGAGTGCGGTATTTGTCATTCTCGGCGCCCTTGGTGAAGAACGCCTTGAACAATTGCCCGCCGATCCAGTCTGGCGCGACCGGATTGCCCGAACAGGCCGAGAACAGTCCGTCCCCGGTCGTCAGGGCGCGGGCGGGGCTGAACCGCAGCCAGTGGCGGAGTTCCTGAATGAAGGCCGGGTCGTCCATCTGCGCGCTGTTGCCTTCGATCACGAAATCCAGGATGGCGTCACGCTCCGCGGACCCGGTGAAGAACTGGACCGAAACGCCGTCCGTCCGCGCTGCCGCTTCGAGCAGCGCCATGTCCGCGGGCGAGATCTGCTGGCCGTCATAGACTGACCGCGTCGATTGGCGCAGCGGGATCGCCTGGTACAGCGGACCCGGAGCGGCGTCGGTATCAGACAACGCAATGTCGATTCGCGGAGGGTTCCCTGATGCGATCTCCACGTCGGCCGCCATGCCATGCGCCGCCGCGGCGATGGCCAGGTTCTCTGCCGCGCAGCCGAGGCTGACATAGAGGTGATGATCGTCCGGGTCGACCACATCGGTGCGGCGCGAGACGTCCGGCAAGATGCTGACCTGCCCGTCGGCCAGCGCAAATTTCCACGGCTGGGTATTGTGGCCGTTTGCCGCCAGGGTCGCCATGCGGACCAGATCCTGCAGCCCGGGGGACGCGCCGAGAAGCTGGCGCTGCCGCTCCACTTCGTTGCGGTAGTCATCCATGCGCGGCCAGAGACTGTACCCCAGCGCGCCCGCGGCGGCGAGCGAAAGGCCGACGCCCATGACGGACCTTCGGGACATGAGCGCCATGTCGCAAACCTCCAAGCGGTTGATCGACGCCAGATTGACCGCTCTTTCCCGGTCCCGCCTTGATCAGGCGCAAACGCGACCTCGCGCAGGGCGAAGCCGTGGACGGCGCGTCCGTCGGCGCGTCAAATCGGGCGTGTCATCCCGAAGGCGGTTCTTCGCATTGATCCGGCCGGCCACGGAACAGGGGCGGTCCCGTCAGGAGCGCGGGCGCCGGAGGCGGCTTTGGCCGGCATCGCGGTTACACCGCGCGGTCGAGCTTGGTCGAGAGGTGAATGAGGCTTTCGGAGCTTTTCACCCCGGTCATCTCGCCGATCTGGTCGAGGACGGTGTCGAGGACGGTCGTCGAGGGGGCTGCGATCTGCAGCAGGAAATCAACCCGGCCCGAGGTGGTGTGGACACGCTCAACCTCGGCAATGGACTTCAGGCGTGACAGGATACTGGCCTGGGCGCGCGGCTCGATCGTCAGAAGAACGGTGGCGCGGATCCGGCTGTGGCGCGCCGCCTCGCCCAGCTTGACCGTGTAGCCCGCGATGACGCCGGTCGATTCGAGACGCTCGAGCCGGGCCTGCACGGTCGATCGCGCGACCTTCAGGCGCCGCGCCAGTGTGGCGACGGAAACCCGCGCGTCGGAGCTGAGCGCGGCAAGCATCGTGCGGTCCAGGTCGTCCATTTCGCAACACCGGCAAATTGATTGGGCATTTCGTCATATTAACGAAGCTACGCCGCAAATCTACTCTTTTGATCGGTAAGATTGTGCCCCATATCCGCGCAACTTCGTTCAGGAAAAGGGCGGCTCATACGCACCTGGCCTGGTTGGTAGAAACGCGTAAGCGTCTCCCGACCCGTCAAGCCGGGGCAAGAGGTGGCTGCGCTCTGTTGGCGGGAGCAGGCCGATGGGGCTTTCCAAGACTATATGGGCGAATCCGTCCGAATTTCTGCGCACGCAACATCCGGTCAACCCGGTGATGTTCTTCGCCCCCGCCGTCCTTCAGGCGACGGCGCGGCGCTTCATCGACGGCTTTCCCGGCCTTGTGACCTATGCGGTCAAGTCGAACCCGGACGAGATGGTGATCCAGAACCTGATTGCCGCCGGCATCGAGGGTTTCGACGTCGCCTCGCCGGCCGAGATCGAGATGATCGCGCGCCTCGCGCCGTCGGCGGCGATGCACTATCACAATCCCGTCCGCGCCCGGCACGAGATCGAATATGCCGTCGCGATGGGCGTGGCCTCCTATTCTGTCGACAGCCATTCCGAGCTGAAGAAGCTGATCGAGATCGTGCCCGCCGGGGCTGAAATCTCGGTGCGGTTCAAACTGCCGGTCGGGGGCGCCGCCTACAACTTCGGCGCCAAGTTCGGCGCCACGGTGGAAAAGGCGGCGGAGTTGCTGCGGGTGGTGGCCGACAATGGCTTTGTCGCCTCGCTGACCTTCCATCCGGGCACGCAATGCACCGATCCGATGACCTGGGACGCCTATCTGCGCGCCGCCGCCCGGATCTGCCGCATGGCGGGCGTCAGCGCGCGCCGGCTGAACGTCGGTGGCGGCTTCCCGTCGCACCGGCTTTCGGGCGAAGTGCCGCAGCTTGAGGCGATCTTCGCGCTCATTGGCCGCGTCGCGGACGAGGCCTTCGAGGGCACGCCGCCGGCGCTGGTCTGCGAACCGGGCCGGGCCATTGTCGCGGAAAGCTTCACGCTGGCCGCGCGGGTCAAGGGAGTGCGCGATGACGAGCATGTGTTCCTCAACGACGGCACCTATGGTTCGCTCGACGAGGTGACGCTGGCGGGGATGATCGACCGTCTTGCCGTGGTGGCGCCGGATGGGTCACGCCGCAGCGCCGCACCGCGTGCGCGCATCGTCTTTGGCCCGACCTGCGACAGTGTTGACCGTCTGCCGGGTGACGTGATGCTGCCGGGCGATCTGGACGAGGGCGATTATGTGCTCGTCTCGGGCATGGGTGCCTATTCGACGGCCACCAATACCCGCTTCAATGGCTTCGGCGCGCTGGCGATCGAAACCGTGATGCGCAACGAGGTCTGAGCCCTCGGGGCGCGCGCCCCAAGGGACCGATGTGTGACATGACGACCCGCCCGGCGCCATGCGCGGGGCGGGTCGTTGCGTCAGAGGGGCATCGCGGCTGAGTCTGCGGTCGAAACGCACGCCCGAGTGATCCCGGCCCCGCCGCTGCAAGCCTTTGTCAACGATCCGGGGTTAGGTTTGCCTGACTGTCGCAGTCCGGGAAACGCGCGCAGGCTATCACACGGAATTGGTCCCTGTTGAGTTGGCCTGTTGCCGGTTCAGGCGTAGCATCGCAACCGGGGCATGGGAGACGGGACGTGGTATGGCATCTGGCCAGCAGGCTCTACAAATTGCTGCGGATCGGCAGGCAGGTCGAGACGCAGAGCCCGGTGCGCGGGCGCGAGCCTTGCGATCACGTCATCCTTCTCGACGGCACGCTGTCCACGCTGGAACCGGGGCGCGAGACGAATATCGGCCTGATCTACCAGCTTCTGCACAGCCGGCCCGCCTCGGCGCAGGCGTCGCTCTACTACGAGGCGGGGGTTCAGTGGCACCTGTGGCGCGATACCGCCAGCGTCGCGATGGGGCGCGGGATCAACCGGCAGATTCGCCGCGCCTATGGCTGGCTTGCCAGCCGCTACCGGCCCGGCGACCGGATCTTCCTCATCGGCTATTCGCGCGGCGCCTATGCGGTGCGCTCGCTCGCCGGGCTGATCGATCAGGTCGGGCTTCTGACCGCGTCGCAGGCCACCGAGCGCAACGTGCAGCTTGCCTATCGCTATTACCAGCGCGGCGGCACATCCAGTTTCATCCCCGCCTTCCGCCGCAAGTTCTGCCACGCCACGGCGGAGATCGAGATGATCGGGGTTTTCGATACCGTGAAGGCGCTGGGCGTCCGGCTGCCCCTGCTCTGGATGTGGACCGAGCCGCAGCATGATTTCCACAGCCATGCGCTCGGCCCGTCGGTGCGCCACGGCTTTCAGGCGCTCGCCCATGACGAGACGCGGGCGGCCTTTGCGCCGATCCTCTGGGACACCGCGACTGGTGACGGAAAGCACCGGGTGGAGCAGGTCTGGTTCCGCGGCGCGCATGGCGATGTCGGCGGGCAACTCGGCGGGCTGGAGGCGGCGCGGCCCCTGGCGAACGTGCCCCTGGTCTGGATGCTGGAGAAGGCCGAGCGCTGCGGGCTGGCGCTGCCCGAGGGCTGGCGCAGCCGGTTTCACGC
>JBGSNN010000300.1:0-8825 GCA_041739655.1 Albidovulum sp. | reverse complement strand
AGGTTCACGCCGCACCCTGAGCCGCCCCCGCAAGCCTTGGCGCCATCGCGGAAAGCGCATCGCAGAGCGCGCGCCGCACCTCGGCGATGCGCGGCACTGACGCGATGTCGGCGTGGCTCGCCACCCAGATATCGACCGAGATGGGCGCGAACTCCGCCGACAGAGGCTCCAGTCGCGGGTCCTCGCGGCCGAGAAACGCCGGCAGGATCGCCTGACCTAGGCCGCGCGCCGTCATCTCGCGCAGCACCGGAAAGCTGTCGGCGGTGGCGGCGATGCGGGCAGGTTCCACGTTCGCGTCAAGCCAGCGCCCCGGCACCGAGCGCGCCAGCGGGCCGGAGATGCCAAGCCAGTCGTCACCCGCATAGCCCGCCGCGCAGAAGGCGGCAAAACCGAGCCTTGCCGGCGTCTCACCGAAGAGGTCGTCCGGCAGTTGCGCCGCCGGACGCACCGCGATTTCGGCATGGGTCCGGGCAAGGTCGAGATGGGCGTTCGACGACAGAAGTTCGAGCTTCAGGTCGGGCGCAGCGGCCCTGAGATGCACCAGGACCTCGGGCATGACGAAGAGGCAGAAGGTGTCGGTCGAGGTCACCCGCACTTCACCGGACAGGGGCGCCCGGAAGCCCTGCAACAGGCGCCGGACGGCCTGCACCGCCTGCTCCACGTCGCGCGTCGCCTCGATGATCCGGCGCTGATCGACGGGAACGTCATATCCATGCGGCCCCTTTTCGAACAGCGCGAGGCCCGAGGCGGTCTCGAAGGCTGCGATCCGGCGCAGGACGGTCGCGTGATTGACGCCGAGGCGCCGCGCGGCGGCGCTGACGCTGCCCGCCTCGGCAACGGCGAGCACGAAGCGCAGGTCATCCCAGTTGTCGCGCATCATCCGACCTCCGATCACAATTTCGTTATCCCACAGCCCGGATCGGGGGGAATGGCCGCTCAGGACGCGGAAAGCCCGCCCCGCATGGCGGCTGTGACATTCTGCACAGACCTACTGCAAAAATTCGGAATGGTCAGCGATTAAAGCACAGCTACTCTGTCCTGCGAACCAGAAAAGGAGACGTGCATGCTGAGACTTCTCACCACGGCCGCGGCGGCAAGCCTTGTCCTTGCGGGAACTGCGGTCGCGCAGGATGCCCCGTTCAGCGCCCAGATCAAGGCGCGCCAGGGCATCATGTTCTACCGTGCGCTGCAACTCGGCACGCTTGGCGCGATGGCCAAGGGCGAGGCGGAGTACAATGCCGAAGTCGCCCAGGCGGCGGCCGACAACCTTGTCACCGCAGTGACGATCGACACCTCCATGCTGTGGCCGCAGGGATCGGACCATGATGCCAATCCGGCATCGATTGCCCTGCCCGCGATCTGGGCCGACGGCTCCGACATCGGCGACAAGGGCAAGGCGATGGTCGCGGCTGCAACGGCATTGCAGGCGGCGGCGGGAACCGGACTTGAACCGATGAAGGCCGCGATGGGTCCGGTCGGCGAAGCCTGTGGCGCCTGCCACAAGGCCTTCCGCGTTCCCCAGTGACGGCAGGCGCCGGGGGCCGTGAACGGCCGCGACAATGATGGGACCACGCCGCCTCCGCGTCGCTGTCGGGGCCGCCATCGTGATTGCCGTGGCGGGCTGGGCGATGGTGAAACCCCGCTCGCTACCTGACGCCGCCTTTGACGGCGTCAGCGGCGATGCGATGCGCGGGGAACAGGTGTTCTGGGCCGGCGGCTGCGCCTCCTGCCATGCCGCGGCCGATGCCACCGGTGAGGCCCGGCTGATCCTGGCCGGAGGGCAGCCGTTTCGGTCGCCCTTCGGGACCTTCTATGCGCCCAACATCTCCAGCGACGCCGAGGCCGGGATCGGTGCCTGGACGGTGCAGGACCTTGGCAATGCCATGCTGCGCGGGGTCTCACCCTCGGGTCAGCACTATTACCCGGTGTTTCCCTATGTGAGCTACAGCAAGGCCGACCCACAGGATGTCGCCGACCTGCGCGCCTTTCTCGCCACTCTGCCCGCAGATTCTGCCGCCTCCAAACCGCATGACGTGCCGTTTCCGTTCAACGTCCGTCTCGCGATGGGGGGGTGGAAGCTTCTCTTCCTGAGCTCGGACTGGGCTGTCACCGGCGATCTCACACCCGAAGAGGCGCGCGGCCGCTATCTGGCGGAGGCGCTTGGCCATTGCGGTGAATGCCACACGCCGCGCAATGCGCTTGGCGCGATGGAGCGTGAGCGCTGGCTCGCCGGGGGGCCGACGCCGGACGGCAAGGGCAAGTTCCCCAACATCACACCGGCCAAGCTGACCTGGTCGAAGGCCGATGTCGTCGAATATCTCACCTCGGGGTTCACGCCCGACTACGACAGCGCGGGCGGGCACATGGCCCTCGTGATCCAGAATACCGCAAAGCTGCCGCAGGCGGACCGCGCCGCGATCGCCGCCTATCTCGGGCGCGTGTCGCCCGCAGAATAGGCGCAGCGCCTGCCCGCGCGCCGTCGCGGGTGGGTACATGGTCCGGTCCAGCCGGCCTTTCGCGTCCCGGTCCGGGCTGTCAGGCCCGGCCGAGTTTCGCAAGACGCGCGGCGCGGAGTTGCGCAAAGTCGTCGCCGGCGTGATAGGATGACCGTGTCAGCGGGGTGGCCGAGACCATGAGGAAGCCCTTGCCATAGGCGGCCTTCTCATAGCCCTTGAACTCATCCGGAGTGACGAAGCGTTCGACGCGGTGGTGCTTCGGGGTCGGTTGCAGATACTGGCCGATGGTCAGGAAATCGACATCCGCTGCGCGCATGTCGTCCATCACCTGCCCGACGGCCTGCTTGTCTTCGCCAAGGCCGACCATGATGCCGGATTTGGTGAACATCGCCGGGTCAAGCTCTTTCACCCGCTGCAGGAGCCGCAGCGAATGGAAATAGCGCGCGCCGGGGCGCACCTCGGGGTAAAGACCGGGCACGGTCTCAAGATTGTGGTTGAACACGTCCGGCCGCGCCTCGACGACCTTTTCAAGCACCTCCGGAGCACAGCGCAGAAAGTCCGGGGTCAGGATCTCGATCGTCGTGCCGGGCGCGCGGTGGCGGATGGCGCGGATGGTCTGGGCAAAATGCTCGGCCCCGCCATCCGCCAGATCGTCGCGATCGACACTGGTGATGACGACATGCTTCAGGCCCAGCGTCTCGACCGCATGGGCGACCCGGCCCGGTTCGAACACGTCAAGCGCGTCGGGCTTGCCGGTCGCGACGTTGCAGAAGGAACAGCCGCGGGTGCAGATCTCGCCCATGATCATCATGGTGGCGTGACCCTGGCTCCAGCATTCGCCGACATTGGGGCAGCCCGCCTCCTCGCAGACCGTCACCAGGCGGTTTTCCTTGAGGATGTCGCGGGTCTCGCGGTAGCCGGCCGAGGTCGGGGCCTTGACCCGGATCCAGTCCGGCTTTTTCGGCTGCGCCTGATCCGGTCTGCGCGCCTTTTCGGGGTGGCGCTGGTCGGGAATCTTGAGGTCACGCACGGTTAATTCCCCTTTCTGGTCGCTTGGCGATGGGATAAGCCTTTTCCGGCCGCAAGGCAACGTGGGCCGGTACAGGCGCCGCCTCGGCGCCGCCCCGGCTGGGTAAACTGTTTGGGAGTAACCAGTACCATGTCCAAGAAACTGCTCGCCGAGTTCATCGGCACCTTCATCCTCGTGTTTTTCGGCGTCGGCGCGGCCGTCCTCATGGGCAGCCAGATCGGAATGCTCGGAATTTCGCTCGCCTTCGGTCTGTCGATCGTTGCCGCAGCCTACGGGCTCGGCGCGATCTCGGGGGCGCATCTCAATCCGGCGGTCTCGCTCGGGATGGTGGCCGCGGGTCGCATGACGCTGTCGGATTTCCTCGGCTATGCTGTCGCACAGGTCGTCGGCGCCATCGCGGGCGCTGTGGTGATCCTGACCATCGCAAGCGGCAAGGCGGACTATTCGCTTGCGGTCAACGGCCTTGGCCAGAACGGCTACGGCAGCGGCTATCTCGGCGGCTATTCGATGGGAGCGGCCTTTGTCTTCGAAACCATCGCGACCTTTCTGTTCGTGACCGTGATCCTCGGCGCGACGCAGGATGGCGCGCCGGGTGCGATGGCGGGGCTTGCCATCGGCCTCACTCTGGCGGGCATCCATCTGGTTGGCATCAATGTCACCGGCGTTTCGGTCAATCCCGCGCGCTCGATCGGGCCGGCCCTTCTGGTCGGCGGCAAGGCGCTCGCGGATCTCTGGCTCTTCATCGTGGCCCCGCTTGCAGGCGGAATCCTCGCCGGCATCCTGCATGCCGCGGGCGCAACCCGCGCCCGGGCCTGAGACCCCGGGGAGCCGGGTGCGGGACGGCGCCCGGCCCCGATCCCGGCTCAGCCGATCAGGGGCGCCTTGCCGCCATTGACCGCGTCATAGTGGCGCTTGAGCCGAAGGAGCGCGATCCTGAGCACGATCTTGCCGGACCGCGCCGACCAGCCAAGCCGCTTTTCCGCCGCCTCGAGCCCTTCGAGAAAGCAGCAGCAGCGCAGGACCATGTCGCCAAGCCCCGGCCCGAGGTCGCGCAACGCTGCCGCAACCCGGTCGCGCGCCTGGCCCGAACCGCCGCCGATTCCGCCATCGGGGGCAAACCCGCCGCGGTCGCCCGCGGTCAGGAAGCGTTCCCAGTTCTGCGCAATCCGCGGCCCCATCTGGGCCAGTTCGAAATCCTCCCGCAGGCGTTCGCCGGCCGCGACCAGGTCCGGCGTCAGGAAGGGCTTGCCATCCTTGTCCTTGCGCCGCCCGAGAAGCGCGAGCGGGCTTTCGGCAAGATTGAAGCGCAGCCGGCGCGGCTGATCCTCGCCCGGCTCCGCCACCGCGCGGTCGCCCCAGACGCGATGCTGGTCCGCAAAGACGGATTGCGCCTCGGCAAATCCCGCGGTCCCGGCGCCCTGCTCTTCCTCCAGAAGCCGTTTCAGCGCCGAACGCCCTGTCGCGGTGATCCGGTATGTGGTGACCCGCCCGGCCTGTTCGACCGCGATCCAGTCGTTCAGCGCAAAGGCTTGCGCCACGGCGCAATCGACCACGGCGGTGCGGATGTCGCCCTTGAGAACCGCTGCCTTCTCCATCTCGGGCGCCACGGCCAGAAGCGCCCCGATCTCGCACAGGCGGCGCAGGATGCGCCGCGCCTCGCGCTTCACGGTCGCCTCGTCAGCGATCTTGCCGGAGTGGGAATGGCGGATGGGTGCGGTCATGTCGGATTTTCCCTTCTTACGGTCGTCGGTGTCGGATGCGCCTAGCGCGGTTTTGGCGAGACGGCCGATTTCCGTCAGCGCAGTATCGATCAAGGGATCGTCGCGGCGGTTCTCGCAGGACCTGATCCGGCGCAGCACGGTTGAGGCATGGCAGCCCTCTTCGCGGGCGATGGCGCGGATCGACATCCCGTCTTCGGTGTGCCTCAGGTAGAGGCGGCTGCTTTCGGGCAGCCAGTCGGGAAAGCCGCCGCGGTGTGGTGTAAGTGTCATGGTTCCCCCAAATCTGTCGCGCCCTTTACGGCGCCTTAACCGAACCGTGTGCAACCGTGGGTTGTATTGGTTACCTGTTCGTTAAAGCTCCGCATGGCATCAGGATTTCGCGCATTTTGCTAAATTTTCAAGTTTCCGGCGCGCGCTCGGGGTGAACAATCCGCAACACCGGCGCGATGTGTTTCATCTTCCGATTGAAATCAGCCGGAGCCTGACCATGACCGATCTTCTGACGCTTGTTTCCGATCTCCGCCGCCCGCGGATCTTGATCCGCGCCGCGCGGGCCGGGGTGACGGGCTACAACCGCAACCGCGACCTCAAGCGGGTCATGCGGGTCGGAGAGCCGCCCGCGCCGGAACGTGCGCTGTCCGTCCTGATTGCCGAGGAGGCCGAGGTCGAAGAGACGCGCAAATCCGGCGCGGCTACCTACAGCTTCACCCGGCATATCGAGCTTCTGATCGCGATGATCGGCGAAGCGCAGCTTTTGCCGCGCCCGGTCCGGACATGAAAAAGGCCGCCCCTCGGGGCGGCCCATGTTCTGATCACGGATCGCGCGATCACATGAAGGCGTCGGGCATCGAGGCCTTCTTGCGCGCAACAAACTCGGTCAGCGCCTCTTCGACGCCCGGATCCATCGCGGGCTTCTGGTAGTCGTTAAGCAGCTTTTCGACACGGGCGCGCGCCAGCGCGACGGTATCGCGGCTGCCTTCTTCGGCCCAGGTCTCATAGGGCTTGTAGTCGAAAAGTTCGGTGCGCCAGAAGGCATCCTTGAAATTCGCCCGGGTATGGGCGCAGCCAAGGTAGTGGCTCCCCGGCCCGACCTCGTGGATCGCGTCCATCGCCTGGCCGTTTTCGCTCAGGTCCACGCCCTTGGCGAGGCCATGCAGCACACCAAGCTGATCGGCGTCCATCACGAATTTCTCGAACGAGGACACCAGCCCGCCTTCAAGCCAGCCGCAGGCATGGAGCATGAAGTTCACGCCCGAGAGAAGCCCCATGTTGAGGCTGTTGGCGCTTTCATAGGCGGCCTGCGCGTCGGGCAGCTTCGAGCCGCAGAAGGCGCCGGCCGAGCGGTAGGGCAGCCCGAGCCGGCGGGCAAGCTGGCCCGCGCCGTAGGTGATGAGGCTCGCCTCCGGCGTGCCGAAGGTCGGCGCGCCCGAGTTCATGTCGATCGAAGTCACGAAGGCGCCGAAGATCACCGGCGCGCCGGCGCGGACAAGCTGGGAATAGGCGACGCCGGCCAGCACCTCGGCCAGGACCTGCGTCAGCGTGCCCGCCACCGTCACCGGCGCCATGGCACCGCCGACGATGAAGGGCGAGATGATCGCCGCCTGATTGGCCTTGGCATAGACCTCGAGCGCACCCATCATGATGCCGTCGAAGGTGAGCGGCGAGTTGATGTTGACGAGCGAGGTCATCACCGTACGGTCATTGAGGCCGCCGAAGAGGATTTCGGACATCGCCACCGAATCCGCCGCGCGCGAAGGCTCTGTCACCGAGCCCATGTAGGGCTTGTCGGACAGCGTCATGTGCGCCATCAGCATGTCGAGGTGGCGCTTGTTCACCGGCACGTCGGTCGGTTCGCAGACCGTGCCGCCGGAATGGTGCAGCCATTTCGACATGTAGCCGAGTTTCACGAACTTCTGGAAATCGGCGAGGGTCGCATAGCGTCGGCCGCCGTCGGCGTCGCGCACGAAGGGCGGGCCATAGACCGGGGCGAGGACAAGGCCCTTGCCGCCGACGGTCACGCTGCGTTCGGGATTGCGGGCGTGCTGGACGTAGGACGAGGGCGCGGTCTTGCAGAGCTGGCGCGCAAGGCCCCTCGGGATCCGCACCCTTTCGCCCTGCACGTCGGCGCCGGCGTCCTTCCAGAGCTTCAGCGCCCCCGGGTTCTCGACGAAGTTGACGCCGACTTCCTCAAGGACCGTCTCGGCGTTGCGCTCGATGATCTCGATCGCCTCGTCGTTCAGCACCTCGAAGTTCGGGATGTTGCGTTCAATGAACCGGGCGCATTCGATGTGAACCGCCGTGCGTTCGGCCCGGCGCGCCGCACCGCCGCCGCTCCGTGCCCTGCGACCCTCGGCCACTTCGCTCATGCTCGTCTCTCCCGATGTCGATTGCGTGCAGCCCTTTTACCGTCAAACACCGGCGCACGGCTGCGGTTTGCGTCATCTGGCGCGCGAAAACGACATTCCCGCCGGCTCAGGCGGCGCGGGCCGATAGCACCGGTCGGAACGGCTCGACCTCAAGCGCGGTGCCGTCGAAGGTGCAGAAGCTGCCGGGCGGGACGGCCTGCCAGTCCTCGCCGCTTTCGAGAGGCTCGGACACCACCGCCCTGCCGCCGCGGCTGTCGGACCAGCGGTGATAGAGCGTCGGGGCGTGATCATCGGTGGCGTAGCGCACCGCGTAAAGGCGCTGGCCGTCCGAAAAGGCGGCAGTCATGCGAAAATGCGGCGCAGAGCCCTTGGCGCGCGACAGGCCCTCAAGCCGCGCCGTCGCACGCTCCAGCGCGCCGCGCGGGTCGGCATCCATGCCCTCGGCCAGCGCCAGAAGGAACAGCGCCTCGCTGTCCGTCGCCCCCTTGCGGTGCGGATAGAGCATATCCGGGATCAACATGTCGGCATCGCGGCGGAAAGCCTCATAGCCACCGATCTGGCCATTGTGCATGAAGCACCAGCGGCCGACAGCGAAGGGATGGCAGTTGTTGCGGCTGGTCGCGGTGCCGGTCGAGGCCCGGACATGGGCAAGGAAGAGGCGCGAGCGCACCTGCGCCGTCAGCGAACGCAGATTGGGGTCGGACCAGGCCGGCAGGATGTCGCGAAACAGACCCGGTTCTTCCTTGTCGCCATACCAGGCGATGCCGAAACCATCGGCATTGAACGCCGACTTGCACTCCGTCGCGCACTGGCTCTGATGGACCAGCGAATGACCGGGGCGGCTGACGATATCCTCAAGAAAGATCGGTGCGCCAATATAGGCTGCCCATCTGCACATCTGCCTGCCTCACCTCTGCCGCCGGATTCTACCGGACCATACCGGCCTCAGGGCGGCCCGGACCCGGCCGCCGCTCCTGCCCGATTGAGGTCCTGATACCTTGATTTTGCGTCAAGAGAAACAGCGGATGCAGGATGTGCCCCGCCGCCCGCGCCGCGCCTCAGAGAGCAAGCCACTCGCCGATGCTGGCCAGGCACGGGCGGAAATAGGCGCTGATGCGTCCCTCATCCGGGGCCTTGGCGCCTGGAACCCAAGGGCTGATGCCATGCAGCGCCAGCCGGTGAACCAACAGCGCCTCGCCCGGCCGCGCCGCCAGGACGACCCGCGGGCAGGTCGCGAACACCGCGCGCCGGG
>JBGSNN010000299.1:0-20577 GCA_041739655.1 Albidovulum sp. | reverse complement strand
GATGTCGGCCGTTCCGAGGGCCGAGAAGCGGTTCATGAGGGCGACCCGGATCTGGATTTCGGCGCTCTGGCGGTCTGGGTCTCTTGCGGCGATGCGTTCAACGAAGGTCTTCAGGCATCGCATCTTCGCCTCGATGCGGCTTCGGATGTGGTATCCGGTCCAGCGCTTCCAGAACGCCCGGCCATAGTGTCGGGTGGCGCGCAGGGTTTAGTTTCGTCCCCGGGCTGCCGGGCAGTCCTCTTTCCAGGGCCCACCGTTCTTGCGGATGGGTATGATCGCTGTGGCCTGGCGGTCGGAGATGGTGGTTTGGCTGCGACGTCTGCCAGAAGCGCCATTGGCGGTCACGGTGCCGATCTCTTCGCCCTCTGGGATCTGACCGAGCAGGTCCTGCAATGAGGCGGCACAGAAAACAGTCCAGGAGACTGTTTTCCCGACGAATGGGCGATCGCCGTCGCTGCTGGAGGTGAATTCCACGGCGCGAATGTCGTACATGGCCGTGTCCATGGCCAGATGCAGCTTGCGCCATTGGCGTCGGCCCTGAACACCTTGCCTGCTGGCCCGCCATTCCAGGGTTGTTTCTGTACCGAATGCAGGGTCAGCGGCGCAGAGGCGCGGCGCTTTATCCAGTGGCAGGCACTGCCGCTGATCGGGCAGGGGGCTTGTCACGTTGAGACCCTGCAATGTGGTTTCCGGCGCGACGACCCGGCAGCAATAGTCGTGACTGGGGCGCTAGGAATGCTCTGGCGCCCCAAGGTTTGCGGGCTTACTTGCCCCAGATCGCGGCATAGGCCTCGCGGTAGCCGTTGTCGGGATCGAAGGTGTTGCCTTCCGACTTGGAAAGCCCTTCCTCGGTCACCAGCGCGGGTGCCGTGACATAGCCCGAGCAGGGTTCGCCCTGCACAGCGCGGTTCAGTTCGTCAACCATCTGCCAGCCCTGAAGGTTCAGGGGTTCGGCCACCGTGACGGCCTGATACTGGCCGGTGCGGATGCGCTGGAAGGCGGCTTCCGATCCGTCGCCGGCGGATCCGGCCTTCGGCGCGCCCTTGCCGTCAATCCCCGCGGCAGCAAGCGACGGCCCCATGAAATCGAAGTAGAGGTCGTTGATCGCCAGCGAATGGGTCCAGGCCGCGCCGTGCTGTTGCAGAAGCGTGGTCGTCAGCGGCCCCATGCGGGTCGAGGTTTCGGCGATGGGCGTGTCGACCCATTGCAGCACGGTGCCTCCGTTCGCCTCGATGATCTCCTTCATCTTGGCGGCCTTCAGGATCGCGATGGTGTAGGTCGAGTCGGTGAAGATCACCACGCCCGGCTTGCCGCCCGCGTCATCCAGCGCCCATTGCGCCGCCTTGGCCGAGACGTCCATCGCGTCGGTCGAGACGTTGGCAAAGATGCCGCCCGGCGCGTCGCAGCCGATCTTGGGCCCGGAATGCCAGGAGACCATCGGGATCCCTGCCGCGACAACACCTTCCAGCGCGGCCTGCTGTTCGGCGGCGTCGAAGCCGTTGATGACGATCCCGTCAGGGTTCAGCGCCAGGGCCTGCCCCACGGCGGCGGAACGGCTTTGCACCGAGCCCGCACCGTCCAGAACCTTGACCTCCCAGCCGATCTTGGCAGCGGCCTCTTCGATCCCGGTGGTCACGCCCAAGATGCCGCCGTTTTTCATGTCGGCGGCAAGGACGACGATGGTCTTGCCCTCGGCTGCCTTCGGACCGCTGGTGGGGCCGTCAAAGGCTTCTTGCGCAAAGCCGGCAAGCCCCGAGGCGGCCAGAATGGTGCCCGCAAGCAGCCCGTTGAGCAGGGTTCGTTTCAGCATGATGTTCCTCCCGATACTGTGCTGATCGTTTCTCATTTCGTCCCCTTCTTCCGTTGCGCGTAGCCGGCGATGCCGATCGCGATCAGAAGGGTGGTGCCGTTGAACATGGGCTCGACCCAGAAGCTGCCGCCGAATTGCTGAATGCCCGAGATGCCGACCGCCAGGATCATCACGCCCACGATTGTCCCCCAGACATTGACGCGGCCCGGCTTGATCGTGGTTGACCCAAGGAAGGCGCCGACCAGCGCAGGCAACAAGAACTCCAGGCCGACCGAGGCCTGCCCGATGCGCAGCTTCGACGCGAGCAGCACCCCTGCCAGCGCGGTCAGAAGCCCCGAAGTCACGAAGGCGCCGATCACGAATTTCCGGGTCGGAATCCCGTTCAGCTCTGCCGCGCGCTGGTTTGCGCCGATGGCATAGAGGTAGCGACCTACCGGGGTGTAATCGAGAACGACCCACAGCGTCACTGTGATGGCCAGAACGTAATAGGCCGTGATCGGCAGACCGAAGATGAAGGTGCCGTTGATGGCATAGAAGGCATCGGGAAGCGCCCCCACCATCTGCCGCCCACCGGTGTGCCAAAGGGCCAGGGCGTAAAGGACGGTGCCGGTGCCGAGGGTGGCGATGAAGCTGTCGATGCGGGCAACTTCGACCAGCAGTCCGTTCAGCGCGCCGGTGATCACGCCGAGGATCAGGACAATGCCGACGGCCACGGGCCATGGCAGGCCGTAAAGCGTTTGCAGGCTGATCGCGAGGATATGCCAAAGCACGATCCCGTAGCCCACGGTCAGGTCGATGCGCCCCGCCGCCATGGGGATCATCGCCGCCAGCGCAAGGATCGCGATGATTGCCTTGTCGCTCAGGATCGAGCGGACATTCAGAAGGGTCGGGAAGGTGGTGGGCAAGAGGATCGAGAACAAGAGGATCAGCCCTAGCATCAGGATAACCAACCCATAGGTCGGAGCCAGACGCAGCGCCTTGCGCAACGGGCTCAACCCCCGGAGTTCATCCCTGGTCGGCTCGACGGCGTTGGAGTCTATTCCGGGCATTGCAGATCCTCAGGCGGCTTCACCGGCCGATGCGGCCTGGATCAACGATTCAGTGGAAAGTTCGACGCCGCTCAGTTCGGCCACGGGCAAGCCCCGGCTGAACACGATGGCGCGGTGGCAGATCGCAGCGATTTCCTCGAAGTCGGTCGAGACGACCAGCACGCCCATGCCATCGGCAAGCGCCTGATAGAGCAGGTGGTAGATCTCTGCCTTGGCCCCGACATCGACGCCGGCAGTCGGGTCTTCGGTGATCAGCAGCCTGCGGCCGGAATCCAGCCAGCGCCCGACCACGACCTTTTGCTGGTTGCCGCCCGAAAGCGCCTCGATCGCCAGCGTCGGGTCATTCGGTGACAGGCCGACGCGGCGTCCGATGGCCTGGGCCATGGCGTCCTCCCGGCGGGGCGGCATCACAGACAGGAGGCCCCGGCGCGTTGCGGACGGGTTGAGGAAGGTATTCTCGCGGATCGACAGGCCCGGCGCCACGCTTTCGCCGATCCGGTCACGCGCGACCAGACCGATGCCAGACCGCATGGCCGCCTGGGCCGAGCGTAGATCGGGCGCATGGCCATCCAACATGACGCGCCCGGCATGGGGGATCACCCCGAACAGCGCGCGGCCGATATCTTCGTGCCCGGCGCCGCGCAGGCCGGCAAGGCCCAGAAGCTCACCACGCCGGATCTCGAAGTTGACCGGCCCGACTGCCCGGGTAGCAAGGCCCTCGACCTTCAGGATCGCGGGGCCGTCCTGAACCGGTGGCCGGGCGATTTCCCGCGCCTTCCGCCCGACAATCATGCTGACAAGTTCTTCGGGCGTTGTGTGGCTGACCGGGCGCATGCCCGCCATCTGCCCATCGCGCAGCACGGCTACGCGATCGGCGATCCGGAAGATCTCGTCCAGCCGGTGACTGACATAGATCATCCCGACACCGCGTGCCTTCAGTGGGCGCAGGGCCGCGAAAAGTCGCTCCACCTCATCCGCGGGCAGGCTGGCGGTGGGCTCGTCGAGGACAAGGAAATCGCTGCTGGCCGCCAGCGCGCGGGCGATGGCGACAAGGGATTTCTGGGTGCGCGTCAGGCTTGAGATGCGGGCCGTGGAGGGAAACTCTGCCTCGACAAGCCGCAGCGCTGCATCTGCCGCCGCTTCAGTCGCGGTCCAGTCGATGCGGCGGCCCTTGCGAACATAGCCAAGCGCAAGGGCGATGTTCTCGGCCACGCTCATCCATTCGATCAGGCCAAGATCCTGGTGAATGAAGGCAACCTTCTGCCCGCCCGCCTTGCCCGCCTCATGGGCGTAGGGCACGCCGTCGATCCGGACATCGCCTTCATCGGGCTTGTGGATGCCGCCCAGCACCTTGATCAGCGTGGATTTGCCGGCGCCGTTTTCGCCGAGGAGCGCCACGATCTCGCCCCGGCCAACCGTCAGCGAGACCCCCTTGAGCGCCCTGGTGCCGCCAAAGGATTTGACAACACGGTCAAAGAAAAGGCCGTCAGGCGACGGGTGCATGCTGGCTCCTCCCAGAGTCGCTGCCGGCTTCGGACTGATCTTGCGTCAGCTTTACCGGTAACGTAGCAAAGAATGATCCCGCGTCCTTATGCTGTCAAGCGAATAGTTATCGATAACATAAACGCCCTCGCAACCCGGTCACCAAAGGTCCCACCCCACCATGAAAGCCAATCTGAAAGACATTGCCCGCGCTGCCGGAGTCTCGAAGATGACTGTCAGCCGGGTGCTGCGCGGCGGGTCCGGTTTTTCTGATGCCACCCGGGAAAAGGTGATGAAGATCGCGGAAACGCTGGGATATGTGCCAAACCGACTCGCCGCTGCCTTTGGTGCGGATCAGGCAAGCACCCTTGTCGGGATGTGCGTGCCAAGGCTGACCTCAGGCCTTTTCGGCCATGTCCTTGACGGGGTTGACCGGGCGCTCAGCCGGTTGGGCTATCAGTTGATGATCGGAGCCAACAATCATTCGCCCGAAGAGGAGGAAGCCTGGATCCGTCAGGTGATCAGCTGGCGTCCGGCGGGGCTGATTCTCTCCGGTCGCACACATACGCCGGGAACGGTTGAGCTTTTGCGGCAAGCGGCGTCACCCGTCGTCGAGATCTGGGATCTTACGACGAGCCCGATCGACATGTCGGTCGGATTTTCACATTTCGATTGTGGCGCCGAGATGGGGCAGTACCTGCTGCGGCGCGGGCGGCGCCGAGTCGGCTATGTCGGAGCTCTGGCCCGGGCCGATGTGATGGGGGCCGCTCGGCTGGAAGGCTTCGAGACTACCTTTGCGCGCGCGGGGCATCCGTTGCTCGCCCGAGAAGTGCTGCACGACGCGCCGGGATTTTACGCCGGTTACTACGGACTCGAGACACTGCTTGGCCGACAATCCAAGCTGGATGTGGTCTACTTTCACAACGACGAAATGGCGATCGGCGGTCTGGCCTACGCGCAGACCCGTGGTCTTCGCTGTCCCGAAGACATCGGCATTGCCGGTTGGGGCGGGATGGAGGCAGCGTCGATCTTGCCCCGCAGATTGACGACAACCGTGGTCCCGACCACGGCAATCGGCAAGGCCGCCGCTGAGGCGCTTGTCGCCCGCCTGAAAGGAAATGTGATTCAAGAGGTGACAGTCGTGCCCACGCGCCTTGTGCCAGGCGAGACGGGCTGATCTTGCAGCGTTGCGCCCATATCGATCCGCAGGACAATCTCTTCGCGCGGGCCCGTTGGAGCACCAGACAGTCGATGCAGAATCATCTGCCCCGCAGCGATCATGTCATTCGTGCAGTAGAAGAATTCGACCTCGGGCCAGAGCCGCAGCCGCCAGCGCCCCTCCCCTTGAGCAGCGAACTTGGTCCATCGCAAGTCACACAGCCAACAGCGGGAAGGCCGGCGGCCGTCAGTGCCTCGACAAATCCGGCAAAGCCGCTTTCCTAGCGGCGGTCGCCTTGCTGGGGCGAGCGCAGCAAAACCGCAATGCGATGGCTGCGGCAACAACGGCCTGCCCCATCTGCAATCCCACGGCACGCTCTGACAACCCTGCGACACAGTCGATCCCCACCCCGTAACTTTCAAGATCTCTACGACCGGAACAGCAGCCTGTCCCAGCATCATGCGGGTGCGCGGACTATGATCCAGCCCCGTCAGCACCACGGCCGATGGGCGCTGCGCCAGAAGTTCAGCCAACACCCTTGCTTCCGTGCCCGCGTCATAGTTGCCAAGCCCAGGGACAAGTTGCAGCCCGCCTCCCTCACGCCCGGCGGACAGGCCCATCAGCATGTAGGGAAAGACCATACTGACAGGCTGGGGACGATGACCGCGACCAGTTGCACCCGGGCGTCCGCAAGCGCACCGACAATCCGGTTCGGGACATAGCCTAGATCACGGGCCTCAGCCCAAACCCTTGCGGCATTCTCGGCCTACACCCGGGCTGGACCCGCAAAACCCGGCTTACGGTCATCTCCGACACCCCACAGGCTGCGGCTGCCTCGCTTTGTGACACGGGGCGCAAACCGGTCGGCATCATCAAGCCGCGGCCCAGGGCCCGTGTGGCAGATCATGCCCGTCCAGACGCTGGAACCCGTGCAGGCCAAAGAAATCGCGCTGCGCCTGGATCATGTTGGCGGTCCCGCGCGCGGTGCGCATCATGTCGAACCAGGCCAGACCCGAGGACAGCGCGGGGCAAGCCAGACCGTGCAGCGCCCCAGCCGCGACGAGCCGCCGCAAGCCGGGAACCGAGCGGTGCAGGTGATCGGCAAAGAACGGCGCCAGCATCAGGTTGCGGCCCGGGTCTTCGGCCAGCGCCTCTGCCATGTCGTTCAGCATGGCCGAGCGGATGATGCAGCCGGCCCGCCAGACCCGCGCGATGGCGGGCATGTCAAGCGCCCAGCCGAATTCGGCACCGGCTGCCGCCATCATGGCAAAGCCTTGCGCGTAGCACAGGATCTTGCCCGCGATCAGCGCCTGCTCAAGATCTTCGGTTGCCAGCCCTTCGACGCGTTGCGGCGCCGGGCCGAAAACCCGCTCACCTGCGGCCCGCTCTGCAACCCGGGCAGATACATTCCGCGCCATCACCGCCGCCTCGATCACCGGGATCGGTGCGGCGAGGTTCTGCGCCTCGATCACGGTCCAGCGGCCGGTGCCCTTTTGCCCGGCGGCATCCAGGATCACATCCAGCAGCGGCCCGCCCGACTCCGGATCATCGGCCAGCGCCACCATGCCGGAGATCTCGACCAGATAGGAGCGCAGGATGCTCGCGTTCCAGCGCTCGAACGTGGTGCCAATGGCATGCGCGCCCATGCCCAACCCGTCGCGCATCACGCCGTAAACCTCGGCGATCATCTGCATGTCGGCATATTCGATGCCGTTGTGGACCGCCTTGACGAAATGCCCGGCCCCCGCAGGCCCCATGTGACCGGCGCAAGGGGTGCCATCCTCGGCGCGGGCGGCAATGGCTTGCAGCACGGGCGCCATGCGCGACCAATCATCGGCCGCGCCACCCGCCATGATCGCCGGGCCATGGCGCGCGCCCTCTTCGCCGCCCGAGACGCCCATCCCCATGAAGCGGAACGGCAGTCCGGCCGCGGTGCGGCGGTTGGTGTCGTGGAAGTTCGCGTTGCCTGCGTCGATCACCAGATCGTCGGGGTCAAGCAGCCCGGTCAGTGCGGCAAGCTGGTCATCGACCGCTGGCCCGGCCGGCACCATCAGGATGATCGCGCGCGGCGGGCGGATCGCGGCCACCAGATCGGCCAACGTCTTGGTGGGCATGATGCGGGGCACCAGCGCCCCTGCCCCGGCGTGGAAATCCCGCGTCACCTGGGCCGTGCGGTTCCAGACGGCGATCGGAAATCCCTTCTCGGCGATGTTGAGCGCCAGCGCCGCCCCCATCGTGCCAAGGCCGATCAGCCCGATCTGCGGTGAAGTCACGGCCATTGCACGCCCTTTCGGTTCAGGACGACCGAGTAGACACTGGTCGTCGCGGTGATGAAAAGCCGGTGCTTCGCCCTGCCGCCAAAGCAGATGTTGGAAACCAGTTCCGGCACCAGAATCTTGCCCAGAAGGCGGCCATCCGACGCAATGCAATGCACCCCGTCAGCGGCCGAGGACCAGAGGTTGCCGTCGCTGTCCACCCTGATCCCATCGGCGCAACCGGGGCTGATGGAGTGAAAGAGCCGCCCGTTCACTGCTCGGCCATCGACCATATCATAGACGCGGATATGCTGGGGGTCGCTGCTGTGCATCCGGCCCGTATCGGCCACATAGAGCCGTGTTTCATCGGGGCTGAAGGCAAGGCCATTCGGGCAGGCCATGTCGGTGATGACCGCCTCTACCTTGCCCGTGGGATCGACCCGGTAGACGGAACAGGGCAGTTCCTGCGGGGCCTTGTAGCCTTCATAGTCGGTCATGATCCCGTAATGCGGATCGCTGAACCAGATGCTGCCATCACGCGCCACGATCACGTCATTCGGGCTGTTCAGCGGCTTGCCGTCGAAGTTGTCTGCAACCACCGAGATCGTTCCATCCCACTCCGTCCGCGTGACACGCCGGGTTCCATGTTCACAACTGATCAGCCTGCCCTGCCGGTCGCGGGTGTGGCCGTTAGCGTAGTTCGACGGGCTGCGAAAGGTGGTCACGCCGTCTTCGGTCCAGCGCAAGGTGCGGTTGTTCGGGATGTCGGAGAACAGAAGGCACCCAAGATCCCCAAACCAGACCGGCCCCTCGACCCAGTCGAAGCCGGTGGCCAGCCGTTTGACCGGCGCATTGCCCAGCACATAGGCGCCAAAGACCGGATCGATGATTTCGAAGAATGACATGACAGTCGCCTCCCCTTCCGCTAATTGTTATCGTTACCAATGACAGGCGTCAAACCGAAAGGCCGGCCCATGCAGATCACGATTCCCACCGAAAGGCTGACCGATTCCGCCTTGCTGGCCATGTTGCACGCTGCGTCGGAAAAGGCACAAGCCATGGGCCAGCCGCAATGCATCGTGATCGTTGATCCCTCGGCGGTGGATCTGGCCGTGCTGCGGATGACGGGGGCAAAGGTCCTGTCGTTGCGGTCGGCCCGGGCCAAGGCGCAAACGGCAGCCTCTATCGGCAAGCCCTCGGACGCGCTGTCCGAGGCGGTCCGCGTGGCGATTGCAGTAGCGACCGAGGGCACGATGACCGGCTTGCCCGGCGGCCTGCCGATCTGGCGAAACGGCGTGCTGCTGGGCGGCATCGGCATCGGGTCGGGAACCGGCGCGCAGGATCTGGAGGTGGCCGAGGCGGCGCTGGCCGCCATCGGCGCCACCGCGATACCTTAACCGGAGAACACGATCTGCGCCTTCATCGCCTGGCTTCGATCGCTGGCCAGCCGGAACGCGGCTTCGGCCTGATCCAGCCCGACCGTATGGGTGATCAGCGGCTTCACGTTGATCAGCCCCTTCTGCATCAGCCCGACCCCCACCGCGAATTCGGGGTGGAAACGGAATGACCCGCGCAGCTCCAGTTCCTTGGCGGTGATCGCCATCATCGGCAGCGTCATGTCGCCACCAAGGCCCAGTTGCAGGATCACCCCGCGCGGACGCATCGCGGCAATGCCGCCTGCCAGGGCCGCCGCGACGCCGGTACATTCGTAAAGCACGTCGAAAGTCCCCTTGTCCGCGCTGCAGGCGGCCAGGGCGTCAGGGTCGGTGCCGGTATTGATCACCCGATCCGCGCCCACCTTGCGCGCTAGGGACAGGGTGAAGTCCGACAGGTCCGTCGCCACGATCTCGGCCGCGCCCGCCCGCCGTGCGGCGAGGATCGCCAGAACACCAATCGGCCCGCAGCCGGTAACGAGGACGCGCTTGCCCAGCATGTCGCCCGCGCGTTTCGTGGCGTGAAGTGTCACGGCCAGCGGTTCGCCCATCGCCGCCTCGCCCGCCGTCAGGCCGGTGGCATCGACGCATTGGCTGGCATCCGCCACAAGGCTTTCGCGGAACGCGCCCTGAATGTGGGGGAAAGGCATGGCGCTACCGTAAAACCGCATGTTCAGGCACTGGTTCGGCAAGCCCTCAAGGCAGAACTTGCAGGCCCCGCAGGGGCGACTGGGCGACACGGCGACAAGCTGACCCTTGGTGAAGCCGGTATCACCCGCATCCTCGACAAAGGCAGAAACCTCATGGCCAAGGATCATCGGTTCCTTCAATCGAACCGCGCCGAACCCACCGTGGTTGTAGTAGTGCAGGTCGGACCCGCAGACCCCGCCCGTCGCCAGCCGCAGGCGCAACTGGCCCGGCCCCGGAGTTTCGTCGGGCCGGTCCTCGATCCGCAGGTCTTTCGCGGCGTGAATGACAATCGCGCGCATCAGAGCACCGGCGTCAGCAGCGGCTGGCCGGCGAAATGCGCGGTCAGGTTGTCGCGCACCAGCTTGCCCATGGCTTGGCGGGTTTCATAGGTGCCGCTGGCGTGGTGGGGTTGCACCAGCACATTCGGCAGGTCGAGGAAACGGGGGTTGAGCTTCGGCTCACCCTCGAACACATCCAGTGCGGCGGAGCCCAGTTTGCCGCCCTCCAGCGCCGTCAGCAGCGCCTCCTCGTCGATGTTCGAGGCCCGGCTGATGTTGATCAGCATGCCTTGCGGCCCCAGCGCCTCGATCACCTTGGCGCCCACGATATGCCGGGTGGCGGCCGAGGCGGCGAGGGTCACGAACAGGAAATCCGACCGCGCGGCCAAAGCCACCGGATCGGCGATGAACTCCCAGCCTTTGGCAAAGTCCTTGGCCGCGATGTCGGAATAGGCGATCTCCAGATCAAAGCCCGCCAGCCGCTTGGCCACCTCATAGCCGATGCGGCCAAGGCCAAGGACCCCCGCCCGCTTGCCCCAGACCCGGTGCTGCAAGGGATAAAGCCCCTTCGTCGCCCATGAGCCGTTGCGCACCCAGGTTTCGGCCCCGATCATGCCCCGCGATTGCACCAGCATCATCGCCACGCCAAGATCGGCTACGTCATTGGTCAGGACATCCGGCGTGTTGGTCACCCGGACGCCCCGCGCCCGCGCCGCCTCAAGGTCCACCGCGTCATAGCCGACGCCATAGACGCTGATCACCTCAAGCTGCGGGCAGGCGGCGATCATTGCGGCATTGGCCCCCAACTCTCCCCTCGTGGCGATGCCGCGCACCTGCGGGCCGACCTTGGCCAGGAAAGCCGCCTTGTCATCAGACTCGAAATAGCGGTGCATGTGGAAGGCGGCGTCCAATGGAACCTGATCCCATTCGGGATAGGGCCCGACTTGCAGGATATGGGGCTTGGTCATGGTCTTTCCGATCCCGGCTTGACAATATATGTTAACGATAACATAAGCAGAGGCAAGGACACTTGTCGAGAGCGAACTGAAAGGAAACTGAACTTGGGTTACCGGCTTTTCGATCTGACCGGGCGCCGGGCGCTGATCACCGGGTCCTCGCAGGGGATCGGCTTTGCCCTGACCGAAGGGCTGGCGGCTGCGGGCGCGCAGGTCGTATTGAACGGACGCGATCAGGCCAAGCTGGCCGCCGCCGCAGCCCGCATCCCGGGGGCTGAGACTTTGGCATTCGATGCGACAGACCATGACGCCGTCCGCGCCGCCGTGGACGCGTTCGAGGCGGCAGGCAAGCCCATCGACATTCTGGTGAACAACGCCGGTATGCAGCACCGCGCGCCCCTGGAGGATTTTCCGGCTGATGCCTTCGAGCGACTCCTTCAGACCAACATCGCCAGCGTGTTCCATGTGGGCCAGGCGGTCGCGCGCCACATGATCGCGCGGGGGCGTGGCAAGATCATCAACATCGGCTCGGTGCAAACCGCCCTCGCCCGCCCGTCGATCGCGCCTTATACCGCAACCAAGGGGGCGGTGGGCAACCTGACCAAGGGCATGGCGACCGACTGGGCCAAATTCGGGCTGAACTGCAACGCCATCGCGCCGGGATATTTCGACACTCCACTGAACGCGGCCCTCGTGGCCGACCCGACCTTCTCTGCCTGGCTGGAAAAGCGCACCCCCGCCGGGCGCTGGGGCAAGGTCGAGGAATTGCAGGGTGCCTGCATTTTCCTTGCCTCGGACGCCGCAAGCTTCGTCAACGGGCACATCCTTTATGTCGACGGCGGCATCACGGCCTCGCTATGAGCTTGCGCATCGTCATCATGGGCGTGTCCGGCTGCGGCAAGTCCTCGGTAGGTGAGGGGCTGGCCGCACGGCTTGGCATCCCCTACCTCGACGGCGATGATCTGCATCCGGCGGTGAATGTGGAAAAGATGCGGGCGGGCATCCCGCTGACGGATGACGACCGCTGGCCCTGGCTGGACCGCGTTGCCGAAGTGCTGGCGACCGAGGCGCCCGTCATCGTCGGCTGTTCCGCCCTGCGCCGGGCCTACCGTGACCGGCTGCGGGCCGGTGCTGGCGGGCCGGTGCGGTTCATTCACCTGTCCGGCAGCCGCGACCTGATCGCCGGGCGCATGTCCTCGCGCACCGGGCACTACATGCCGCCAAGCCTTCTAGACAGCCAGTTCGCCGCGCTTGAACCGCCCGGGCCGGATGAAGCCGTGACCGTCGATACCGACCAGCCGCTTGCCGACATAATCTCTGCCGCCGCAGAAGGAATCCGCACATGACCGAGAAAATCGCCCTGATCGGCGCGGGGGCCATGGGGGGCGCCATCGGCGCGCGTCTGGTGGCAACCGGCACGCAGCTTGCCGTCTTTGACCTTGACCCGGCCAAGGTGGCCCCACTGGTGGCCGCAGGGGCGACCGCCGCCACTTCTGCAGCCGATGCCGCAAAGGGCGCGCGTGCGGTGATCCTGTCGCTGAATGCGCCCCATATCGTGCGGGCCGCCGTCTTTGGCCCAGGTGGCGCGGCCGAGGGGGCTGGCCTGGGGACGCTCATCATCGACATGTCCTCGATCGACCCCGAGGCGACCAAGGCGCTGGCCGCCGAGGCCGCAGCCAAAGGTCTGCACTGGGTGGACAGCCCGCTGTCCGGCGGCATCCCCAAGGCCGCCACGGGGGAGTTGACGCTGATGCAAGGCGGCGCGCCCAAGGATGTGGCCGCAGCGCAGACAATCCTTGCGAAGGTCGCCTCGAACCAGACGCGGATGGGCGGCCCGGGCGCAGGCCAGACAACCAAGCTGATCAACCAGGTGCTTTGCGGTCTTGGTTTTCTTGCGGTGGCCGAGGCGACGGCGCTGGCCGAGGCCGCTGGCGTGGACGCCACCATGATCCCGCAGGCGCTGAAAGGTGGCCGCGCTGACAGCGCCATCCTGCAGGAATACATGCCCCGCTTTGCCGCGCGCGACTATCGCCGCACGGGGAGGATCGACAACATGGTCAAGGACCTGAACGGCGCCGCAGACCTTGCCCGGCTGACCCACACGCCCATGCCCCTGACCGCACTTTGCGCCGAGGTTCATCGCATGCTGACCTCGGCTGGCCTTGGCGGCGAAGATCAGGCTGCGCTGATGGAATTCTTCAAGGGACCACGAAAGGACCTGTTCGAATGATCACCCGCTATGCGCTGTTTGAAGGCACTGTCCAACCCGGACAGACCGAGGCTTTCCGCGCCGCCGTCCTGGCCGAGATCCTGCCCGTCTGGCGCCGCTTTCCCGGGGCGCTGGCCGTCCATGTCACCTTTGCCGACGACCGGGATGAAGGCGCGCCAGAGTTTCCGCTGATCCTGGCAATCGACTGGCCCGATCGCGCCACGGTGGACGCCTTCCTTGACCACCCGATCCGCAAGGAGGGCCGGGCTGCGACCGAAGGCGTGCTGTCGCGCTTTTTCACCGGGCGCATCCACCATCACGTCACCACCGCCCAAAGCTTTGACCCGGCCTGAACACGCTTCAAGACTGGATTTTCGCCTAGGGTAACGATACCAGATTGCCATGAGCAGTGCGCGCAAGTCTCCGACGATGGCCGATGTCGCCCGACTGGCGGGCGTCTCGCCGATGACGGTCAGCCGCGCCTTCAAGACCGACAGTTCGGTCAGCGACGCCACCCGCGATGCCATCCTGAAAGCGGCCGATGATCTGGGCTATGTCTTTGACAGCACGGCCTCTGCCTTGCGGTCGCAGAAGACGGATTTCATCGCCGTCACCATTCCCTCGATCAACAACGCCAACTTCGCCGAAACCGTGCGCGGGCTGTCCGAGGGGCTGAAGGCGCGGGGGCTCCAGATCCTGCTGGGCTACACCGACTATGACATGGCCGAGGAAGAACGCCTGGTCGAGCAGTTCCTGCGCCGCCGCCCCGAGGCCATTGTCGTCACCGGTGGGCGTCACACGCCCCGCGCACGGCGGATGCTGGAAAACGCGGGCATCCCGGTCATCGAGACATGGGACCTGCCGGAATACCCGATCGGCCATGTCGTTGGCTTTTCCAACGCCGATGCGGTGCGCGGCATGGTAGATCATTTCGTCGCCAAGGGCCTGACCCGCATCGCCTTCATTGGCGGCGACACAACCCGCGACACGCGCGGCGCCGACCGCCGTGCGGGCTTCATCGCGGCGATGCAGGCGCAGGGGCTGGATGCAACCCGGTTAGTCGCGACCGGAGCGCCACCCATTTCGATGCGTGAGGGGGCCGAGGCGATGGCACGCCTCCTGGAAACCCTGCCCGACACCGAGGCCGTGATCTGTGTCTCCGACCTTTCGGCCTTTGGTGCCCTGAGCGAGTGTCAAAGGCGCGGTATCGACGTTCCCGGCAGGCTCTGGATCGCGGGCTTCGGCGACTATGAGATTGCCGGGATCGCCGTTCCCGCCCTGACCACGATCAATCCTTTCCCACACGTAATCGGGGTCCGAACGGCGAAACTGATCCTCGACGTGCTGGATGGGCGGCAGGAGGGGCCAACCCGGATTGCCATTTCTCCGGAACTTCTGATCCGTCAATCAACCTGCTGAATACGAGAGCGGGCGGTCACCGGCCCCCTTTCTCCTCATGCAGAGTAAAGGAAGAATCGCCTACTTCTGCGCGGCCATAATGGCGTTGACAATCCCATCGCCGTTCTCGGCAATGAAGCCATCCCAAACGGGTTTCACAGCCGCCTGGAAGGCAGCGGAGTCGACATCCGTGCCACTTCCATGCCAGAGGCCTTCAAACCGTCGATCAGGCCGGCCTCTTTTCCCTGCACTCCCTTGCGCTGAATGGCAATGGCCTCGGAGGCCACTTCAACGATGACTTTCTACTCGTCGGCCGACAGGCTGTTGAACTTGGCAACGGCGTTGATGATGTGACCGCCCCCCGACGGCATCAATGTGCCAAGGTGGGTCTGCGATGATCCACGAAGGACAGCGGTCATGTCGGAGGTTAGTACGATCGGGCTAGATCTTGCGAAGAATGTGTTTCAGCTTCACGGGGCTGACGCCTCGGGGCGGGCGTTTCTGCGCAAGAAGCTGAGGCGGGATCAGGTGCGTGCATTTTTCAGCCAGCTGCCGCGTTGCGTCGTCGCGATGGAAGACTGTGGCGGCTCACATTTTTGGGGGCGGGATGCCGGTTGCCGAGCTGTGCCGTGAGCACGGCATGAGCAGCGCGTCGTTCTACAAGTGGCGGGCGAAGTATGGCGGGATGGATGCGTCCCTGATCAGCCAGATGAAGGCCATGGATCGAGCCATTGGTGCGCCATTGGTTCAAGCCCAATGGCGAGGGAGAACCGTCGGCTGAAGCGGATGTATGCGGATCTCAGCAGGCAGGCCGATCTGCTGAAGGAGGCGCTGGGGAAAAAAAAGTGACGGGGCCATCTCAACGCCGCGAGATGGCCGAGAATGCCGTGGCACGACGAGGGGCGAGCATTGCTCTGGCCTGTCGGGCCTTTGGGGTCAGCGAGACCTGCTATCGCTACAGCCCGAAGCTTCGTGCAGAGAACGAAGAGATCGCCGATCTGCTGGTCGGGCTGACCGATGCCCGCAAGACATGGGGGTTCGGCTTGTGTTTCCTGCATTTGCGCAACGTGAAGGGCCATACATGGAACCACAAGCGGGTCTACCGCATCTATTTCGCGCTGGAACTGAACCTGCGGATCAAGCCGCACAAGCGCTTGAAGCGGGACAAACCTGAGGCTTTGGCGGTGCCGGATGCGCCGAACATGACCTGGTCGGTGGACTTCATGGCCGACCGGCTCGGCGATGGTCGCCAGTTCCGGTTGCTGAATGTGCTCGACGACTTCAATCGCGGGGGCTTGGGCATCGAGGTCGACTTTTCTCTGCCAGCGGAACGAGTCATCCGGAGCCTCGACCGGTCGTCGGGGAACAGTCCCCCGGATCGTTTCCTAGTCCTCCTCCACATCGAATGGCGCGGCAAGCCCGGGACCATAAGGGTCGACAATGGCCCGGAATACATCAGCGGCAAGCTGATGGAATGGGCTGAGAAGCGGAAGATCACCATCCAGCACATCCAACCCGGCCAGCCCCAGCAGAACGCTTACATGGAGCGCCACAACCGCACGGTTCGGCATGAATGGCTCGACCAATACATCATCGAAACCATCGAGGAGGCCCAAGACTTCGCCACGCAATGGCTCTGGACTTACAACAACGACCGCCCGAACATGGGCATCGGCGGCATCACACCTGCCATGAAACTGAAAATAGCCGCGTGAATTCTACGGATGCACCCCGCTAAGAATGGGGGGATTACCCACGACCCCCAAAACTCTGGTCCACAATCCAGAATTCCACCGGAAAATCAACGATTTAAGGATGTTATGGTGGGCGACCCTGGAATCGAACCAGGCGCAGGTCTCCCCGGCGGAGTTACAGTCCGCTGCCGCACCTTGCAGCTCGTCGCCCACTCATGGGTGCGTCCGATACAGAGGACCCCATGGGGCGTCAAGGGGGATGGGTGGAAAGACCAGGCGATTTGGTCTTGCGGGGCAGGGGCGGGTGCGCCAAGTGGGGCCGGGACAGCCGGAGGGCGGATGATGAAGAAACCCAAGTGGGTGATCGAAAAGGAACAGGCCCGCCGCATGGCCGAAGCCGAGACCGTCTGGCTTTTCGGTCTGCATGCTGTGCGGGATGCGCTCCTTAATCCCCGGCGCAAAAGGTTGCGGCTGATCGTGACGCAGAACGCGCTCGACAAGCTGGCCGATGCGGTGGCGCAAAGCGGGATGGAGCCGGAACTCTCTGACCCCCGCAAGTTCGCCGCGCCCCTCGACCCGGAATCGGTCCATCAGGGCGCAGCACTCGAGGTCAAGCCGCTTGACTGGGGGTCGCTGCAGGATGTGGCCCTGGGCGAAGGCCCCAATCCGCCGCGCCTTGTCCTTCTCGACCGGGTGACCGATCCGCACAATGTCGGCGCGATCCTTCGGTCGGCCGAGGTCTTTGGCGCCCGCGCCGTCATCGGCGTGCAGCGGCATTCCGCGCCCGAAACCGGGTCGCTGGCCAAGACGGCCAGCGGCGCACTGGAACGGCAGCCCTATGTCCGCGTCCGCAATCTGGCCGATTCCATGGAAGAGCTGAAACGCATGGGCTACCTCATCCTTGGCCTTGATGGTGAAGCCGAGATCACCATCGACGCCGCCGTCGAAGGCCGCCGTGACCGGGCCATCGCGCTGGTCATGGGGGCCGAGGGGCCGGGCCTGCGCGACCGGACGCGCGACACCTGCGATTCGCTGGTCCGGATCGACGCAGCGGGGGCATTCGGGTCGCTCAACGTGTCAAACGCGGCGGCGGTGGCGCTTTATGCCGTGCGGGGCACACCCCGCTAAGGCCCGATCACAGCTTGGCGAGAGGGCTGGCGGCAAAGCCCGTTCTGGCGCATCTTGGTGTTTGCGGGAATCTTTGGGGAAAGACCATGCACAGCCGTCGCCAGATTCTGACAGGGCTCGCCCTGACGCCTGCCCTTGCGCTGGCACCGCGCCTTGCCGCCGCGATGGCCCCCGAGATCTACAACCGCAACGGCCTCGCCCTTCTGGGGGCCGATGTGGTCAGCTACTTCCAGACCGGGGCGTTCCAGCAGGGCGATCCTGCCTTTGCACTCATGTGGCGGGGCGTTCAGTGGCATTTCGCGACGCCTGCCAACCGCGACACGTTCGAGATGAATCCCCGCGGCTACTGCCCGCAGTTCGGCGGCTACTGCGCCTATGCGATGGCCGAAAACCAGATCGCCACAAGCGATCCCGCCGCCTTTACCGTGCATCAGGGGCGGCTCTACCTGAACTATTCGCTTGACGTGCGGAGGCTGTGGCTGGCCAACCGCGACCGCTACATCATGCTGGCCGAACGCAACTGGCCCGTCCTTCGCGCCAATTGACCCGGCACGCAGGCCCCAGTTCACATCTTGCTGACCTGCTCTTTTGCCGGGCCGCTGTGGTTCCTATGTCGATGGGCAGAGGCGCTCGTCTGGAACACCTGCGCCTTGATCCACTGTCCCTCGTTCCACACCTTGCGCCCGGAGCCCCTCCGGGCGCTTTTTTGTCCTGACCGACCCGGAGGCGATGATGACCCAGACCGATGACCTGATCGCAGACGTTCTGCGCCGGACCCGCCGGATCGCCGTCGTGGGCCTTTCGGCTAATGAGGACCGGCCCAGCTACGGCGTGACGCGGTTCCTTGTCGCGCAGGGCTATGACGTGGTGGGCGTCAATCCGGGGCTGGGCGGGCAGGTGGTGGCAGGCGTCCCCGTCTTTGCCACGCTTTCGGACATCCCGCATGACGTGGACATGGTCGACGTCTTCCGCACCCCCGCCCAGGTCCCCCCCGTGGTGGACGAGGCCCTGTCCCGCTTCCCCCACCTGCCCACACTCTGGCTCCAGCTTGGCATCACCCACGCCGAGGCCGAGGCCAAGGCGGCGGCGCAGGGGGTCACAGTCATCTCGAACCGCTGCCCGGCGATCGAGGTGCCGCGGTTGCGGGGGATGGGGGTGGATGTGAGGCCGGTCGGCTAAGAGTCGTCGTCTGACGGAGCATCTCCGTGCGCAGGTCATCTTCAATGACGAATGTCCGCCATGCGGACGAAGCGGTCGTCATCGGAAAAGGTTTATCTTGTTTCGAATCCCCTTATAAGCGCACCGACCTCATTCTGAAGTGCTTCAACTTCAAGTATGCCTTTTTGCCATTCTTCAAGATTGATAAGTTTCAGTTGCGTTTCAACTGAGGTCTTGAACTGATCGAGATTCCCAGGTGGAAACAAGCTGCTTGTGACGACCCTACCGCCTTGATTGCCGCTAATAGCGTGCGACCAACTCCATTCAATCCTGGGCGACACACTTACAAAGTCGCTTGGAAACGCGACCTTTCCAGTCAGCAGGGGTTTTGCGCCAACATACCAAGTCAGTATCTGGGCGCGCCAATAAGGGCATCTGATCGCAAAAATTGACTCAACCCATCCTGCAATATCTTTCTTCTGGATCAGCCGCAGACACAGTACGAGCGATGCGGCAAGGTCGCCACTTACGTCAAACCATCCCCATATCCTGGCGGGATTTCGATTTGACGGATGCAAGATTTTGCCAAGTACCACATTGCCTTTGTCCCAACGGTCCGGCGACATTAAGGCCAGACCCAGCGTGTTAAGCACATTGGCGCGATATACTTCCGTCTCGCTGCCGTCTTCACGGCCGAGATCGACTACGAGGAATGCAGTGCACACTTCCTCTAGAAGCCAAGAAACCATCCGTTCGTTGCAGCGTGGAACTAGACGCGGCAACAAGTATTCGAACCAAACGACCCATTCTTCCCGACGACCGAAAGCGGAACATCCCACAATCGCTTGCAGCACTTCCTGGAAGTGCTCGACCGACAAGCAATCGATATCACCTTCCAATTCGGTGAAAACACGCCGCTCTTTGCTCATGAACCATGCCTCCCCCATGGGGGAGCTTGGTCTTTTCACGTTCTCGCTCAATGCGATTAGGCTGCTTTCATCTGGGCCTTCGCCTGGGGTCCATCTAAATCCCATCAGGAACTCCATCTATGCTTCCGATAGAGCACCTGCACGCACTGCGTTCAAGTAGAGGTTCCTGCTGTCATGTGACTGCTAAGGGCTCAATCCTGCCGGTCGGCGAAAGTCGGTCTGTGCAAGAATCCTCTGACAGGGTGTCTCAATGTCAGGTGCGCGGGCCAAGCTTCCGCTGAAGACCATTCCTTCTTGATGGTTGCAGGTAGTAAGAAAGGTTGCGAGATTCTTCTAGTCGCAGAATATGTAAGCAAACGCGCGATTGGCACCTTGTAGTATATAGTAGGAACATCCTTCGCCGTCATCTTGTGATGTTTCGCGCAGGGAAAGGTCCCCTCTAGAGAACGAATAACCCTCAATCATCTCATTGGTGATATCGGGCCAAAGATTTTTGAGCTGAGACTCGATGTAGGTCCAGTCCGAAGACGACAAGCCCTTTTGCAAGAGGTCTGGTTCAAATTGCGCGTTCGGTGCGTCTTGATCGGTAATCCCCCCATTCTTAGCGGGGTGCATCCGTAGAATTCACGCGGCTATTTTCAGTTTCATGGCAGGTGTGATGCCGCCGATGCCCATGTTCGGGCGGTCGTTGTTGTAAGTCCAGAGCCATTGCGTGGCGATGTCTTGGGCCTCCTCGATGGTTTCGATGATGTATTGGTCGAGCCATTCATGCCTGACGGTGCGGTTGTATCGCTCGATGTAGGCGTTTTGCTGCGGCTGGCCGGGTTGGATGTGCTGGATGGTGATCTTTCGCTTCTCAGCCCATTCCATGAGCTTGCCACTGATGTATTCCGGGCCGTTGTCGACCCTAATAGTGCCGGGCTTGCCGCGCCATTCGATGATCCGGTCA
>JBGSNN010000288.1:0-15974 GCA_041739655.1 Albidovulum sp. | reverse complement strand
CGCGCCCGACGCGCGCGTGATCGGCAGGCTGCAGATCGGGCAGCGGGTCGAGGTGCTGGCGCGTTTCGATCACGACTGGCCCTATGTCCGGCTGCTGGACGACAAGACCGAGGGTTACGTCAGCGACAGCGACCTGGAGCCGGTGCCGGTGCCGTGAGACAGCGCCATTGCGGGGCGCGCAAAAACCCCCTAGCGAGAGCAAAAGGGGCGCGACATGCCACGCAGCATTCTCATCACCGGCTGTTCCTCGGGCATCGGCCATGACGCCGCGCACGGGATGAAACGCGCGGGCTGGCGCGTCTTTGCCACCTGCCGGGCCGAGGCCGATTGCGCCCGGCTGCGCGACGAGGGGCTGGAAAGCTTCGCGCTCGACTACACCGATGCAACCAGCATCGGTGCCGCGGTCGCGGAGGCGCTGCGCCGCACCGGCGGCACGCTCGACGCGGTCTTCAACAACGGCGCCTATGGCTGTCCCGGCGCGGTCGAGGACCTGCCGACGCAGGCGCTGCGCGAGATCTTCGAGACCAACCTTTTCGGCTATCACGAGCTTATCCGTCAGGTGATCCCGGTCATGCGCGCACAAGGACATGGGCGCATCGTCAACTGCTCCTCGGTGCTCGGGCTGGTGCCGATGCGCTGGCGCGGCGCCTATGTGGCGACGAAATATGCGATGGAGGGCCTGACCGACGTGCTCAGGCTTGAGATGGCCGATACCCCGGTCCGGATCATCCTCATCGAACCCGGCCCGATCACATCGAAGATCCGCGTGAACTCGATCCCGCATTTCGAACGCTGGATCGACTGGCGCGCCAGTCCGCGCCGGGCGCAGTACGAAAGCTCGCTGCTCAGGCGGCTCTACGACTCGCGCGGGCCGGACCGGTTCGAACTGCCCGCCTCAGCCGTGACCGCGAAGCTGCTTCGCGCGCTCACCGCGCGCAACCCCGCACCGCGCTATTTCGTGACGACGCCGACATATCTGATGAATATCGCCCGCCGCCTGCTGCCGTCACGCGCGCTCGATGCGCTGATCCGCCGCGGCTGAGGCTCGCAGGACGCTGGCAAAGGGCGCGCCGGCGCGCTAGAAGGCGGCACCCCGACCCCGGAGGCCCGGATGACCAAAGACCCGCTGTTTCTTGTTGCCGCCTTTGCCTGTCTGGCGGTCCTCGTGATTCTGATGATCGGGATCGGCGGCTTTGCGAGGGGTGGCGATTTCAACCGCAAGCACGCCAACCGGATCATGCGCTACCGGATCATCGCGCAGGCGGTCGCCGTGGCGCTGATCCTTGCCTTCGTGATCCTGCGGCGCGGAGGGCTCTGATGGTTGTTCTGAACAGGATCTACACCCGGACCGGCGACGCCGGCGAAACCGCACTTGGCAACGGCGTCCGGGTGCCGAAGTACAGCTTGCGCGTCCAGGCTTACGGGACGGTCGATGAGACCAACGCCGTTCTCGGCCTCGCCCGGCTGCATGCGACGGGCGAGATGGATGCGGCCCTGGCCCGGATCCAGAACGACCTCTTCGACCTTGGCGCCGATCTCTGCCGCCCGGAGATGCGCAAGGATGCGGAAGCGGGCCATTCCGTCCTGCGGATGGTCAGCACGCAGGCGGTACGGCTTGAGACCGAGATCGACGCGATGAACCTGCGGCTTGCCCCGTTGCGGAGTTTCGTGCTGCCCGGCGGCTCGCCCCTTGCCGCGCATCTGCACCAGTGCCGCACGGTGGCGCGCCGCGCCGAACGGCTGGTGGTGGAACTGGCGACCGAGGACGAGGTCAACGGCGCCGCCGTGATCTACCTCAATCGCCTGTCGGACTGGTTCTTCGTCGCCGCGCGGATCGCCAATGATGACGGGCGCGCGGATGTGCTCTGGGTGCCGGGCGCGAACCGCTGAGTGGCCGCCTGCGGGTCGTCTTTGTTGGTCGCTAACAGCGAAAAACGTGGCGTCCAAGACCATGCCGAGGTCGATTTTACACTGTCACCTCGGGCCCGAAGCCGCTAACACGGCGACCGAGAGTTCGTCTTGCCGCACCGTCAGGGGTGGCGTCCGTTCAAGGGAGAATGACCAGCCATGAAGGTATTGGTGCCTGTGAAGCGGGTGATCGACTACAACGTGAAGGTTCGCGTCAAGGCGGACGGGTCCGGTGTCGATCTCGCCAATGTGAAGATGTCGATGAACCCGTTTGACGAGATTGCCGTGGAAGAGGCGATCCGGCTGAAGGAGAAGGGCGCGGCGGAGGAGATCATCGTGGTCTCGGTCGGCGTTCGGCAGGCGCAGGAGACGCTGAGGACGGCGCTGGCGATGGGCGCAGATCGGGCGATCCTGATCGAGGCGGCGGCGGATGTGCATCAGGACATCGAGCCTCTGGCGGTGGCGAAGCTGCTGGCTGCGGTGGTCAAGGCGGAACAGCCGGGGCTCGTGCTCTGCGGCAAGCAGGCGATCGACAACGACATGAACGCGACCGGGCAGATGCTGGCGGCGCTTCTGGGCTGGGCGCAGGCGACCTTCGCCTCGAAGCTTGCGGTCGAGGGCGATCATGCCACGGTGACCCGTGAGGTCGATGGCGGCTTGCAGACGATCAAGGTGAAAATGCCCGCCGTCGTGACGGTGGACCTGCGCCTCAACGAGCCGCGCTATGCCAGCCTGCCGAACATCATGAAGGCAAAGAAGAAGCCGCTGGAGGAAAAAACCGCGGCCGACTACGGCGTCGATGTCACGCCGCGCCTGACCATCGTCAAGACCACCGAACCCGCGGGCCGCAAGGCCGGCGTCAAGGTCGGCTCGGTCGATGAACTGATCGCGAAACTCAAAGACGAAGCGGGGGTGATCTGATGGCGGTTCTTCTTCTGGGTGAGGTGGTCGAGGGTCATCTGGCGGTCGATGCGACCGCGAAGGCGCTGACGGCGGCCAAGGCGATGGGGCCGGTGACGGTGCTGATCGCCGGGCAAGGCGGCGATGCCGCCGCGGCGACAGCGGCCACACTCGCCGGGGTCGAGAAGGTGCTTTTCGCCAACGATCACGCCTATTGCCACGGCATGGCGGAGCCTCTGGCGGCGCTGATCGTGTCGCTCGCGGGCAACTACAGTCATATCGTGGCGCCGGCGACCTCGGATGCCAAGAACATCCTGCCGCGGGTCGCCGCCCTTCTGGACGTGATGGTGATCTCGGATGTCTCGGGCGTCGTCGATGCGGATACGTTCGAGCGGCCGATCTATGCCGGCAACGCGATCCAGACCGTGCGGTCCGGCGACAAGGTGAAGGTGGTGTCGATCCGCACCTCGACCTTCGAGCCTGCGGGTCAGGGCGGCGCGGCGACGGTCGAGACCATCGGCGCGGCGGCCAATCCGGGGCTTTCGGAATGGCTTGAGGACAAGGTTGCGGCTTCGGACCGGCCGGAACTGACGAGCGCGAAGATCGTCGTCTCGGGCGGGCGGGGCGTGGGCTCGAAGGAAAGCTTCGACATCATCGAGGCCCTGGCCGACAAGCTTGGCGCCGCGGTCGGGGCGAGCCGCGCGGCGGTGGACTCGGGTTACGCGCCGAACGACTGGCAGGTTGGCCAGACCGGCAAGGTCGTCGCCCCCGATCTCTATGTCGCGGTCGGCATCTCGGGCGCGATCCAGCACCTTGCGGGGATGAAGGATTCGAAGGTCATCGTCGCCATCAACAAGGACGAGGAGGCGCCGATCTTCCAGGTCGCCGACTACGGCCTTGTCGGCGATCTCTTTACCCTCGTTCCGGAACTGACGTCAAAGCTCTGAGGGCAGCGCGTCGCGGAACACAGCGGCCGCGGCGAACCTGATGACCCCTGATGAAAGGCCCGCCCCGGCGGGCCTTTCGGTTAGAACGTGTTGTTCTGAATGGACTTCAGAAACCCCGCTCTATCTTCTTGAGCGGTCGCATGGTCTTCGCGAAAAACCGGTGCCCACTTTTTCGCAACATGCTCTAGAGGAATGCCTTGACCGCAGGCAGCAAGGCCGCCGCGATCTCGGCATGGACGGCAGGCCCCGGCAGGGTGGTGGCGACCGCCTCTTCGCCGGGGGCGTGGCGCATGCCCTCGGTCCCGGCACGCCGCGCCGCCGCAGTCGGGCTGAACCGGACGAGGCCACTTGCGAAGGGCCGGATCGCGCGCAGCATCCGCTCTTCGACAAAGAGCGGTTCAGGGCCGAGACCATCGGTCGGCGCGGCCGCGGCGCTGCCGTCGAGCCAGAGCAGCAGGATCCTGCCTTCGATCTTCTGCAGGAGAAGCCGCATCCGGGCAAGCCAGGCGGCCGTCAACTCCTCCTCGAGCAGATGAAACTTCTCGGGCGCGTGGTGGCGCAGGGCGGCAAGCATCGGGCGGGTGAAGCGGAAGTCATTGAAATCGACGTCGCAGAAGATGGACTTCATCAGCGCCGAGGCGCGCAGGAAGCGATCGTTGCGGCGCGGATGGACCGCGTAGAAGCGGTTCGTCATGTTCTCCGCCCCGACGACCTGCACGATGGTCAACGAAGCGCGCGAGCAGGCGTCGATGACGACAGGATCGGCGGCGAAGATGTCTGGCCCCGCGTTCAGTTGCCCAAAATTCGCGACCGGCAGGCCAAGCGCCGTTTCCAGAAGCACTGGATAGGGCGCCACGACGAACTTGCCATAGGTCGGCGACCCGCCGAGCACCGCGACATAGGCGCCGCTCAGCCGGCTGCGCGGCCCGCGGAACATCAGCTTCGACGTCCCGTAGCGGCACGGGAGATAGTCGATCGCGTCCGCCGTGAAGAATTCGAAAGCCATGCCGCCCCGCCTTGCCGGTCCGCCCCGACCGCGACCTTGCGCGCGAAGCCTTGCGAAATGGCTAAGGGCCGAGGCGCGTCGCCGGATCCGCCCGATAGGTCTTGCGCGCAAACCGCCTCGGTGCCTATGGTTTCGCACCGAAAAAGCGAGGGGCAAGATGGACATCACAACGGTCGGAATCGTCGGTGCGGGCCAGATGGGCAACGGCATTGCCCATGTGTTCGCGCTGGCCGGCTTTGACGTGGTGATGAGCGACATAAGTCAGGACGCGCTCGACAAGGCGGTGGCTCTGATCGACCGGAACCTCGAACGGCAGGTCAGTCGGAACAAGATTTCGGCGGCGGACAAGACCGCCGCGCTGGGCCGCATCCGGACCACGCTGAAACTGGCCGACGTGGCGCAGACCGACCTTGTGATCGAGGCCGCGACGGAGCGCGAGACGGTCAAGCAGGCGATCTTCGAAGACCTCGTGCCGCATCTGAAGCCGACCACCATCCTGACCTCCAACACCTCGTCGATCTCGATCACGCGGCTGGCGAGCCGCACCGATCGGCCCGAGAAGTTCATGGGGTTCCATTTCATGAACCCGGTGCCGGTGATGCAACTGGTCGAACTGATCCGCGGCATCGCCACCGATCAGGCAACCTGGGACACGATGCACGAAGTGGTGAAGAGGCTTGGGAAAACGGCGGCAAGCGCCGAGGATTTCCCGGCCTTCATCGTCAACCGCATCCTGATGCCGATGATCAACGAGGCGGTCTATACGCTCTATGAGGGGGTGGGATCGGTCAAATCCATCGACGAGTCGCTGAAGCTCGGCGCCAACCACCCGATGGGCCCCCTGGAACTGGCCGACTTCATCGGGCTCGACACCTGTCTTGCCATCATGAACGTGCTGCACGAGGGGCTGGCCGATACCAAGTACCGGCCCTGCCCCTTGCTGACGAAATATGTCGAGGCCGGCTGGCTGGGGCGGAAGACCCAGCGCGGGTTCTATGACTATCGCGGCGAAGTGCCGGTGCCGACGCGCTGATCTTCAGCGCTTGAGGGCGAGCGTGGTTTCGCGCAGCCAGGCCAGCAATCCGCGCGTGTCGTCGCCGCGCGCCCTGATGGTCTCGGGCGCAATCGGTTCGCCGATGACCGGTGACTGCGGACGGTTCAGTGCGGCGTAGATCTCGTGCAGCAGAAGGCCCTGGCGAAAGGTCGCAGAGATCTTGTCGGCGATGTGGTAAAGTCGGCTGTTGGTGCCCGGGAAATAGATCGGCAGGACCGTCGCGCCGGAGCGCATGACCATCTTCGCGGTGAAGGGGTTCCACTCTGCCTCGATAGCGGGGCCGAAGAATCCGCGGCTGGTGGCGACCCTGCCGGCCGGAAACAGGATGATGACGCCGCCCGCCTTGAGATGCTCCATGCAGATGTTGCGCATCTCAAGGCTTTGTTCGCGGGCGTTTTGCTCGTGCGGGAAGGGCACCGGGAGCATGTGATGCTCGATTTCCGGGATCCCGGTCAGAAGCGAGCGCGTGAGGATCTTGTAGTCGGTGCGGACGCGACCGATGAGCTCACCCATCACCAGCCCGTCCACCAGACCGTGCGGATGGTTGGCGACGACGACGAGCGGTCCGCTCGCCGGAATGCGTTCGACGAGGTCATCGGGCGTGGTGACCACGATCCCCATCGTCTTCAGCGCCTTGGTGAAGAAAACCTGCCCGGTGGGCACGCCGGTCCGCTCGAACTGCCGGATCAGCTTCAGAAGGGTGTATTTTCCCGTCAGCCACTCGATCGTGCGGATCGTGGTGGCCTTCACCGGGTTCGTGAACGTACCCGCGTAGGACAGATTGCGCATCCGATAAGGCTTGTGGTCAACCACATCGTCGTCGCGCTGTCGGTTTTCCTGCAAAATCGGGTTGCCCTCCTTCGGCATTGACCCGGCTCAGTACTCTTCGCCGAAGCGATTGGCAACCAGCGCCTCGAGCGCATCGGCGAGTTTCGCCGCCTCCGCGCCGCTGGTGCGGACCTCGATGGTCGTGCCCCGGGACGCGGCGAGCATCAGAAGCCCCATGATGCTGTCGCCCGAGACATCCATGCCGTCACGGCGTACTTCGGCGCGGGCGTCATGCGCTTCGACCACCTCGACGAATTTCGCGGATGCCCGGGCGTGAAGGCCTTTTTCGTTGATGATCCTGAGGGTTCGAATGGTCGCAGCGGCGTCGATCATTGGGCGGCGTGTCCGGTGCCGATGTAACTATTCATGTATTTCCGGGCGGCCTCGAGCGCCGAGTCCGTCGCCGCACCGACGCTCAGGTGCCGGGATTTGGCAAGCTTGATGAGCATCGGCAGATTGGCACCGTAAAGGATGCGTCGATTGGATTGCGAACAGGCGCAGAGGCTGAGGTTTGAGGGCGATCCGCCGAACATGTCGGTCACAACCACCACGCCTTCGCCGGTATCGACGGCATCGGCGGCGGCACGAATCTCCGCCTGTTTCGCGGCCCGATCATGGTCTTCCTCGATCGCGATGGCGCGGATGCCCTCCTGTCGGCCCACGACATGCTCAACCGCGGAAAGATATTCCCGCGCCAAACCGCCATGTGCGACGATCACGATTCCGATCACGCCCTGTCACCCTGCATCAATTCGGCGGCCCCACCCGCCCTCCGTTCCAGTTCCCGGTGCCTCTTAGACACCTGCCATTTGGCATCCGCAAGCGCCTTGACCACCTTTTCCGTAACGGCAACCGACCTGTGTTGCCCTCCGGTACACCCGAAGCCGATGGCAATATGGCTCTTGCCCTCCGCCACATGCGCGGGAAGCACGAAAAGCAGAAGGTCAAGGACCTTGTCGAGGAAGATGGTGTAGCGCGGGTCCTTTTCAAGGTAGTCGGCGACCGCGGCGGAGCGGCCGTCGAGCACGCGCAGGTCGGCGCTCCAATGCGGATTCTTCAGGAATCGGCAATCGAACAGCATGTCGAGCCCGCGCGGCACCCCGCGCTTGTAGGAAAAGGAATGGACCGAAACGGCGAGCCGGCCGGTTTCAGGCTGGCCGAACCAGCGGCCGATCTCGGCCTTGAGGTCGTGCGGCGAAAGCTCGGTCGTGTCGATCAGAACCTCGGCCCGCACCCGGATCGGCGTCAGAAGGTCGATTTCGCGGGCGATCCCCGCCGCCGGGCTGCTGTCCGGGGCGAGCGGATGGCGCCGTCGCGTCTCTCCGAAGCGGCGCAACAACTCTTCAGGATGGCAATCGAGATAGAGCACTTCGAGCGCGACGGCCGGCAGGCGGGTGAGGCGGTCGATCAGGTCGATCAGGGCCGCGGCCGAAAAGTCGCGATTGCGCACGTCGATCCCGAGGGCCACCGGCCGGACAAGCGGCGGGCCGTCGAGAAGCCGCGGAATCAGACTGAACGGCAGGTTGTCGATGATCTCATAGCCGAGATCCTCGAGCGCATGGAGCGTGGTGGAGCGTCCGGCACCCGAAGGCCCGGTGACCAGTACCACCCGCTGAACGCCCCGATCCTGATCCAACACCGGCTCTGTCATGCGCTTCGCCCCGCTTTCACATACTGCAGGATTGCGGCGGGAAAATGGGGGCTCTCGACGCTGTGAAGAAGGGGCAGCTCCACGCCCATGAGCGTGTAGGTGCGCATCGGCGGCAACCGCTCGCCCTCGACCTCGCCGAGATCGACGACGAGGATGACGCGGGTGGCGGCCAGAGCGTTTGCCTTGAGGATGCCGACGCCACGCGCCTCGATCAACCCGCGGATCGCAAGGGGGGCGGCGGCGACGACCACGCCGCCGCGGACCGCGACGGCGGTGCGGTCATCGCTGACAAGCTGGCAGCCGTAGGCCATGAGCTGGAGTGCGAGCGCGGATTTGCCGGTGCCCGCGCCGCCGAAGATGAGGATGCCGCGCCCGTCCAGTGACACGCAGCCCGCGTGCAGAATACGGGCAGGCGCCTCCTCGCTCACACCGGCAGGCCAACGACGAAGCGCGCCCCGAGCGGTTTCGACATCATGTCGGCATCCGCCGGGCGGATGTTTTCGGCCCAGATCACTCCGCCATGCGCCTCGACGATCTGCTTGGAGATGGCGAGGCCAAGGCCGGAATGCTCCCCGAACTGGACTTCGGGGCGCTCGGAGTAGAAGCGCTTGAATATCTTCTGAAGCGCCTGATCGGGAATGCCGGGGCCGGTATCCTCAACCACGATCAGCACGCGGTTCTCGCGCTTGCGCGCCCAGACCCGTACCGCGTCGCCAGCATGGCAGAAGGAAATGGCATTGGTGATGAGGTTGACGAAGACCTGCGCCAGACGGCCTTCGAGACCCTGGATCACGATCGGTTCGGGCGGCAGGTCCGAGATGAAGTCCACCCCCTTGGATTTGGCATCCTGGCCCAGATAGTCGGTCAGATTGCCGAGCATCTTGACGAGGTCGAAACTTTCTTCTTCTTCCTTGACCAACTCGCTGTCGAGCCGCGAGGCGTTCGAGATGTCGCTCACAAGCCGGTCGAGACGGCGCACATCGTGGTCGATGACCCCGAGCAGCGTCTCGCGCTGCTCCTCCTTCTTGACCATGCGCAGTGATCCGACGGCCGACCGCAGCGACGCCAGCGGGTTCTTGATCTCATGCGCCACATCGGCGGCGAACTGTTCGTTCGATTCGATCCGCTCATAAAGCGCCGAGACCATGCCGCGCATTGCGCCGGACAGCCGCCCGATTTCATCGGGGCGGGCGGTCAGGTCGGGAATGCGGACCCGACTTGGCGACATCTTGCGGGCGTTCTTGTCACGCCCAAGCTCGGCCGCCGCAGCAAGGTCCGACAGCGGGTTGGCGATGGTCGAGGCGAGGACGAGGCTGAGGCCGATGGAAACGATGATCGCGATCACGAACATCTGCAGGACCTGCTCACGCTCTACCCGGACAAGCTGGTCGATCTCGCCCGCAACCGAGGTGATGGCGACGACGCCGATGACACGGTCGCCCTGACGGATCGGCGTGGCGACGGTAAAGATCGCCTCGCCGGTCGCATCCCGGCCGGTTCTGACCTGGGTTTCACCCTTCAGGGCGCCGGCGACGAGATCGCGCGCCATGTCCTCGGTCGCGTGCGCCGGGTCCGCCGAGTTGTGCGGGGCCAGAAGGCTCGCGATGCCTTCCCAGAGCTTGGCAAGAATATCGGTAATCAGGGTCGACCGGTGATCGCGCTGAAGCCCGGCCACGGTTTCGGGTGCCGGACGGTCCATGCCGATGGTCGAGACGACGATGCTTTCGGTCGGATCGAAGATGAACAGCTCTGCCCCCTCGGGCAGTTCGATCCCGGCTGCGGTCGTGACCGGGTCGATGCCGTCGCCGGTGGCCAGATTGACCGGGCCATCGGTCGGAAGCTGCGCCTCGAACACATCGGCGACAAGCTGCGCCTCGGCGACAAGGCCGCTTTCACGCTGCAGCACAAGACTGTCGCGGAACGGGTTGAGATAGAGCACCCCTGCCACGAGGACGATCATCGCCAGCAGATTGAAGGTGATGATCTTGCGCGCCAAAGGCGAGCGGTTGAGCGAGATGAAACCGCGCCGCTCGCGCCCGGCCTTCAGTTCCGAATCGACAATGCCATCGGCCGCCGTCCAGTCTTCACCGAGGACGACGTCAGCACGCCGGTTTCGCGTTTTTCCCCGCAAGTCTATCCCAGAGGCCAAGGTCATTCTTCGTTGTAACGATAGCCGATACCATAAAGGGTTTCGATCGCCGAGAAATCGTCATCGACGGTGCGCATCTTCTTTCTGAGCCGCTTAATGTGGCTGTCGATGGTGCGGTCATCGACATAGACCTGGTCGTCATAGGCCACGTCCATCAACTGATCGCGGCTTTTCACGAAGCCGGGGCGCTGCGCCAGCGCCTGCAGCAGCAGGAATTCCGTGACCGTCAGCGCCACGTCGCGGCCCTTCCATGTCACCGAATGGCGCAGGGGGTCCATCGTCAGCGACCCGCGCGTCATGATCTTGGTCTCTTCGGTGGTGGCCACCTCACCGGTTGCGATGGCCTCCTGCCGGCGCAGGAGCGCGCGGATGCGTTCGACCAGAAGCCGTTGAGAAAACGGCTTTTTCACATAGTCGTCCGCGCCCATGCGCAGGCCCAGAACCTCGTCGATCTCATCGTCCTTGGAGGTCAGGAAGATGACTGGCATCGAGGTCTTCTGACGCAGCTTCTGCAAAAGCTCCATCCCGTCCATGCGCGGCATCTTGATGTCAAGAACAGCCATATCCGGCAGACGTTTGTTGAACGCCTCCATGGCGGCCTGACCGTCATTGTAGGTCTCGACTTCGTATCCTTCGGCCTCAAGCGTCATGGAGACCGACGTCAGAATATTCCTGTCGTCGTCGACAAGCGCGATCTTCGCCATTTGGTTTTCCCTATTCTGCTCTCATTGCTTGCTTTTTTGGGACATTGTTCCTTCTACGCCCTTGCGACGCAACTGATAAGTGTGATTCACCGCGATCCGGCGAATCAGTGCGGCGGAAAAGCCCCAAGTTTCAACAAATCTGCCGTGCCTCGGCCTATCGTTGCCGGTTTTCGACTCTGAGGCCGCCCTGATTGCGCTAACCGCCCGATGATGGCGCTAACAAAAAAATCCGTTCTATTCCAATCTTCTAGGCGCATGATATAGGGGCCGCATCCCCTCGGAAGGGGATCGGAGTCCGCAACCGCGGGCAAAATTCACGAGAGCCCAAACACGCAGCGGGTTAGCATCGGGAGCGATGATATGATCAATGGACGGGTGAATCCCTCGCAGACACTGAAACATCAGGGGATCACGGGGCTTGGCTGCGTCTATTACAACCATCTCGAACCGGCGCTGATCGAAGCCGCGCTGAAGCGCGACGAAGGCACGCTTGGCCTCGGCGGGGCGTTTCTGGTCTCGACCGGCGCCCATACCGGTCGTTCGCCCAAGGACAAGTTCGTGGTCCGCACTGCCTCGGTCGAAGACACGATCTGGTGGGAAAACAACAACCCGATGGAGCCCGCGGCCTTCGACCGCCTCTACGCCGACATGCTGGCGCATATGAAGGGCCGCGACGTCTTCGTGCAGGACCTCTTCGGCGGCGCCGACCCGGAGCACCGTCTTGATGTGCGCGTCGTCACCGAACTTGCGTGGCACAGCCTCTTCATCCGCCACATGCTGCGCCGCCCGTCGCGATCCGAGCTTGCGGACTTCATCCCCGAGTTCACCATCATCAACTGCCCCTCGTTCAAGGCCGACCCGGCGCGCCACGGCTGCCGGTCGGAAACCGTGATCGCGCTCAACTTCGACAAGAAGATCATCCTGATCGGCCAGACCGCCTATGCCGGCGAAATCAAGAAGGCCGTCTTCACGCTTCTGAACTACATCCTGCCAGGCAAGGGCGTGATGGCGATGCACTGCTCGGCCAACCATGCGATCGGCAACCCGGACGACGCGGCGGTGTTCTTCGGCCTCTCCGGCACCGGCAAGACCACGCTCTCGGCCGACCCGTCGCGGACGCTGATCGGCGATGACGAGCACGGCTGGTCGGACAAGGGCACCTTCAACTTCGAAGGCGGCTGCTATGCCAAGACCATCAACCTGAGCGCCGAGGCCGAGCCCGAAATCTATGCGACCACGTCGAAGTTCGGCACCGTGGTCGAGAACATGGTCTTCGACCCCGAGACTCTGGTGCTGGACTTCGCGGACAGTTCGCTGACCGAGAACATGCGCTGCGCCTATCCGCTGGACTTCATCTCCAACGCCTCGGCGACCTCGCTCGGCGGGCAGCCGCGCAACGTTGTCATGCTGACCTGCGACGCCTACGGCGTGCTGCCGCCGATCGCGCGACTGACGCCGGCGCAGGCGATGTATCACTTCCTGTCGGGCTTCACCTCGAAGGTGGCCGGCACCGAACAGGGCGTGACCGAACCGCAGCCGACCTTCTCGACCTGTTTCGGCGCGCCCTTCATGCCGCGCCGGCCCGAGGTCTACGGCAAGCTGCTGCAGGCCAAGATCGCCAAGCACGGTGCGGCCTGCTGGCTGGTGAACACCGGCTGGACCGGCGGGGCCTATGGCACGGGACGGCGGATGCCGATCAAGGCCACGCGGGCGCTTCTGAAGGCGGCGCTGGATGGCTCGCTGGCCGGGGGAGTATTCCGCCGAGATCCGAACTTTGGGTTCGAGGTTCCAGTGGCCGTTCCGTTCGTGGACGCCGGTCTGCTGAATCCGCGCGGGACCTGGGCCGATCCCGCTGCCTATGATGCGCAGGCCGCAAAACTCGTCAGGATGTTTGCCGACAATTTCGGACAGTATCTACCGTTCATCGACGAAGATGTGCGCGCTGCGGCGATCGGCTAAGACGTCGGACCGGGGCACGCGCCCCCAGTCCAACGGTGTCTATCAGGCGACCCGGTTTGCCCGGGTCGCTAGCCCATCAGCGCCTGTCGCACAAGATTGAGGCCGCTGATTGCCAGCAACGCTTGGGTCCAGCGGCGGAAGCGGGATTGGTCAAGCCGGTCCTGCAGGCGGATGCCGAGTTTCTGTCCGATCATGGCAGGTATCACCAGCAATGCCGAAAAGATCAGCATCGGCCCGGACAGCAGGCCGGTTTGCAGATGCGCGCCCAGAAGAACCACCGCTCCGATCAGGAAAATCACACCTTGGGCGCGGATGGTTTCTTCTTTGCCGACCCCGACCGATAGCAGATAGACCAATAACGGTGGCCCCCAGACGCCTGCCACCCCGCCATAAAGCCCCCCCACGATCCCCAACGCCCATTCCGCCCGCGTCCGATGTTCCAGCCGCAGCGCAAGATTGCGCCCCATCAGTTGCAGCACGGCAAAGGCGGTGATCGGCACACCAAGAAGCAACAGGAACGCCAGTCGCGGGATCACGGTGGCGAATTGGGCCGAGACGACAAGCATGATCAAGGTGGCGATCAGAAAGCGATGATAGGTCCGCGCGCTCGCCACTGCGGCGGGCACGCCTTGGCGAAAGGCCTGACTGACGTTGGTGACGACCGTGGGCAGGATCAACCCGGCCAGCGCCTGCTGCGGGGTCAGAAAGGACGAAAACGCAGAGATCATAATCAGCGGCATCGCGAACCCGACCGCCCCTTTCACGAATCCCGCAAAGCCGGTGATGGCAAGTGCGGCGAACAGGGCGACAAGGGTCATCTCATCTGGGGGGAACTGCATAGCGCCAGATGTAGCGGGGTTGCACACAGGCTGCACCTGAAAATCGGTTGCGACATTTTAGGTCGCCTCGACGCGCCATTGCGAAAGGATATTGCGCTGCAACTGCGAAGGCGGTATGCGGTTCAGGATGCAAAAAGGGGGCCTGCGATGGCACATGATGGACAAATGTTGGCCGAAACCTTCGTGCTGACCGACCTTCCCGGTCTGACCGCCGAGGCACTGCCCGAGGTCGAAGCCTTGTTTGTCGCTGCCCGCGAAGGATTGCGGGCCGAAGTTACGGTAGGCGGCAAGGTTCAGGCGGCCGCACTTGAGGCATATCAGTTCCGCGCCCATGCGCTCGCGTGGCTTGCGACCTATACCGAATCGCTGCGGCAGATGCAGGCTTGGGCCGACCGGCTGCGCAATGACGGCCGGTTTGGCGAGATGGAGGCGCTGCTCTTGCAGATTGCCTACGGCGAATATCTGGCGCAGATCGCCGGTGGCATCCCGATGAGCCAGGGCGAAGTGGCGCGGCTTGCCGATCTGGGCGTGACATGGGCCCCGGGAGCCGCCGCGCGGAAGCTGATGGCGGACGGAAACACGGCAGCGGTGCGTGACCGTCTGGTAATGTTGATGCAAGACAACCACGGCCGCGCGACCTTTGGGGCGACGGGTCTGGACGACGAGCTGGAAATGATCCGCGACCAATTCCGCCGCTTTGCCGACGAACAGGTCGTCCCGCACGCCCATGGCTGGCACTTGCGAGACGAATTGATCCCGATGGAGATCATTCAGGCCCTAGCCGACATGGGCGTCTTCGGGCTGACGATCCCAGAGGAGTTCGGCGGCCTTGGCATGTCGAAAGCCTCGATGGTGGTGGTGGTGTCGGAAGAACTGTCGCGCGGCTACATCGGGGTGGGCTCACTTGCGACGCGAACCGAGATTGCGGCAGAGTTGATCCTGTGTGGCGGTACCGCTGATCAAAAGGCGAAATGGCTGCCCCGGCTGGCAAGAGGTGAGACGCTGCCCACTGCGGTGTTTACCGAACCGAACACCGGGTCCGATCTGGGCAGCCTGCGCACCCGCGCTTCGCAGGTTGGGGACGATTGGGAAATCACCGGCAACAAAACCTGGATCACCCATGCGGCGCGGACGCATGTGATGACATTGCTGGCACGAACCGATCCAGCCACCACGGATTATCGCGGACTGTCGATGTTTCTTGCCGAAAAGGTGCCGGGAACCGATGCCGAACCATTCCCGACGCCCGGGATGACCGGGGGCGAGATCGAGGTTCTCGGGTATCGCGGGATGAAGGAATATGAGCTCGCGTTCGACGGATTTACGGTAAAGGGCGAAAACCTGCTGGGCGGCGTGACCGGTCAGGGGTTCAAGCAGCTGATGCAGACCTTCGAATCTGCCCGCATCCAGACCGCCGCCCGCGCGGTGGGCGTGGCGCAGAACGCGCTAGAGGTGGGGATGCAATATGCCATCGACCGCAAGCAGTTCGGCAAATCGCTGATCGCGTTCCCGCGCGTGGCTGGCAAACTTGCCATTATGGCGGTCGAGATCATGGTGGCGCGTCAGCTGACCTATTTCAGCGCGTGGCAGAAGGATCACGACAAACGCTGTGATCTTGAGGCAGGGATGGCAAAGCTGCTGGGCGCGCGGGTGGCGTGGTCGGCAGCGGACAACGCGCTGCAGATCCATGGCGGCAACGGCTTTGCGCTGGAATATCAGATCAGCCGCATCCTGTGCGATGCGCGGATTTTGAACATCTTTGAAGGGGCTGCCGAGATTCAGGCGCAGGTCATCGCGCGGCGGTTGCTGGACTAAGCGCAGCGCGGCGGGCTGGACTTTCGGTTGGCGCGCCCTATCCATGTTAGTATCAAAAACATGGGCAAGGCGATGGCCGAGACGATTCTGCTGACCGGCGCATCTGGGTTCATCGCCAAACATTGCGCGCTCGATCTGTTGAACGCGGGCTATGCCGTGCGGGGCACGCTGCGCAGGCTGGACCGGGGTGACGAGGTTCGGGCGGCGGTCAGGC
>JBGSNN010000255.1:0-3922 GCA_041739655.1 Albidovulum sp. | reverse complement strand
GTTGGCCGCGCTGCCGCACGGCGGGCGGGCCGACGTCCTGATGGGACCGGGCGACGATGCCGCCGTGCTCGCCTGCGGCAAGGCCCATCAGGTGCTGACCACGGACCATCTGCGCGCCTTCACCGAGGACCCATGGCTCCTCTCGCGTATCGCGGCGATCCACGCGATGGGCGATGTCTGGTCGATGGGCGCACGGCCGCAGGTCGCGCTGTCACAGATCATCCTGCCGCGCATGGCGCCGGCCCTGCAGCGCGAGACGCTGCGCGAGGTCATGGCGGCGGCGGCCGAGGTCTTTGCCGCCGAGGGCGCTGAGATCGTCGGCGGCCACACCACGATGGGGGCCGAACTGACGCTGGGCTTCACCGTCACCGGACTTGCCGCAACCACGCCGATCACGCTGAAAGGCGCGACACCGGGCGACTGGCTGATCCTGACCAAGCCGATCGGGACCGGCGTGATCCTCGCCGCCGAGATGCAGCTTGACGCCCCCGGCAACGTGGTTGCGCGCTGCCTCGCCTCGATGGCGCGGCCGCAGGGTGCCGCCGCACGCATCATCTCGCCCCATGCCCATGCGATGACCGATGTCACCGGCTTTGGCCTTGCCGGGCATCTTCTGGAGATGATGGAGGCCTCTGGCACAGCGGCGCGGATCGACCTCACCTTCGTGCCGCTGCTGCCGGGGGCAGAGGAGCTTTCGGCGGCGGGGCATGGCTCCACCCTGCTGCCTGCGAACAAGGCGGTCATGGCGCGGATGTTCTTCACCGAGAGCCCGCGCGCGGCGCTGCTCTTCGATCCGCAGACGGCAGGGGGATTGCTCGCGGCGGTGCCGGCCTCGCACGCCCGCGACATTGTGGCGCGGCTGCGCGACAGTGGCGAAACCGCGACGATTATCGGCTCGGTGGACGAGGGGGAACCCTTCCTGACGGTCGAGAACTAGCTAGCCCCGGGGAAGCGCGACGAGCGTTGCGGCGATCCGGTCGGCGAGCGCGGGCAGCACCGCGGCAGAAAGGTCGTCTGCGGCGACTTCGGGGTCTTCGGGCCGCGCATAGCGGGCGCGGTGCGCTTCATAGCGCGGATCGTAGTGCCGACGCATGAGGTCGGCGGCGAGGGCTTCGGTCTGGCCTGACGCCGCCAGCCTCTGCCAGGTCTCGATCACCGTGGCGGCATGAGACGGGCGCAGCCGGTCGATGACATCGGCCAGCCGCGCGGGGTCATCCGACAGATCTTTGTAGGCGCGGTCGAGATAGGCGGCGCGGGCCCCCAGCGCGGCGCGGATATGGACGCGGGGCGCGGCTGTCATCGCCGCCCAGAGGCCCTTCGGCACCGCGAGATTGCCGATGCGCGAGCTTTCCGCCTCGACCATCACGGGCCGCGCCGGGTCGAGCGCGGCAAGCGCCATGGCCACCCGCCGCTCGAACGCCTTTTGCGAGGGCTGGCCGCCCGGCATGTGGCCGAAGAGCGAGCCGCGATGATTGGCGAGACCCTCAAGATCGACAGCCTGAATGCCGCGCTCCGACAGCAGCGCCAGAAGTTCCGTCTTGGCCGACCCGGTGTTGCCGTCAAGGACGACCAAGGGCGAGGCCGGCGGCGTCGCAAGCGCCTCGACCACCAGCTTGCGCCATGCCTTGTAACCACCCTGCACCAGATCGACCCGCCAGCCGACCTGCGCAAGGATCGTCGCGAAGGAGCCCGAGCGTTGCCCGCCACGCCAGCAATAGATCAGTGGCCGCCAGCCGCCGGGCATCTCGCGCAGCGGCCCTTCGAGGTGCCGGGCCGCGTTCTTCGCGACCAGCGCGGCGCCAATCTTGCGGGCAAGAAACGGCGATTGCTGCTTGTAGATCGTGCCGACGCGGGCGCGTTCCTCATCATCGAGGACCGGCAGATTTATTGCACCGGGCAGGTGATCCTCGGCATATTCGGCCGGCGAACGGACATCGATGATCGCATCAAAGCCATGCGATGCGAGGTCGGAGAGAGAGGTCAGAGCAAGGGCCATGCGCCTCTTTAGCCGCTTGCGGACCGGCCCGGAAGCCCGCTTAGTAGACGGTGACCGGCGCGCCCATCTCGACCCGGTTGTAGAGGTCGATGGCATGCTCGTTGACCATGCGCAGGCAGCCGTTCGACACCGAGCGCCCGATGGAATTCGGCTCGGTCGTGCCGTGGATGCGGATCGCCGTGTCGCGCCCGTCCTGATAGAGATAGATCGCGCGGGCGCCGAGCGGGTTCGTCGGTCCGCCGGGCATCCCGTTTTCATATTTCTTGTAGGCGGCGGGATTGCGCGCGACCATCTCGGGCGTCGGCTTCCAGCTTGGCCATTCGACCTTCTTGCCGACCACGGCTTCGCCGCGGAACACAAGCTCGGCCTTGCCGACCGCGACGCCGTAGCGGATCGCCACACCCTTGCGGGCGATGAAATAGAGGAAGTGCTGGGACGAGATCACGATGATCGAGCCTGGCTCGAACTCCCGCTTTACCGGCAGGATCGTTGGGTAAAACTCGGCGGCGATATCGACACCGGCGATCGGCGCAAGCGGCAGGACGATCTCTTCGCCGATCATCGAGAATGCCGGGGCGGCAGCGGTCACGAGGCCGGTCGCAGAAAGGCCCAGACTGAACTGACGGCGGGTCAACATGGTCTCAACTCCTGACATCGATTCGGGACACCAACGCGCGGCAGCCACCTCGGCGCCCATTCTCCCTATTCTCTAAACAATTTCGGCAATCAGAGGGCGAAAATATGCTGTTTGGTGCTCAATCCGGGCCAATTGACCAAATCATGCCGCCTCAGTCGCGGGCGCGCAATACCTGTGCGGGCCGTGCGGCGAGCGGGCGCAACGCGAAGGCCAGGCCTGCGAGCAGCGTGACCAGCGCACCGCCGACCACGATCAGCAACGCCGAGAGCGGTTCGAACCGGAAATCGCTTTCCATCACGAAGTGCATCACCGCCCATCCGGCAAGTCCGCCGAAGATGACCGCCACGGCGCCGGCGGCCGCGCCCATGAGGGCAGAGCGCAGCGCGAAGCTTCGCAACATCGTGCCGCGCGTGGCGCCAAGCGTCTTCATCACGGCGGCCTCGTAGATGCGCGCGCGCTCGCCCGAGGCGGCGGCCCCGATCAGCACGACAAGCCCGGTCAGAAGAGTGACTCCGGCCGCGATGGAGGTCGCACGGGCGATGGCCGCGAGCGCCTCGCCGACGCGGTCGATGACGTCGCGGACGCGGATTGCGGTGATGTTGGGAAAGGTCGAGGCGAGATCGCGCAGGATCGTCGCCTCGGCGGCCCGATCGGCATAGACCGTGGCAATGAAGCTGTGCGGCGCACCGCTCAGCGCGCCGGGGTTCATCACCATGACGAAGCCGATCCCCGCCGTCGAAAAATCGACCTCGCGGAACGAGGTGAGCTCGGCCTCCACGTCGCGACCAAGGACATTCACGGTGATCCGGTCGCCAAGCTTCAGGCCCATCTCCTCGGCTTCTTCGGCCGCAAAGCTGACCTGTGGCGGGCCGGAATAGTTCTTGGGCCACCATGCCCCGGCGGTGACGCGGGTGTTCGGCGGCGGTTCGGCGGAGTAGGTCAGGCCGCGGTCGCCCTGCAGTACCCAATGCTTGCCGGCGACCGTCTCCGCGTCCACCCCGTTGATGCGCGTCAGGACCCCGCGCAACATCGGCGCGTCTTCTGCCTTGCTGACACCCGCATCGGCGGCAAGGCGGGCGCGGAATCCGTCGATCTGATCCGGCTGGATATCGACGAAGAAATAGGAGGGCGCGACATCGGGCAGGTCTCGGGCGATGGCGCTGCGCAGATTCCAGTCGATCTGGCCCACCGCAGCGAGCACCGAGAGCCCGAGACCGAGCGAGAGGACGACCGCCGTCGCCTCTTCCCGCGGGCCGCCGATGGCGGCAAGGGCGAGGCGCAGCGCCGGA
>JBGSNN010000254.1:0-2640 GCA_041739655.1 Albidovulum sp. | reverse complement strand
AAGATGCGCGTCGGCCACCGCATCGGCGGCGTCGAGCATGCCGTTCGCGGCACCGATCGCCGTCACCATCGCCTTGCCGTCGGCGCCGGTCGCCGGGCGTGCGGGATCGGGGCGGAACATGCCCTGATCGGCGTCCCAGGTCAGCTTGCCACCGCAATGCGACCAGAGGTGGACGACCGGCGACCAGCCGCCCGACATCGCGACGGCATCGCAGGCGATGGTCTCAAGCTCGGCCCCTTCGCCGGCCTGAACGCAGGTCGCGACTCCGGTGACGCGCTTGCCGCCCTTGACGGAGGCAATTCCGTGACCGGCAAGGATGCGGACGCCGCGGGCGCGCACGGCGGCAGGCAGCGCACCACTGACCTCGGCCCGGGCGTCGATGACGGCGGGGACGGCAAGCCCGGCCTCAAGAAGCGCCAGCGCGGTGCGGTAGGCATCATCGTTGTTGGTCACGATCACCGTGCGGTCGCCGGGGCTGACGGCCCAGTTGACGACATAGTCGCGCACGGCACTGGCCAGCATCACGCCCGGAATGTCGTTGCCCGAGAAGCAGAGCGGCCGCTCGATGGCCCCCGTCGCGGTCATCACATGGCCCGCGCGGAGCCGCCAGAGGCGATGCCGTGGCCGCCCGTCGCCGGGGGTGTGATCGGCGACGCGCTCAGTGGCGAGAAGATAGCCGTGATCGTAGAGCCCGGCCGCCATCGTGCGACGCCGCAGCGTCACATTCTCCATGCCTTCAAGGGTTTCTACCGCGACCTTCACCCAATCGGCAACAGGCTTGCCGTCGATCTCGACGCCATCGACCGGAGCCCGGCCGCCCCAATGCGCGCTTTGCTCGATCAGCCAGACCCGCTTGCCCTTGCGGCCCGCCGACAAGGCCGCCGTCAGACCGGCGATGCCACCGCCAACGATCACCAGATCGGCAAAGCCATATGCGTATTCGTAACGGTCTTCGTCACGCGCCACGGGCACCTTGCCAAGACCGGCGGAGCGGCGGATCACCGGCTCAAACACATGTTTCCAGGCGGCGCGCGGATACATGAAGGTCTTGTAGTAAAAGCCAGCCGGCAGGGCCCGCGAGAGGCTGCTGTTGATCGCACCGATATCGAAGTCGAGGCTTGGCCAGTGGTTCTGGCTGACCGTCATCGCGCCATCGAAGAGCTCGGTCGTCGTCGTGCACTGGTTCGGTTCGAACCGCCCGCCGGTGCCGAGACCGACGAGCGCGTTCGGCTCCTCGGCTCCGCTGGCGACGATGCCACGCGGGCGGTGGTACTTGAACGACCGCCCGACCAGCATCTGGTCCTGTCCGAGCAGCGCCGAGGCCAGCGTATCGCCCTGATAGCCCTGCATCCGGCGGCCATTGAAGGTGAAGCTGAGGGGCTTGCTGCGGTCGATCAGACGGCCGCCCCGCGCCAGACGTGTGCTCACTTGTAGCCCTCCCAGTTCGGGCGTTTTGCCTTGATCTTCGCCTGAAGGTCGGCGGGCGGTTCTTTCGACTGCGCCGGATAGGTACCGAAGACCTCGAGCGTCGCGGTGCAGCGCGCGGCGAGGAACCACTTGCCGCAGCCATAGGCATGGCGCCAGCGTTCGAAATGCACGCCCTTGGGGTTCTTGCGGGCGAACATGTAGCCGTCGAACTCCTCATCCGAGGAGCCGGGGCCATAGCGCTTCAGATGCGCCTCGCCGCCGGGCGTGAGCTCGGTTTCGTCGGCCTTCACGCCGCAATAGGGGCATTCAAGGGTCAGCATGTCAGTCGCCTTTCCGATACCGCAGGGCCCGGCCTTCGGGCGTCGCAGCGGGGGGCTGTCTGCCCCCCGCACCCCCCGAAGGTATTTCCGAACAGAAGAAGCGCCATCAATGCGCTACCCCCGCCGCAACGCTTTCGTCGATGAACTTGCCTTCGCGGAAGCGGTACATCGAGAATTCCTCGGTAAGGGGTGAATGCCCCCGCGCCATCAGCTCGGCCATCGCCCAGCCCGAGCCGGGGATCGCCTTGAAGCCGCCGGTGCCCCAGCCGCAGTTGACGAAGATGCCCTCGACCGGGGTCTTCGAGAGGATCGGCGAGCGGTCGCCGGTCATGTCGACGATGCCGCCCCATTGCCGCAGCATCTTCAGGCGCGAGATGATCGGGAAGGTCTCGATCAGGGCGCGGACGGTTTCCTCGATATGGTGGAAGGAGCCGCGCTGGGTGTAGTTGTTGAAGCCGTCGGTGCCGCCGCCGATGACAAGCTCGCCCTTGTCGGACTGGCTCATGTAGCCATGCACGGTGTTGGCCATCACCACGACGTCGATCGCGGGCTTGATCGGCTCGCTCACCAGCGCCTGCAGCGCCAGGCTTTCGATCGGCAGGCGGAAGCCCGCCATGTCGGCGAGGACGCTCGCATGGCCGGCGACGACCATGCCGAGCCGGTCGCAGCCGATGGCGCCCTTGGTGGTGTCGATGCCGGTGACCTTGCCACCTTCGGAGCGCACAGCAGTCACTTCGCATTGCTGGATCACGTCCATGCCCATCGCCGAACAGGCCCGCGCATAACCCCAGGCCACGGCATCGTGCCGCGCGGTGCCGCCGCGCGCCTGATAGAGCGCGCCAAGGACTGGATAGCGCGGCCCGTCGATATTGATGATCGGCACCAGTTCCTT
>JBGSNN010000253.1:0-21928 GCA_041739655.1 Albidovulum sp. | reverse complement strand
GGCGGGCGCGGCCATCGTGCTGCCGGCGACGGCGATCCTCGATGCCGACGACGGGCCTGCGGTCTGGGTCGTCGACCGCAGCCAGGATGTCGTCCGGCGCACGGCCATCGAGCTTGGCGAGCAGATCGCGGGCTACGCCATCGTCACATCAGGCCTTTCGGCGGGTGATGAGATTGTCACCCGCGGCATCCACTCTCTTCACGACGGCCAGCCCGTCGGCCAACGGGTCCCGGAATGAACAGATTCAACCTCTCCGACTGGGCCCTCAACCACCGGTCCTTCGTCTGGTTCCTGATGATCGTGTCGCTGATTGCTGGCGCCATGGCCTATTTCGGCATCGGTCGCGAAGAAGATCCGAACTTCTCGATCAAGACGATGATCGTCTCCGCCTCGATGCCGGGTGCCGATGTTCAGGAGACGCTGACACAGGTCACCGACCGCATCGAGAAAAAGCTCGAAGACCTCGATGAGCTGGACTTTACCCGGTCTGTCACGCGGCCGGGCCAGTCTATCGTCTATGTCGAACTTCTGCCGTCCACGAAGGCGCGCGACCTTCCGCGCATTTGGCAGAGGGTTCGTAACATGATGGCCGATATCAGGCCGGATTTTCCGGCCGAGTTCGCCGGGTTCCAGTTCAACGACAGCTTCGGCGATGTCTTTGGCAGTATCTACGCCTTCACCTCGGACGGCTTCTCGCCGCGCGAGGTGCGCGATCACGTCGAGACCGTCAAGCGCGCGGTGCAGGCGCTGCCTGATGCCGGCAAGGTCGAGATCTTCGGCACCCGGGACGAGGTGATCTATCTGGAATTTTCGACCGAAAGGCTCGGTGCGCTGGGTCTCAATCAGCAGGCGGTGCAGGCGACACTGGCCGCGCAGAACGCCATCGTGCCCTCGGGTGTGATCGAGGCCGGGCCGGAGCGGGTCCTTGTCCGCATTGGCGGGGAGTTTTCCGGCACCGAGAGCCTTGAGGGTATCAACCTTCGCGTCGGCGACCGGTTCTTCCGGTTGACCGATGTCGCGACGGTCCGCCGCGGCTATCAGGACCCACCGTCCGAACTCTTCCGCTATCGCGGGCAGGAAGCGGTCGGGCTTGCGGTCGGGATGCGGCAGGGCGCCAACATCGTCGAATTCGGCGCGGCGCTGTCCGACGTGATCGTCAAGGCCGAGGCCGGTCTTCCCATCGGCATCGACATCCATCAGGTCGCCAACCAGCCCCATGTGGTCGATGAGGCGGTCGGGCACTTCCTTCAGGCGCTTCTCGAAGCTGTGTTGATCGTTCTCGCCGTCAGCTTCATATCGCTCGGCCTCAGGGCTGGGCTCGTGGTGACACTGACCATCCCGCTCGTCCTCGCCATCACCTTCGTCGTGATGCAATACACCGGCTTCACGCTGCAACGGATCTCGCTCGGCGCGCTCATCATCGCGCTCGGTCTGTTGGTCGATGACGCGATGATCGCGATCGAGACGATGATCGCGCGGCTGGAAAGGGGCGAAAGCCTGACCAAGGCCGCCTCTTACGCCTGGACCTCGATCGCCTTCCCGATGCTGTCGGGAACGCTGGTGACGGTCGCCGGTTTCATTCCCATCGGCCTCAATTCTTCGGCGGCGGGGGAGTTCACCTTCTCGCTCTTCGTCGTGATCGCGGTCTCGCTTCTTGTCTCATGGATCGTTGCCGTGCTTTTCGCGCCGCTTCTTGGCGTAACGCTTCTGCCGCAAAACATGAAACACCACAGCGCCGAGCCGGGCCGGTTCCGGCGCGCCTTTCACCGCGTCCTGCGCGCCGCGATGCGATACCGCTGGGTCACCATCGGGCTCACTGTGGCGACCTTTGCGCTGTCGATCTTCGGGATGCGCCTTGTCGAACAGCAGTTCTTCCCCAGTTCCGACCGGCCCGAGCTTCTCGTTGATTTCAACCTGCCGCAGAATGCCTCGATCGCCGAGACCGCGGCAGAGATGGCCCGCATGGAGGCCGCTCTGACCGACGATGAGAATGTGCTGTTCTGGTCCTCCTATGTCGGGAAGAGCGCGCCGCGTTTCCTTCTGGCTTATGACGTCCTGACGCCGGCGCCGAACATCGGCCAGATCGTGATTCAGACCGCCTCGGTCGAAAATCGCGACGCACTTCGCGCCCGTCTCAAGAATCTTTCGGCCAATCAGTTTCCTGGCATCGACATCTTCATCAAGCTGCTCGAGATCGGGCCGCCGGTGGGACGCCCGGTGCAGTACCGCATGACCGGCCCGGATATCGAGCTTCTGCGCGACCGCGCCCGCGACCTGACGGCGGTCGTCGCCTCCGATCCCCGGCTCGTCGACATCGTCATGGACTGGAACGAACCGGCGCGCGTCGTGCGGGTCGATATTCTTCAGGACAAGGCGCGCCAGCTTGGCATCACCCAGCGCGACATCGCTGCGGCGCTGAACGCGATCTACGATGGCTTGCCAGTGACGCAGTTGCGGGATGACGCCTATCTGATCGACATTCTCGCCCGTGGCGACGCCCGCTCGCGCGAGATTGTGGAGGCGCTGCCGGTCCTGCAACTGTCCGCAGGCGACGGCCGGGCGATCCCGCTGCGCTCGGTCGCCACGTTCCGTTATGAGACCGAGCAACCCGTGATCCATCAGCGCAACCGGATGCCGACGGTCACAGTAAAGGCCGCGATTGCAACGAAGGATCAGCCCGCGACCATCGTCACGGCACTTGCTGCCAGGATCGCCGCCTTCAATGCAACCCTGCCGGCCGGCTATCGCGTTGAGGTGGGCGGCACCGTCGAAAGCTCGGCCGACAGTCAAGCGCCCATCGCGGCGGTGGTGCCGTTGATGATGCTGATCATGCTCACGCTCATCATGATCCAGGTGCAGAGTTTCCGGCTGGCGTTCGTGGTGATCTGCGTGGCCCCGCTGGGCCTCATCGGGGTTGTCGCGGCGCTGGTGCCGTCCGGCGCACCCCTCGGCTTCGTCGCGATCCTCGGTGTGCTTGCCCTTATCGGTATCCTGATCCGCAACTCGATCATCCTGATCGACGGAATCGAAGCGCTGCGCGCCTCGGGCCGTAGCGCCTGGCAGGCCGTGTTCGAGGCGACCGACGCCCGCGCCCGGCCAATTCTGCTGACCGCGGCGGCGGCGAGCCTGGCGCTGATCCCGATCTCGCGGCAGATCTTCTGGGGGCCGATGGCCTATGCGATGATGGGGGGAATCATTGCAGGCACGGTGATCACGCTGGTCTTTGCGCCGGCCCTTTACCTCGCCGTGTTCCGGGTCAAGCCTGAAGCGGACTGAGGCCGCGGCCTCAGTCGCCCGTCCTTTCGGCGTCGCGGAACTCCTGATCGAGGAACCGTTCGAAAGCGTCGAGGTCGAGCGGATCGAACTGGCCGAACCCCTGTATCCAGATTGTCGCCGCCCGCATCGCGTCGGGCTCCAGCTTGCACCATTTCACGCGACCGCGCTTTTCCTGGCTGATGAGGCGGGCTTCTGCCAGAACGGACAGGTGCTTGGAGATCGCGGCAAGCGACATCTCGAACGGCTCGGCGACGTCGGTCACCGCCATGTCATCCTCAAGCAGCATGGTCAGGATCGCCCGCCGTGTGGGATCGGCGAGGGCGGCGAAAATCGCGTCGAGTGAGGGGGGCGGGGCCGGACTCATGCGGCCTGTCTGCGATGGGGCGGATCAATCGTCAACCGCAAGGTTGAATATGCGAAATGACCGGATTTCGACGGCGCGGGCGGGCAGGGCGGCGACGGATGCGGTAAGTCTTCAAGAAAAGTGAGTTATTTCATGGTCTTGGCTCCCGTGTCAGCCGCATTGACTCACGGCCCAAGGGATTCTAGCTATCGCGCAGCTTTCCTCTCCGGGAAAACGGGGGTTGGTGCGATGCAGGAAGGACCTGATCCGGTTCGGCTTGAAAGGCTGGACAAGAAGATCGCCGCCGTGAAGCGCGCGTCCGAGCCGAAACCCGCGGTGGAGGATCATTACTCGGCCGCAAGCCAGGGCTGGCGGATGGTGATCGAGCTGGTGGCGGGTCTCGGCATCGGCTTCGGCGTCGGATACGGGCTGGATTCCCTCTTCGGGACGATGCCAGTCTTTCTGGTGCTGTTCATACTCTTGGGCTTCGCGGCCGGTGTGAGGACGATGCTCCGCACCGCGCAGGAGATCCAGGCGAAAAATGTGGCGGCTGCGTCCGCCGGTGACGAAAGGAATAGCCGTGGCGACGGAAGAACATAGCGAAGGTCTCACGTTCCACCCGATGGATCAGTTCAAGATCCAGCCGCTCTTTGGCGATGGCCCGATCCACTGGTACACCCCGACTAACGCGACGCTCTGGATGGGTGTCGTGATCCTTGCCGTCATCGCGCTCTTCGTGCTCGGCACTCGCGGCCGGGCGATCATCCCCTCCCGCATTCAGTCGGTGGCCGAGCTTGGCTACGGCTTTGTCTACAAGATGGTCGAGGATGTGACCGGCAAGGAAGGGCTGAAGTTCTTTCCTTATGTCTTCACGCTGTTCTGCTTCATCGTCTTTTCGAACTTCCTCGGGCTGATCCCCGGAGCCTTTACCAGCACGAGCCATATCGCCGTCACAGGCATCCTGGCGATGGCGGTGTTCCTGACCGTGACCATCTTCGGCTTCGTCAAGAACGGCGCGCATTTTCTTGAGCTGTTCTGGGTGAAATCCGCACCACTCGCGCTGCGCCCGGTGCTGGCGCTGATCGAGCTGATTTCCTATTTCGTGCGCCCCGTCAGCCACTCCATCCGGCTTGCGGGCAACATGATGGCCGGTCACGCGGTCATCAAGGTGTTCGCCGCCTTCGCGCCGCTTATCCTCATGTCAGGCATCGGCATCGCAGTGACGCCGCTTTCGATCCTCGCAATCGTCGCGATGTATGCGCTCGAAATCCTCGTGGCCTTCATTCAGGCCTATGTCTTCACGATCCTGACCTGTGTGTACCTCAAGGATGCGCTGCATCCGGGACACTGAGATCAGGCCCGCCTTCAACACCAGTTCCAACACTTCCAACCGCAAGGAGATCAACATGGAAATCGCAGCTGCAGCAGCGCTCGGCAAATTCATCGGTGCGGGCCTGGCCTGCATCGGCATGGGCGGCTCGGCCATGGGGGTGGGCAACGTTGCCGGCAACTTCCTCGCCGGTGCGCTTCGCAACCCGTCGGCTGCGGCCGGCCAGACCGCGACCCTCTTCATCGGCATCGCCTTTGCGGAAGCCCTCGGGATCTTCTCGTTCCTCGTGGCCCTTCTGCTGATGTTCGCCGTCTGATCCTCGACTGACCATCCTTACGGCCGGATGGGTGCAGGCGCATCCATCCGGGTTGTAATCCGGGCATCAAAGGGGCCGAGATGGCAAACACTACGCAAGAGGTAGCCGCAGCGGCGACCGAGGCTGTCGGCGACGCGGCCGGACATGCGGCGCAGCCGGCCGGCATGCCGCAGCTCGACTTTTCCACCTTCCCGAACCAGATCTTCTGGCTCGCGGTGGCGCTTGTCCTGATCTATCTGATCCTGTCGAAGATCGCGCTGCCCCGCATTGGCGGCATCATGGCCGACCGTCAGGGCACCATCACCAACGACATCGCCGCGGCTGAAGAGTTCAAGGCGAAGGCGGTCGAGGCCGAGAAGGCCTATAATCAGGCCTTGGTCGATGCGCGCGAAGAGGCGCAAAAGATCGTGGCGGAGGCACGGGTCGAGATCCAGAAGGGCCTCGACAAGGCAACGGCGAAGGCCGATGCAGAGATCACGGCGAAAGCCGCCGAGTCCGCGCGCCGGATCGAGGAAATTCGCGATGGCGCCGCCAAGAGCGTCGAGCAGGTGGCGAAGAATACCGCTGCAGAGATAGTCGCGGCGCTCGGGGTGACCGCAGATGCCAAGTCTGTCGCAACCGCCGTCGTCGCGCGGCTGAAGGGGTGAAGCCATGAACCGTCTTCTTGTCGGAACCGCTGCACTCTGTCTTGCCAACCCCGCCCTGGCGGCGGAAGGCGAGCCGTTCTTCACGCTTCGCAGCACGGAATTCGTGGTCACCATCGCGTTCCTTCTGTTCATCGGCGTCCTCTTCTACTTCAAGGTTCCCGACCTGATCGCGTCGCAACTCGACAAGCGGGCTGCGGGCATCAAGAGCGACCTTGATGAAGCCAAGGCGCTGCGCGATGAAGCGCGATCGATCCTCGCGTCCTACGAGCGCAAGCAAAAGGAAGTGCAGGAGCAGGCCGAGCGGATCGTCGAGACCGCCAGGCGCGAAGCGATGGCCGCGGCCGAGCAGGCAAAGGCCGATCTTAAGGCCTCGATCGCCCGGCGTCTGGCCGCGGCCGACGAACAGATCGCGTCGGCCGAAGCCGCTGCGGTGAAGGAAATCCGCGACCGGGCTGTAACCATAGCGGTTGCTGTTGCGGGCGAGTTGATCGCTGCCAAGATGTCGTCGGCTGAGAAAAGCGCCCTGATCGACAAGGCGATTGGCGTCGTCGAAGCCAAGCTGCACTGAGCGATCGCATCAGAGATGGAAAAACCCGGCCCTCATGGCCGGGTTTTTCAGTTTGCATTGCGGCCCTGGGGTCTGCGGCGACGGTCAGCCGCGAACCTTCTTCAGGATCAGGCCGACCACGACCTGCACGACGAGACCGGAAATCCCGCCGCCGACGAGGTTTCCGGCCATCGCGGCAATGTCGGTCCCGCCGCCGAGCAGGCCACCCAGAATCTGACCGCCGCCGAGGCCGCCGAGTGCGCCTGCGATGAGGTTGCCGATATTGCCCATATCGGCGCCCTTCACGGCCTTGCCGCCGCCGATGCCGCCAAGCGCACCGCCAACAATCTGCGCGATGATCTGTTCCATGACACAAGTCCCCTTTACCCACACATGGCCTGATGCCATGTCGCGAAGCGTCTGGCGGCGGATGCGACCTGTCAAGATTGTCGCGGGCGACGGCCCGCCGGGCCTGTCGTGGCGTTGCCGGAAATCCCCTGTCCGAAGGGCCGGAGCGGCGGCGCACCGACAGGGCGGCGCCCACGCCCATGCACGGGGGCCGAAGAGTGCCAGCGCTATGTCCTGCAAGCCGAAATTCAGCTATGATCTGGCCGGGTGGCGCGGTGTTGCAGGCTCTGGGTGCCTCGCAGACGAGGCGCGCGTTTTGCTGTTGAGGTGTTTCGCCGTGCCGTTCATGGCGTCCGGACAACGTCCCGTTCTCCGGGCGGACGCAGAAGAGAGGGCTGATGGAACACAGGCTGGCCGCGATCATGGCTGCCGATATGGCGGGCTACAGCCGACTGATGGAATTGGATGAGGTTGGCACGCTGGCGCGGCTGCGGACCCACCGGATCGAGTTGATTGATCCTTCGATCGCAAAAAACCACGGCACCATCATCAAGACCATGGGCGACGGGCTTCTGGTCGAATTTCATAGCGTTGTCAGTGCCGTGCGATGCGCGATCGAGATTCAGGCGCGGATGGCGCGGCGCAACGTCGATGTCGCGGAGGAAAGGCGCATCCGCTTCCGCATCGGGATCAATCTCGGCGACATCGTCTTTGAGGATGGCGACATTTTCGGCGATGGCGTCAACGTGGCCGCCCGGCTGGAACAGCTTGCCGAGATCGGCGGCATTTGCGTGTCGGGCGCGGTGCGCGACCAGGTCAGCGGGCGGCTGGAGGTGGCGTTCGAAGATCTGGGCGAGAAGACCCTGAAGAACATCAGTCGGCCGGTTCGGGTGTTCAGCGTGGTTCTTGATGGGCCGACGGGGACCGAGGCCCACCAGCCGGCATCAGCGCGCCCGCGCGCGACCGCCAAGCCCGCTGTTGCGGTCCTTCCCTTCGCCAACATGAGTGCCGATCCCGAACAGGATCACTTCGTCGATGGGCTGACCGAAGACATCCTGACCGAGCTTTCGCGCCACCATGAGCTCTTCGTGATCTCGCGCAACTCCACCTTTGTCTACAAGGGCCAGTCGGTGAACGTTCGCGACGTGGCGCAAAAACTTGGCGCACAATATGTGGTCGAAGGCAGCGTACGGCGCGCGGGTGATCGTCTTCGGATCTCGGTCCAGTTGATTGATACCGCAAATGACAGCCACATCTGGGCCGAGAGATACGACCGCAGGCTGGAAGATATCTTCGACATTCAGGATGAGGTGACGGCGGCGATCGCCGCAACATTGCCGGGTCGCGTCGAGGCGGCACAGCATGAGCGGGCGAAGCGGAAAACCCCCGGCAACATGGCAGCCTACGAACTCGCCCTGGCTGCAAAGGTGCTGCACCATCGCAGCACGCCGCAGGACAACAAGGAAGCGCTGACGCTGATCGAGCGGGCCATCGGACTTGATCCCGGCTATGCCCATGCGCGGGCCTGGCGTGCCTGCATCCTCGGTCAGTGCTGGGCCAATTCGTGGTGCGACAACCGCGACGCGCTGCAGGACGAAATCGGCGCCGAACTGGAGCGCGCGCAGGCGCTGGACGAAAACGATGCCGACGTGCACCGGATCTTCGCCGCGCTGAGTATCATCCGAAATGACCTGACGAAGGCTCGCCTGCATCAGGAACGCGCGCTGGCGCTCAATCCCAACTATGACCTGGTTGTGGTGCAGCAGGGCGAATTGCTGAGCTGGATCGGTGAACCGGAAGAAGGGATCGAATGGATCCGCAAGGCGATGCGATTGAACCCGCACCATCCCGAACGCTTCTGGAGCCACCTCGGCAAGGCCCATTTCGCGGCGCGCCAGTATCACGAGGCGATCGGGGCGTTCATGCACCTCACGGCCCCGGATTTCAGTCACCACGCCTTTCTTGCCGCCGCTTATGCCTGGCTGGGTGATCGAACCGCGGCGTCCGCCCATGTCGCGCAGATATGCGCGCTTGCACCGGACTTCACGCTGCCTGCGTTCCTCGATACCCTGCACTACGCCAACGCGGCAGACCGCGCCCATCTCCGTGACGGGCTGGAGAAGGCGGGCGTCCCGACCGCCTGACCGCAGGTGGTTTCAGCCGCGCTCGACCTCCTGTGCGAGGCGAAGCCGAGCCACGGATTCGTTGCTTTTCGCGCGACGGTCCTCCGCCAATGCCGTGCGGACAAAGCTCATATGAGTTTCGATGGCGTTGCGTGCGGCGACCGGGTCGCGGGCCCGAAGCGCCGCGTTGATCGCGCGATGCTGGTCGAGAAGGATTTCGCGGGTGTCCTTCTGCCGGAACATGATCTGCCGGTTGTAGAAGACACCCTGCCGCAGGAGATCGAACATCGCCCGCATCATGTGAAGCATGATGACGTTGTGGCTCGCCTCGATGATCGCCATGTGAAATTCGGCATCGAGCGAGGCCTCGCTCTCGGGGTTCCGCTTCTGATGCGCGGCTTCCATCTTGGCGAAGATGGCGGCGATAACGGCGAGGTCGGTATCGCTGCCGAGTTGTGCGGCCCGTTCGGCGGCAAGCGCTTCGAGATCGCTGCGAAAATCGAGATAGTCGAAGACCGCCTCATCGTGGGTGCCGAAGAGCCGGATCAGCGCGGGCGAGAAGGCCGACCCCAGAACCTCGGCCACGAAGATGCCGGCCCCCGCTCTGGTCGTCAGAAGGCCACCGTCCTGCAATTCCGCTACTGCCTCGCGCAAGCTCGGGCGCGAAACGCCGAGCCGCTCGGACAATTCCCGCTCTGACGGCAGCCGTTCACCTGGCCGCAGGATGCCCTGCAGGATCAGCCGCTCGATCTGGCGGACGACGGCACTGGCAAGCTTTTCTGGCGCGATTTCCTGAAATGGCATTGTACGATCCCGAATTGGTCAAAACATATGACCGGGCGCGAGGGATCACAATGGAAAAGGCCGGGCCTTGCGGCCCGGCCTCGCAAATTTTCCCTGTGCAGGATCAGCCGTTCGGAATGATCAGAATCTCGACACGCCGGTTTTGCGCCTTGCCGGCGGGCGTCAGGTTGGAGGCGACCGGAACCGATTCACCGCGACCGTAGGAGACGATGCGCCCCCCGGAGACGCCCGCCCCGCGCAGGACAGCAGCAACCGCTGCGGCGCGCCGTTCGGAAAGATCCTGGTTGTAGGCGGCAGAGCCGGTGTTGTCGGTATGACCGACGACCTCGACGCGGGTGTTCGGGTAACGGTTGAGGTTGTCCGCAACGGTGTAGAGGTCGTTCTGGATCGAGCCTTGAACGGTGGCGCTGTCCGTTGCGAACAGGATGCCCTCAGGCATCACGACGCGCAGTTGGGTGCCTTCGTTGATGATCCGGATGCGGCTGTCATTCAGTTCCGCCTGAAGCTCGGATGCCTGACGGTCGAGGTTGTTGCCGATCACGCCGCCCGCGAGCGCGCCAATGGCACCGCCAACCACGGCACGGTCGAGCTTGTCCTTCCCGCCCTGACCGGTGAGGATCCCAAGGCCCGCACCGATGGCTGCCCCGGTCAGGGCGCCTTCCTTGGTGCGCTGGTTCGGATTGGCCGAATATTGATCGACCGGGGTACAGGCTGAAAGGGCGATCGCCGCGACCGAACCGGCGATGAAAAGGGACTTGATGCGCATGTGCTGCTGCTCCGTTTGATTTTCTTTGGCCGATACCTCGGATTTCAGCCGCTGTTAAGCAATAACGCCGTGACGGGCGAATGGGTCCGGCGAATATCCGCCCATGCCCGCCATTCGCGCTCAGCCCGCGTCGTCCCGCGCCGCCTCCCAGGCCAGAAGCGCGCGTTTGACCTTGAGGCCCCAGTGATATCCGCCGAGCGCGCCGGTCTTGCGCAGTGCGCGGTGGCAGGGGATGAGCCACGAGACCGGGTTGCGCCCGACGGCAGAGCCCACGGCACGCACCGCGCGCGGATTGCCGACGGCGGCGGCAATGTCGGAATACGTCGAGACATGACCCGAAGGGATCGCCAGCAGCGCCTCCCATACCTTGATCTGGAACGGGGCACCAATGGCATGGACCGGGGTCGGGTCGCCGCCCGCGCCGAAGGCAGACAGCGCCCAGGGACGCAGCATCATCTGATCTTCGACGAAGTCCGCCTTCGGCCACCGCGAGAGAAGGTCACGCATCGTCGCCTCTGCCCCGGTCTCTGCCGCAAAGCCGATGCCGCAGATGCCGCGCTCCGTCGCCATGACCAGCGCGGGACCGAAGGGGCTGTCGCTCCAGCCCCAGAAGACCCGGAGGCCCTCGCCCGCGCGGGCATAGTCGCCGGGGCTCATCGCCTCCCAGCGGATGAAGAGGTCGTGAAGGCGTCCGCTTCCCGACAGTCCGGCGGCGTCGGCGGCATCTAGGACCGTGTGCTTTTCCGCCAGAAGGCGTTTGGCGTGGTCGAGCGTCAGGTACTGTTGATAGCGCTTCGGGCTGACGCCGACCCAGCGGGTAAAGACCCGCTGGAAATGCGCCGGACTCATGTGCAGTTGGCCGGCAAGATCGTCGAGCGACATCGTGTTGCCGCCCTGATCAATGATCCCGAGGGCGCGGGCAATGACGCCGTAGTGGTAGCCGCGCTCGGTGGTGTCGTCGGTCATCCCAGGTCTCCTTCGGCAGGGAGATTAGGGGCCCCGCCCGGCAACCGCGACCCGGATTTTGCGCATTGGCGCGGCGTCGAGCATGTCGCTCAGGCGCGGCCGGGCGGCAGCCCCCGTTCCCGGCTGACTTTCGATCCAGTATCCCGCAGCCAGCACGATCTCATGGCGGGCGAAATGCAGCGCCAGAACCGGTGCGCGGAGCAGCCGGGGGGCCCCCGGAGCGGTGAGGCTGCGGGCCGGAACCAGCACCTCTGCCCCTTGTGGGTCAGCGCGTTGCAGGATGCCATGGTCCGGGCGCAGGCAGAGCCTGCCGACGCCAAGGGCGACACAGGCGAGCACGCCGAGCGACGTGACGCGCAGTAGCGGCCGATAGCCTCCGTCGCGGGTCAGCACCGCGTCTCCGACCAGAAGATCGCCCGCAGCGACATAGCCGCGCCGCGTGGCGATATGCGTTACGGCGGCGATCCCCGCCGCAAGGGCGCCGCCCTGAACCGTGCCGGTATCCCGAAAAAACTGCCCCAAAACGCGCGCCCGACATGATCGCCTGTGCGCCCAGCATGAGCGCAAGGCCCGAAAACGCGGTTAACACGGATGGCAGGGCCGCGAGCTGCGCCAGAGGGCTTGCCGCCCGCCCGCGCTGACGCTATCGCCGAAGCATGACACGACAGCTTGACTACAAGACGATCAAGGAGATCTTCCGGCGCTTTCACGCAGCGGAGGCGGAGCCGAAGGGCGAGCTTGAGCATGTGAACGCCTACAGCCTTCTTGTTGCCGTGGCGCTCTCGGCGCAGGCGACGGATGCCGGGGTGAACAAGGCGACGCGCGCGCTTTTCAAGATCGCCGACACGCCGGAGAAGATGCTTGCCCTCGGCGAAGATGGCCTGATCGACTATATCAAGACGATCGGCCTGTTCCGCCAGAAGGCAAAGAACGTGATGAAGTTGAGCCACATTCTGGTCGATCAGTATGACGGTGAGGTTCCATCCTCCCGCGCCGCCCTGCAATCGTTGCCCGGCGTCGGACGCAAGACCGCAAATGTCGTCCTGAACATGTGGTTCCGCCAGCCGACGCAGGCGGTCGATACCCATATCTTCCGTGTGGCGAACCGCACCGGCATCGCGCCCGGCAAGGATGTGGCAACAGTCGAGCGTGCACTTGAGGATCATGTGCCCGCGGAATATCAGCAACACGCGCATCATTGGCTGATCCTGCACGGCCGCTATATCTGCGTCGCGCGGAAGCCGAAATGCGGTGCCTGTCTCATCCGCGATCTCTGTCCCTACGAGGAGAAGACCCAGTGAAGACATATCAGGTCGTGGGCATCGGGAATGCCATTGTCGACGTGCTGACCCAATGCGACGACCACTTCCTCGACTGGATGGGGATCGAGAAGGGGATCATGCAGCTTGTCGATCGCGAGCGGGGCGAGATGCTGTACGGCGCCATGAAGGACCGCAAGGAGGCGCCGGGTGGTTCGGTCGGCAACACCCTGGCAGGCCTTGGCAACATGGGTCTCAGGACCGCCTTCGTCGGGCGCGTGAAGGACGACGCGCTGGGCCGTTTCTACGCCAAATCGCTGGAGCTTGAAGGCACGGATTTCCCCAATGCACCGGTTTCGGCAGAGAAACTGCCAACCTCCCGTTCTATGATCTTCGTGACACCCGATGGCGAGCGGTCGATGAACACCTACCTCGGCGCCGGGGCGGATTTCGGGCCGGACGATCTCGACGAAAATGTCGTCAGGAACAGCAGCTACCTGTTCCTTGAGGGCTATCTCTTTGACAAGGACCAGGGCAAGGCTGCGTTCCACAAGGCGGCAGCGGCCTGTCACGCCGGGGGCGGCAAGGCCGGGATCGCGCTGTCTGACCCGTTCTGCGTCGACCGGCACCGCGCCGATTTTCGCAGGCTGGTGCGAGAGGAGATGGACTACGTCATCGGCAACCAGCACGAATGGGAATCGCTCTACCAGACCGACCTCGACGCAGCCCTTGCCCAGGCGCGCCAGGACTGCGGCGTGGTGGTCTGCACCCGGTCCGGGGCCGACGTGGTGATCCTGCGCGGCGAAGAGCAAGTTGACGTGCCGGTTCATCGCGTCGTGCCGGTGGATGCGACGGGCGCGGGCGACCAGTTCGCGGCGGGCTTCCTCTACGGGCTCGCGACCGGCCAGACTCTGGCCACAGCCGGCCGGATGGGCTGCGTTGCGGCGGCAGAGGTCATCAGCCATTTCGGCGCACGGCCCGAAACCGACGTGAAGGCGCTGTTCCGGGCTGCGGGACTTATCTGATCGCCGCGCCTTCTTCTGCTTCGATTGTGCCGCGACGCGACAGGTACCGCGCCAGTGCAGCGCAGGCCAACGCCCACGCGCCACCCGCCGCCCAGCCCGCGATGACATCGGTGGGCCAATGGACGCCGAGGTATATCCGGCTGAGTCCGACTGACAGCGTCATGACGACCGCAAGCGCCATGACATAGATCTTGGTCCGGCGCTGGAGGAAGCTGCGTGCCACCAGGATGGCAACCGTCAGATAGGTGACCGCCGCCATCAGCGAATGGCCCGAGGGAAACGAGGCGGTATAGACATAGGAACCGTGTGGCACCAGGTCAGGGCGTGGCCTGTCGAAGAGGCTTTTCGCGAGGCTGCTCAACGCGACACCGCTGCCGATGGACGCAATAAGGAAGACGGTCATGCCCTGCTTGCGCTGAAGCCAGAGAAAGCCGGCGACCGCGATCGTGAAGAAGGTCAGCACGCCGACTCCGCCAAGTGCCGTCACATCGCGCGCCAGTTCCTCGATCCACGGCGGGCCGAGCGGATCGGCGGCGTTGCCGGATGTGCGAAGCGCCAGCAGCACGGCCGTATCAAAAGCGTGGGTATCGCCCTCGAGAACCTCCTCCGCGAGCGCGGCGAAAAGCCAGAGGGCTGCGGCCGACAGAGAGAGCAGCACGGCGAGGCCAAGCTCGACATGGTCCGAGAGCCAGTGTGACAGACGGGACGGCGGGGCAGGCTTGGTCATGGGTTTTCCGGATGTGGGCGCAGCGCCGTGGGCTCTGGCACCCGTATGACGGGTCGCTCGCGCGTCAGGCAATACCTTTCTCGGGTGCTTCAGCGCTCAAATTTTTCGGGTCAACCGCTGCAGGCCGTCAGAGGACCGCAGTCGAATGGCGGCGCGACCCTTTGCGAGGGTGTCGAGGATCAGTTCGGCGTCCCCAAGCTGCCTGAGGCCGCACTTCAGCAATATGAAACCGCGCCCGGATGACACGCGCGGCGCTGGGATATCTGATCTGGCGCGGAGGCTAACCGAGCTTGGCGTGAACCTCATCGAGGTCGATGTCGCCAAGGGGCATCTTGTTTTCCGGATGTTCGAAGTCGTAGCGGAAGAGCTGGAAATCGCGGTGGTAGATTTCCCAGACAAGGTGCATCGACAGATCGTCGAAATAGTCCTCGACCGGATGAGCGCGCTTCGGACCGTGGCCCTCGCTTTCGTTGAAGCGCGGGATCGTCGCCAGATCCACCTGGTGCGGCGTCTCGGTGTGGTCGAGCACGGTCTTCATTCCGGCATCGAATTTCTCGGTAAAGAAGATGTGGTCGTACCGGCCGCCGTTCGCGATGAAGGTCGCGACATGACCCGACATGGCCGACCAATGGATGTCCGGTTCCATCGGTTTCTTCCAGCGGATCGTATCGCGCGCGAACAGCAGGAAGCGCCGGAAGCTCTTGATCTGGTCGAAGGCAAAGTCATCATCGGGGCTGCCGACCTCGATCCCGTATTTCTGGACGAGCATCGGGACAAGGTTGCCACGATAGCGCTGCCCGTTGCGCTGGATGCCCGCAATCTTGTCGAAAAAGGACGACAGGATGCGGGTGTAGGGGTTGCGGACGCAGGTGAAGCTGTAGGTCTGGTGCGCCTTTACCCGCGCTTCGATCAGCGGCTGGCTCGCTTCCCGCGCCCACTTGTGCAGGCCCTCGGTCGCATCGTGGATGTCGCCGTCATAGAACCGACCGTGATCCGAATAGTACATGATCTGGCCAATGGTCGAGCAGGCGCATTTCGGCACCACGCGATAGACCATGCTCTCACTTTCCGTCATCCAAGTGCCGGGAAACCCCATGCAAATTCTTCCCTGAAAACCTCAGTGCGACAGAGTGTAGACGTTCATAGGCAACAACTGCGTCAAAAGATCAAAGAAACTCTGTCTTTTCAACGGCTGATAAAGCTATCTAGCCGGGCAATCGCCGGAAGAGCGGGGTTCGGGTCTGACGAATGGCAAAAATCGCCTTCATTCTGCTCTGTCACAAGGATCCCGACGGGATCATCGCGCAGGCCGAACGGCTGACGGCGGTCGGCGACTGCATGGCGATCCACTTCGACATGCGCGCAAAACCGGCCGATTTTGCCAGGATCCGCGATACCTTGAGGGACAACCCGAACGTCGTCTTTGCGAAGCGCCGGGTCAAATGCGGCTGGGGTGAGTGGAGCCTGGTCGCGGCGACGCTGCAAGCGGTCGAGGCGGCGGTCGAGGCGTTTCCGAACGCCACCCATTTCTACATGCTCTCGGGTGATTGCATGGCGATCAAGACCGCGGAATTCGCGCACGAGTTTCTTGATGCCGAGGACGCAGACTATATCGAAAGCTTCGACTTCTTCCAATCGGACTGGATCAAGACCGGGATGCGGGAGGACCGGCTGATCTATCGGCATTTCTTCAACGAGCGTGAACGAAAGCAGCTTTTCTACTGGTCCTACAAGCTCCAGAAGCGCGTCGGGCTGACGCGCAGGATCCCGCCCGATCTTCAGATCATGATCGGCAGCCAGTGGTGGTGCCTGCGCCGCCAGACGATCGAACGGGTTCTTGACCTGATCGCGCGGCGTCGCGACATCCTGCGGTTCTTCAGGACGACGTGGATCCCGGACGAGACCTTCTTTCAGACGCTTGTCCGCCATGTCGTGCCCGACCGTGAGATTCGCAGCCGCACGCTCACCTTTCTCATGTTCTCGGACTATGGGATGCCGGTCAGTTTCTACAACGATCACTATGATCTCCTGGTCAGCCAGGATGCGCTCTTTGCCCGCAAGATCAGCGCCGAGGCGCGCGAGCTGAAACATCGCCTCGGGGATCTTTATGCCACCACCGGCGCGCGGTTCCAGATTTCGAACGAAGGCCGCAATCTCCACCGCTTCCTGACAGGGCGCGGGCGGATCGGCCGGCGCTTTGCCCGTCGCTTCTGGGAAACGGAGTCGACCATCGGGCGGCAGCGGGAGCTTCTGGTGGTGATCTGCAAGAAATGGCATGTCGCCAAGCGCCTCGTACAGCGAATGGCGGCCGACCTGCAGATACCGGCGACAGACTATCTTTTCGACGAGGCGGCGACGCCCTTGCCGGACCTCGGCGGCATCCAGACCTCGCTCGACAAGCGCAACCGGCATCGCCGCGCGCTTTTGCGGATGCTGTTCGACTCCCACGGCAGCAACCGCCTGATGATCTGTCTTGATCCCGCGGGGGCGGACATCCTGCGCGATTTCGCCGCCGACCGCGCCACGGTCCGGATGCTGGAAATCCAGTGCGACTTCACTGACGACTACCTGATCGGGCACGCCAAGCGCGTCGGCCTCGCCGGGGAACACACCTCCGACGAGACCCTGAGCCGGCTTCTGCCGACGATCCGCTATGACATTCGCCACGAAAGCGACGTGCTCAACGATGCGAACCTGCCGCATTTTCATGTCATCCGCGAAAGTGCCGCGCCGACGGAAAATGCAGTGCCCCTCGCCGCATTTCTCGGTATCGATGTGGAACGGGCGCGGGCGATCGCGTCGATGGACTATCTCTTTTCGGACTGAGGACGGACATGGCCTATACCTACGACGACACCAATGTCTTCGCCCGCATCCTGCGCGGTGAAATCCCGAACAAGACGGTGCTGGAGACCGAACACACACTCGCCTTTTACGACATCGGCCCGCAGGCGCCGGTGCATGTGCTGGTGATCCCCAAGGGCAAATATGTGACGTTCGATCATTTCGCCGCCGAGGCCTCGGAGGCGGAGCTGGTGGATTTCATGCGCACTGCCGCGCGGGTCTGCGAGATCACCGGTGTCGGTCCGGATGCGGGCGGCGAGGGTTACCGCACCATCGCCAACTCCGGCGTGAATGGGGTTCAGGAAGTCCCGCATTATCACATGCACATCCTCGGGGGCCGGGTGCTTGGCCGGATGCTGCAACAGCCCGGATGATCCCATGGCTTGCCGGTCCTGCCCCGGTCGCTATGATGATCGCCGCAGCGCGGCGCAACCCGCGCCATGACACATGATTCTGACGGAGCCCCGCTTATGATACGTCCCGCGCCCGAGACCGAGGTTGTCACCACCTGGAAAGTGGCCTGCGACGGTGGCGAGGGTGCACTTGGCCACCCGCGCGTCTGGCTGTCGATCCCGACTGACACCGGCTTTGTCGAATGCGGCTATTGCGACAAGAAGTATGTGATCGACCGCGAGCACGCCCACGACGATCACTGAGCGCTCAGCGGCGCGGGGTCCGGCTCCGCCACAGCATGAAGCCCAGTACCGCCCCCGCGACAAAGCCGGTCGGCGTGTAGATGAAGGCGACCGCCATCATGTAGGCGCCTTCGAACTGGCTGATCGGCACAATCTCGGGCAGGGTGATCCCGCCGACAAAGGTCAGCGCGGCAGCCACGAAGGCGGTGCCGAAGACCCAGAGCAGACAGCGTCCCATTGGCACCCCCCCCGTCAGCCGAGCGGGGGGCCGGCCACCGTCATCCCGTGGCGGGCGGACAGGTCCGCAAACGCCGCCGGGGTCAGTGGGCTTTGTGCCGCGCCTTCGGCAAAGAAGGCCTCCATCGAGCCGGCGGGGATGAAGGCAATCAGGATGCGCCCGGTGGCCGACGTGTTGCGGAAGCAATGCGGCACCTTTTGCGGCCCCAGGATGCTGTCCCCGGCGGAAAGGGTATGCGTCACGTCGCCGACGCGCACCTCGAACGTGCCCTCGGTGACGAAGAACCACTCGTCCTGATCGTGATGGATATGCAGCGGCGGACCGCCGGGCGCGTGCCGGATAGTGTCGAAGATGCAGATCCCGCCCGCGGTGTCCTTCGCCGAGACCTTGAGATGGAATTCGCCGTTGAGAAAGGCGAAGGGCGCGCCGGTCAGGTCTTCTCCTGCGCGAACCGGGTGGATGCCGGTTTGTGTGGCGCTGCTCATCCTGAGTCTCTCATGCCGACGATGCGCCACGATACCACGATCCCTCGCCATTTTGCAGGGTGCGAATGGCCAATCCGCTCTGGCGGCGGGCGAAGGCGCTGGCAGAACGGTGTGCCGCACGCCTTCCGGCATCTATATTGCCGGTGCGTCAGGATTTCCTCGCCGCCGCTTCCTTCATGCGCTTGAGCAGTTCGGCCTTCGGCGGTTGCCTGCCGAACGGGTTCTTGGCGCTGCCCTTGGCGTTGTGCTCGGAATGGGGCGGGGCTTTCTTGCCCGCTTTTGGATTGCCCGATTTGCCGTAGTCCATGTCCTGCTCCATCTCTGACTTGCCCCCAGTCTATGCGCTTTGGCCGGGCGGGTACAGGCAGGGTGGCAGGCCCGGCCGGAACGTGACAATACTCGTCCCCGGTAGCGCGGCAGGGGAGAGCGGCCATGACATTCGGCAAGGGTTGCCATCTGCATCTGATCGACGGTTCGGCCTATATCTTCCGCGCCTACCACGCGCTGCCGCCGCTCACGCGGAAATCGGACGGTCTGCCCATCGGCGCGGTGGCGGGCTTTTGCAACATGCTCTGGAGCCAGCTTGCCGCCAACAAGAGCAAGGGCGGACCGACGCATATCGCCTGCGTCTTCGACTATTCGTCGAAAACCTTCCGCGACGAGATGTATGACAAGTACAAGGCCAATCGGCCCGAGCTTCCCGAGGACCTCCGCCCGCAATTCCCGCTGACACGCGACGCGACCCGCGCGTTCGGTGTCGCCTCACTGGAGCTTGAGGGGTATGAGGCCGATGACATCATCGCAACCCTTGCCCGTCAGGCGCGGGAAGCCGGTGGAGAGGTCACGATCATCTCCTCCGACAAGGATCTGATGCAGCTTGTGGGCAACGGCGTCGAGATGTTCGACGCGATGAAGCTGAAGCGCATCGGCATCGCCGAGGTCGAAGAGAAGTTCGGCGTGAAACCCGACCGGGTGGTGGACGTGCAGGCCCTGGCTGGGGACAGCGTCGACAATGTGCCCGGTGCGCCGGGGATCGGCATCAAGACGGCAGCCCTTCTCATCAACGAATTTGGCGATCTGGAGACCCTTCTGGCGCGGGCCGATGAGGTCAAGCAGCCAAAGAGGCGCGAGGCCCTGGTCGAGAATGCCGATCTGATCCGGCTTTCCAAGCGTCTGGTGACGCTCGACGATCATACGCCCATCGAATGGGGACTGGACGAATTGGAGGTGCGGCAGCCTGAGCCCGAACCGCTACTCGATTTCCTCTCCCGGATGGAATTTCGCACGCTCAGCAAGCGTGTGGCCGAGAGCCTCAAGGTCGCTGCGCCGGCGATCCCGGATGCGCCCGCGGCGCCCGCCGGGGAGGAGCCGCGCGCGGAGCCGGCCGCTGTGCCCTTCGACCACGCCAGATACGAATGCGTGCGCGACCGCGAGGCTCTTGACCGCTGGATCACGCTGATCCGCGAGCGTGGCTATGTCGCCGTCGATACCGAGACGACGAGTCTTGACGAGATGAAGGCGGACCTCGTCGGAATATCGCTCTCGGTCGTTCCGGGCGAGGCCTGCTATATTCCGATCGGCCACCGGCAGGGTGGCGGCGATCTTTTTGGCTCGAACGATCTGGCCGCGGGGCAGATGGCGCTGGACGACGTGCTGGCCGCGCTGACTCCGGTTCTGGAGGATGACGCGATCCTCAAGATCGGCCAGAACATGAAGTACGACTGGAAGATATTTGCCCGGCACGGGGTTCATGTCGCGCCCATCGACGACACCATGCTGATGTCCTATGCAATGTATTCTGGCCTGCACAATCACGGCATGGACGGGCTGTCGGAACGCTATCTCGATCATACGCCGATCACGATCAAATCGCTTCTGGGAACCGGCAAGTCGCAGGTCACCTTTGATCGGGTGCCGGTGGACGATGCGGTGCGATACGCCGCCGAGGACGCCGATGTCACCTTGCGCCTGTGGCAGACCTTCAAGCCGAACCTGCACCGGGCGCAGGTGACGACGGTCTACGAAACGCTCGAACGGCCGCTGGTGCCGGTCCTGGCCGAGATGGAAATGGCGGGGATTCTCGTCGATGGCCGGGTGCTGAGCCGCATGTCCAACGTCTTCGCGCAGAAGATGGCCGCATTGGAGGCAGAGGTTCAGGACCTGGCCGGGGAGCCCTTCAACGTTGGCTCGCCCAAGCAGCTGGGCGAAATCCTTTTTGACAAGATGTCGCTGCCGGGCGGCGAGAAGGGCAAGACCGGCGCCTATGCGACCGGCGCGGATGTGCTGGAGGATCTGGCGGCCGAGGGCCATGACCTGCCCGCGCGGGTTCTCGACTGGCGCCAGATCGCCAAGCTGAAATCGACCTATACGGATGCGCTTCAGACCCATGTGAACGCCGAGACAGGGCGGGTCCACACCTCTTATTCCATCGCCGGGGCGAACACCGGGCGGCTGGCCTCGACCGATCCGAACCTGCAGAACATTCCGGTCCGGACCGAAGAGGGGCGGCGCATCCGCGAGGCCTTCATCGCGGGGCCGGGAATGCGGCTGGTTTCACTCGACTATTCGCAGATCGAGCTTCGCATCCTCGCCCATGTCGCCGATATCCCGGAACTGAAGCAGGCCTTTCGCGACGGGATCGACATCCACGCGCTGACCGCGTCCGAGATGTTCAACGTGCCGCTGGACCAGATGACGCCAGAGATCCGGCGCCGGGCGAAGGCGATCAACTTCGGGGTGATCTATGGCATTTCCGGCTTTGGTCTGGCGCGGAACCTGCGCATCCCGAGGGCCGAGGCGCAGGGTTTCATCGACCGCTATTTCGAGCGGTTTCCGGGCATCAAGGGCTATATGGACGCCACCATCACCTTTGCGAAAGAGCATGGCTTCGTCCAGACCCTGTTCGGACGCAGAATCCACACGCCCGAGATCAATGCCAAGGGGCCGGCCGCGGGCTTCGCACGGCGGGCGGCGATCAACGCGCCGATTCAGGGTGCTGCGGCCGACGTCATCCGGCGGGCGATGATCCGCATGCCGAAGGCAATCGCCGGGCTGCCCGCGCGAATGCTGTTGCAGGTGCATGACGAGTTGATCTTCGAGGTTGAGGAGGCTGTGGTGGACAGGTTGATCGCCGCCGCCCGCGACGTGATGGAGGGTGCCGCCCATCCGGCGGTGGACCTCGACGTGCCGCTCGTGGTCGATGCGGGGCAGGGCGCGAACTGGGCCGAGGCGCACTGACGGGGCGGCCGC
>JBGSNN010000229.1:0-2529 GCA_041739655.1 Albidovulum sp. | reverse complement strand
CTGGCGCGGGTCCTCGGCGACGATCAGCGCCGCATCCGAGGCGGCCAGGTCCGCTTTCGCGATCTCGGCGCCCTCGCGGTCGGTGAGCACCGCCGCCGCCCCCATCCGCAGGGCATAGGTGATGAACTCGCCGCCGTGCATGGTCGATCCCGGCAGGGCTGCAAAGAGGTGACCGGGCTTGACCTGGCGGCTGTCCACCGACAGACCCGTCACCCGCGCATCCCGGCCGCCCTGAGCGGTCAGCCCGAGCTCCGCGAGTGTCTTTGTTTCTGCCGCCATGCTGCGCCCCCCTGGCGCTGTGGCGCCCGTCAATTGCGAACGCGTATTACTTCAGCCTCGGAGACCTGTTCAAGCTCGGGCCGCAGCCCGAGCAGGGGTGCCGCGCGGCGGATGATCTCGGCCCCGACCGGCACTGCGGTCCAGCCGGCGGTCCGGCGCGGCTCGGTCCCCGATGTTTCGACGGGTTCATCGAGGCAAACGATGAGGACATATTTCGGCGCAGTTGTCGGGAAGACCGAGGCGAAGGTCGCGATCACCTTGTCCTTGTAATAGCCGCCCTTCGGCATCGGCTTGTCCGCCGTGCCGGTCTTGCCGCCGACCGAATAGCCTGGCACCTCGCCAAAACTCGCCGTCCCGCGCGACACGACCTGGCGCAGCATCGAGACGATCTCATGCGCGGTGCTCTCGCTCAGCACCCGTTCGCCCTGCTGGCGGGTGGCGGTCTTGAGGATCGTCGGCCTGATCCGGGTGCCGCCATTGGCGATCGTGGCATAGGCGGCGGCCAGGTTCAGCGGGCTCGCCGACAGGCCGTGGCCGTAGGAGATGGTCATGGTCGAGATCTCGGACCAGCGCTTCGGCAGAAGCGGCCGCCCGGTCGAGGCTTCGGCCAATTCCACCGGAGACGGGTCGAAGAACCCGAGCGCCTTGAGGAACTGCTGCTGACGTTCGCCGCCAACCAGTTGCGCGACATGAGCGGTGCCGATGTTGGAGGATTTCACGATCACATCGGTAACCGAGAGCTGCGCGCCGTAGTTGTGGAAATCGCGGATACGGTACTTGCCCCAGACCATCGGGCTTTTCGTGTTCATCATCGTGTCGGGATTGACGAGGCCAAGCTCAAGCGCTTGCGCGATGGCAAAGACCTTGAAGGTGGAGCCAAGCTCGTACACCCCCTGCACCGCGCGATTGAACAGCGGACTGTCGCCCGGCTCGCCCTTCAGAATCGGCGCAGGGCGGGTGTTCGGGTCGAAATCCGGCAGCGAGGCCATGGCGACGATTTCGCCGGTGTTGACATCTAACAGGATTGCCGCGGCGGCCTTGGCGTTCATCAGCTTCATGCCGCCGGCCAGCACATCCTCGACCGTCGATTGCACGGTAAGGTCGAGCGACAGTTGCAGCGGCGCGCCGCCATTCGCAGGATCGCGCAGCCAGGTGTCAAAGGTCTTTTCCACGCCGGCCGTGCCCAGAACCTCGGCCGACCGCACGCCTTCGCGGCCAAAGCTTGCACCGCCGAGGACATGGGCGGCGATCGCTCCGTTCGGGTAAAGCCGCATCTCGCGCGGACCGAACAAAAGTCCGGGATCGCCGATCTCGTGCACCTGCTGCATCTGTTCTGGCGAGATCTTCTTCTTGACCCAGACGAACTTGCGCGGGCCGGAGAAGTCCTTCTTCAGCCGGTCGACCTCCAGATCCGGAAAGATCGCGGCAAGCTTCCTTGCCGCCCCGTCCGGATCGACCATCATCTGCGGCTGGGCATAGAGCGAATGGGTGACAAGGTTGGTCGCCAGAATCCGCCCGGCGCGGTCCACGATGTCGGCGCGCTGCGCCACGATGGCGGCACCGGTCCCGGCACTGGCCGGTTCCATCGGCTCGGTTGCGGCCATCAGGCCCATGCGCGCGCCGACGACGGCAAAGGCGCCGAAGAAGGCCAGCCCCAGCAGCAAGAGCCGCCCCTCGGCCATCAGGCGCATCCGGTCGCGCATGTCCTCGTGCCGGGCACGGATGTTCTCGCGCTCGATCCGGTCGGGGTTTTCGCCCTTGGCGCGGGCGGACAGGATACGGGCCAGCGGGCGCAGCGGAATCCGGGTCATTGTGCCTGCCCCTCGACGGCTGCGGTCTCGATCGGGTTGGTGATCGGCGGCAGGGCAAGATCGGGATAGGTGATCGTCGCGACGTCACCAAACTGTTCGGGGTTGAGCGGCAAAAGCCCGAGCCGCGCGAAGTTCAGATCGGCAAGCTCGCGCAGCCGGTCCGGGCGGTTGAGATAGGCCCATTCGGCATTGAGCACCGACAGCGATTCCTTCAACTCCCGGATTTCGGCCTGAAGCGTCTTGACCGCCGTGATCTCGCCCTGGGTCCGGTAATTCTCGCGATAGGCCCAGAACGCCAGCCCCATGACCAAAAGCGCCGAGAGCAAGAGTGTCAGGTTGCGCATCAGGATCGTCCCCCAAGGGCAGGTTTCGGCAGGCCGAGTGCCGCGCGGTCGGCACGCCCGGCGGGCGCATCGGTGCGGATGCCGACGCGCAGCTT
>JBGSNN010000198.1:0-1561 GCA_041739655.1 Albidovulum sp. | reverse complement strand
GGTCGCGACAGAGGCGACAAGAACAGGCGGCCCATGACGCTCGCACCCTATGCCTGCCAGCCGGAGATGAGCCGGGGGCGGCTTTCTCCTGAAACCATGTCCACCTTCCGCTCGCCGTTCCAGCGCGACCGCGACCGGATCATCCATTCCTCGGCCTTCCGCCGACTCAAGCACAAGACGCAAGTCTTCGTCGAGCATGAGGGCGACTATTACCGCACCCGGCTGACCCACACGATCGAGGTGGCGCAGGTCGCGCGCACCATCGCCGGCCACCTCGGGCTCAACACCGATCTCGCCGAGGCGGTCGCACTCGCCCACGACCTCGGCCATCCGCCCTTCGGCCATACCGGCGAGGATGCGCTTTCGGAACTGATGGCGCCCTATGGGGGCTTCGACCACAACGCGCAGGCGATCCGAATCGTGACCAAGCTTGAACGGCACTACGCCGATTTCGACGGGCTGAACCTGACCTGGGAGACGCTTGAGGGCATCGCCAAGCACAACGGTCCGGTCATCGGCCCGAACGCCAGCGGCGCGCATTCTGTCGGCGATCCGGCGCTCCTGCCCTATGCGCTGGCCGAGTTCAACGCCGCCTACGACCTCGAACTTCACACGCAGGCGAGTGCCGAGGCGCAGGTCGCGGCGGTGGCTGATGACGTCGCCTACAACCACCATGACCTCCACGACGGCCTGCGCGCGGGGCTTTTCACCGAGACCGACCTGACCGATCTGCCCGTTACCGGCCCCTGTTTTGCCGAGGTGGACCGGCTCTACCCCGGCCTTGACCCTACGCGGCGCCGGCATGAGGCGCTGCGCCGCGTCTTCGGCCTGATGGTCGAGGATGTGATCGCCGTGGCGCAGAACCGGCTTCAGGCGAGCAATCCGCAATCCGCGCAGGAGATCCGCGACATGACCGGCCCGATCATCCGGTTTTCCAAGCCGCTCTACCAGAACCTCAAGGCGATCAAGTCGTTCCTCTTCGCCCGCATGTACCGCGCGCCCACCGTCGTCGCGGAGCGTCGGCGCGTGACCGCGATGATCAACGATCTCTTCCCGCTTTTTCTTGGCGATCCCGCGCTCCTGCCGGCCGAATGGCGCGCCGACGTGGCGCGGGCGCGCGACCGGACCGACCTCGCCCGCGTCGTGCTCGACTATGTCGCCGGCATGACCGACCGCTTCGCGATCCAGGAGCATCAGAGGCTCATCGGACCGTGACCCCGCACGCCGGGCGGGCCGGGGACTTCTGCCCCGAAGGCCCCGGCTGAGCCGCGTGGCATTGACGACCGGGACCGCCTCTGGCATTGCCGGACGCATGTCGGGGATAGTGAACATGAACCTTTTTGCCGAAATCCGGGGGCTGGTCGTGACCAGCCTCGAGGAAATGGTTGCGGCAGGCCAACTGCCTGCGGGGCTGGACTTTGCCGCCGTTGCGGTCGAACCGCCGCGCGACGCCGCGCATGGCGACATGGCGACAAATGCCGCGATGGTGCTCGCCAAACCCGCCAACATGAAACCCCGCGAGATCGCCGAGGCGCTGGCCGCCGATCTGGCAACCGACAGA
>JBGSNN010000191.1:0-6353 GCA_041739655.1 Albidovulum sp. | reverse complement strand
GCGGCCGCGGAGGAGGGGCTGGCGCTCCCCGAGGTGACGGGATTCGAGAGCGTCACCGGCTTCGGCGTGACGGCCAGGGCGGGCGGTGCGCGGGTGAACGTCGGCGCCGACCGCTACATGGCGCGGCTCGGCCATGACATTGCCGCCTTCGGCAAACAGGCCGCGCGCCTCTCCGACGAAGGCAAGACGCCGCTCTATGCCGCGATCGACGGTCGGCTCGCCGCGATCCTCGCCGTCGCCGACCCGGTCAAGCCGACGACGCCCGCGGCCATCGCCGCGCTACACCGGCTGGGCCTCAAGGTCGCGATGATCACCGGCGACAACGCCCGCACCGCGCACGCCATCGCCCGTGGCCTCGGCATCGACGAAGTGGTGGCCGAGGTGCTGCCGGACGGCAAGGTGGCGGCGGTGAAGCGGCTCAAGAGCCTCGGGCGGCTCGCCTTCGTCGGCGACGGGATCAACGACGCCCCGGCGCTGGCCGAGGCCGATGTGGGACTCGCGGTCGGGACCGGCACCGACATCGCCATCGAGGCGGCGGACGTGGTGCTCATGTCGGGCCGTCTGACGGTCGTGCCGGACGCCATCGCCCTGTCAAAGGCGACGATGCGCAACATCCGCCAGAACCTGTTCTGGGCCTTCGCCTACAATACCGCGCTGATCCCGGTGGCGGCCGGCGCGCTGTGGCCCGCCTTCGGTATCCTGCTCTCGCCGGTGCTGGCCGCCGGTGCCATGGCGCTGTCGTCGGTCTTTGTTCTGACCAACGCGCTCAGGCTGCGCCGCTTCGCCCCCGTCGAAGGTGCTTCGGCCTGAGCGCCTTGCAGGCTGGCCGCGGATTGAACCCGCCGAAGCGGGCGGGGGTGGCGCCTATGCGATCTGCTGATCGTACAGGAAAACCCGGGTGCCGACCGGAACCCTCTCGTACAGGTTCGTGACGTGCTCATTGGTCAGGCGTGCGCATCCGTTCGAGACGCGCGTCCCGATCGTCCAGGGCTTGTTCGTTCCATGAATGCGCAGGTAGGTGTCGCGCCCCGCCTGGTCGTAGAGGTAGAGCGCGCGGGCACCGAGCGGATTGTCCACGCCGCCCGGCATTCCCTCGGCGAACTGCGCATAGGCCTCGGGATCGCGCTCGATCATCTCCGGCGTGGGTATCCAGCGCGGCCACTTTGCCTTGCGGCCCACGACGAAGACCCCAGGGTGGTAGAGGCCGGGCCGGCCGACGCCGACCGCGTAACGGATCGCCCTGGCGTCCGGCAGGGTGAGGTAGAGCCGGAACTGGTCGGGAAGCACATGGATCTCGCCGGGCTGTAATTCGTTCCTCACTGGAACTATGACGGGAAGGAAGTCCTCCGGCATTTCGAACGGGGGATCCGTATGCGCCATGACAGACCGCGCCGTCAGCACCATCGCTGCGCCCGTCAAGACCGCTCTGCGGTTCAAGCGGTTTCGTTCAATCCACGCCACTTTCTATCCCTGCCTCACAACAAACGTAGCCATCCGGCGGTCAGGGTGGGAGATTCCGGCGTGTGTTCAAGTTATAACCTGGTGAAACGGAGCGAATTTCCCCGGATTGTGTCCGAAAGCCCTGATCGTCGACGGGTCAATCTGACGCGGACAGGCTCAGGCAATCTCTGGCGGCACCCTTGGCGGGCGGGGGCGTTGCGCGTGTTGGCGCCGCTCAACCCGTTTGCAGAAGCTGCCACGCCAACACGATTCCCGCGTAGCGCGCCACCTTGCCGATGGACACCAAGATCAGGAATCGCGGTAGATCTACGCGCAGGATCCCTGCGATCAGGGTTAGCGGATCTCCGATGACCGGGACCCAGGAGAACAGGAGCGACCACACTCCATAGCGGCCGAACCAGCGGCGCGCCCGCTCACCGGCATCACCACTGACCGGGAACCAGGAACGGTCCTGGTAGCTCGAAAAGAAGTGGCCCAGCACCCAGTTCAAGGTCGCTCCGGCCACGTTGCCCAGCGAGGCCGCGGCGATAAGCTGAGCGGGTTGCCCCATTCCACTGGCGAGAAGCCCGACAAGGACCGCCTCGGACGATCCCGGCAGCAGCGTGGCGGACAGGAAGGCCGAAGCCGCCAGCATTCCCAGAGCAGAAAGCGGAAGCACGGGCATCCTTGCGAAAACACCGCCCGAAATGGGCGCGCCGCCCTCCTTAACCATCCTTGGTGCACAGGCAAGCTACTTCCGACGATTGCGGACGGACCGCATGCAGACCGCAACCGCAGGCATGGCCGGACGTCAACTGCGACAGATCGCGGTCGCCCGGCGACGGGAAAACCGGCCCAGCCCCCTGCGGTCCGAGGCGGGAACCGGCCAGCGTGCATCCCGAGGGCCGTTGTGCGAGCATTCCGGAAGCGCGGAGAATCAAGGATGAACACACCGACCCATATGCTGATCGGTGCGGCGCTTTTCGCGCGCCGCGACCGGCCGGTGCTGTCGCTCGCGGCGCTTGCGGGGGGGCTCATCCCCGACCTTGCAATGCTGTCGCTGGTGCAGTGGGCGGTCAGGGTGCGCGGCATCCCGGAGCAGGCCGTCTTCGGCCAGTTGTTCTTCAGCGAAGCCTGGCAGCGCATCTTTGCTGTCGATCACAGCTTCATCCTGTGGGGCGCCTCCTTCGCACTGGCGATCCGGTTCGCCAAGCCCACGGCCGTCGCCCTGTTCGGGGCGGGGCTTGCCCATGCCGTCGTCGACTTCCTGCTTCACAACGAAGATGCGCGGCGGCAGTTCTGGCCGCTCTCGGACTATTTGTTTCGCAGCCCGGTCAGCTATTGGGACCCATCGCGTTACGGCGCAATTGTCGCCCCGCTCGAAGCGGCGCTCGTGCTCCTGCTGTCGATCCTGCTCGTTCGGCGTCAGACGCGGTGGTGGGAGCGCGGCCTGATACTCGCCGTGATGTCCGTCCTGATCGTCCCCGTCATCGTGACGGGCGGATTTCACGGACTGCATGGAATCGGCTGAACTGCCGGCCGGCATGGCTCAGTCGTCCCCCACGCGCCGCCGCAACGTCAAGCGTCCATCGGCACTCTGCCGAAGGTCTGCTGCGGAGTCGTCTTCCGCTGACAGGTCGGCGAGGATCGGACAATCCGGCCGGTGATCCCCCGCGCAGGCTTCGACCAGGTGCGCGAGCGTGGCGCGCATCCCGGCAAGTTCGTCGAGCTTGCGGTCGATCCGGTCGAGATGGTCGAGCGCGATCTGCTTCACGTCGGCGCTGGCGCGATCGCGGTCCGCGTAGAGCTTCAGGAGGGTCCGGCAGTCGTCGATGGTGAAGCCGAGGGACCGCGCCCGCCCGAGGAAAGCGAGCTTGTGCAGATCGCTTTGCCGAAACGCCCGATAGCCGTTGCCGCCGCGCAACGGCTCGATGAGGCCGATATCCTCGTAGTAGCGGATGGTCTTCGCCGGAAGGCCCGACAGTCTCGACACGTCCCCGATGTTCATGTTCCTCTCCTCGTTCCGACCTGCCCCTGCTCCGCGCTTGCGGTTCATGGATACGGTCCGGCGCGCGGATGCTGCGCGCCCGATCCCCTCTCCGACCGCCCCCGAAGGCGCCAGCGGTTCGATTCGGTGGCACTGGACCAGATAAACCTTCCGTCTACTGTAAGGTCAATGGTGAAAATTCTGGCCCGCGCGGCGCAACACCCCTTGACCTTCCCGCGCGGGAATCACCGATCTTCGAGTGTGAGAAACTACGGTTCACAAGAGGCTAGCATGACCAGATTCGACGTTCCCGACATGAGCTGCGGGCACTGCACCGCGGCGATCGGCAAGGCCATCGGCGCTGTCGATCCCGCCGCCAGCGTCGATTGCGACCTGACGACGCGGATCGTAGCCGTCGAAAGCGCGGCCGACCCTGATATGTTGCTTCTCGCCATCAGAGAGGCGGGATACGAGGCGAAGGCGATCACCACGGCATAGCCGCACGCCTGCTCGATCGAGGCGCCGGCGCCTCGATCCGGGTCACTTCACCTCGCGGCTCTTGGCGACGTAGTCGGCAAGCTGTGCCCGCTTCACCAGGCCCGGCACCAGCGCATCGCCGATTACGAAGGACGGCGTGCCCGTAAAGCCCAGCCCGCGCGTCAGCCGCATCGAAGTGGCGATGTGCTCCTCGATCTCGAGCACCTCCATGTCCTGCCTGAGCCGGTCGATGTCGAGCCCGATCTCGGCGGCGACGCGCAGCACCGTCGCTTCCTCGGCGCGGCCCTTCAGCCGCATCATCGCCTCGTGAAACTCGGCATACTTTCCTTGCGCGCGCGCGGCCAGCGAGGCCCGAGCCGCGAAGACCGAACCCTCGCCGAGAATCGGCCATTCCCGAAAGACCAGTCGGACATTCGGATCCGCCGCGATCAGCGCCTCGACCTCGGGCGCGGCCCCGCGGCAATAGGGGCAGTTGTAGTCGAAGAATTCGACAACCGTCACGTCGCCGTCGGGATTGCCCAGGACCGGCGCGTTCGGGTCGCGCTCGATCAGATCCCCTTCGGCCGCCAGGAAATCCGACGCCACCGTGGCCCCGGCGGCGGCCTGGCGTTCCTGCAGGATGGCGATGGCCTCCAGGATGATTTCGGGGTTCTCGCGGATCGTCTCCTACACGATCTGCCTGACGCGCGCCTCGTCGAGTGCGTCGGCCCCGGCGGTGGACGGCGCGGCGAGGATCGAGGCGAAGAGCAGGAGGGCGGCATTTCGGGTCATCGTCGCGCGTTTCCTTCGAGAGCTTCGGCTTCGGTGCGGGCGGCTTGAACCTGACACTCCCGTTCGGGCCAGGTGGATTGGATATAGGCGAGGATATCACGGATCTGGCGATCGTCGAGCCGGTCGCCGAAGGCCGGCATCCCGCTGGCGAACTCGACGCCCTGCCGTGCAAGCGCGACCTCGCCCCCGAGCTTGGTATAGTCGATGAGGACGCCATCGCCGTGGTGCCAGGTATGGCCGGTTTCGTCGTGCGGCGGCGCGGGAAGGCTGCCATCGGGATTGAGCGTGCGCCAGTCGGGCTGGCCTTCCAGCCTCGCTCCGTGGCAAGCGGCGCAATTTTCGCCGTAAAGACGAGCACCGGCCACGATATCGCCGGCGATCACCGGGCCGGACGGCGCGCCGCGCAGGACCATCCAGCCGAGGGCCAGCTACCCTGCCAGGGCGACCGGCGTCAGGATCGCCGCAAACGCTTTCATAGCGCCGCCGCAGACGACCCGGCCGCACAGCCCGGAACGTCCCGGCACGACTGAACCATTCGGCTCACCCACCACGCGTCGCGGATCGTCATCTGATACCGTTCTCCCGCTGCAATTCCCGCACATAACGCGCGATGTATTTGACATCGGCGTCGGTCAATCCGTCGACCGGCGCCATGTTCCCGAAGTCCCAGTGGTGCGACGGCACACCGTTCCTCGCGGCGAGGACGAAGGCCGCGTCAGAGTGATGACCGGGTTCGTAAATCTGGTGGACGAGAGGCGGCGCGACTCCGTTCTGCCCGGCGGCATTGGCACCGTGACATGTGGCGCATTTCGCCTCGAACGCCCGCTTGCCGATCTGCGCGTCGGGCGACAGTTCGGCCGGCAGGGCGACCTCGGCAATCGGCGCGCCCTCGGCGATGGCGCTCGTGTCGGGCGGCGTCATGGAATGGCCCTGCGGTTGCGGCGCGGTGTCCGGCGCGTTGATCTTGCCCCAGACCGCGAGGCCGCCGCCGATCACGAAAAAGGCGACAATCGCCAACCCTGACTTGCTCATGTTCGGAACATCCTCATGTCTTCATTCGTCTGTGGCCGATTGCGGACCCGGTTCCGCTGGCCCGGCCGGCCTGAGCAGGCACCGCAAATCGACAGGACCGCGACGCCCGAACGGGCGGTGTTCTGTCTTTGCAAGGTTTTCACTCGTGCCACGTGATCCATTCAGTTCGGCGAGGTGGAGACAGCCTTCCAGCGCTGGAGGGTCAACCGTTTTTGGCCTGACGAAGTGGTGAACATTGTCGCATTGACCTTCCCGAGCGGGAAGGTTCGACAGTAATGTTCAGTTTGGCGGGGCGGCGGGGCTGTCCGGCTCGGATTTGGGCGTTGGCGACGGCCTGCTTCGGGAACGAAGCACGCCACTTTGCTGCGCGGCATGGAGCATCCGGTCGGCATCAGCCGGTTCGATCCTCGAACCGGGCCGGCCCGTGCGGCGGTCGGGCCGTGACCACGGCAGGCGAGACCGAGTGGAGACAGGAAGGAACCTTGGCGATCAATCGACGCCACATCCTGGCAGGGGGAGCGGTCCTGGCAACCGCCTACGCGGCCGTCCGCGCGGCGCCTGCCATCATCGGTCCGCGGATCGCGTTCGAACCGCTTGGGCAGATGCGCGGGTTCCGGCGCTTTGC
>JBGSNN010000112.1:0-3345 GCA_041739655.1 Albidovulum sp. | reverse complement strand
GTGACCTGCGCCGGCAGGCGGCCAAGTGACGAGACCGTGGCGCGGATCGCTGCCGCAGGCGGCGCGGCCGAAAACCTTCTGCTCGACCTTGCTGATCCGCTGGCGGCTTCCGGCATCTTCGCGGGACAGGGCTATTCGATCCTCGTCAACAATGCGGGCATCGTGCGCCGCGCGGATGCGCTCGATTTCACGGAATCCGACTGGGATTCGGTGATGGATGTGAACCTCAAGGCGGTCTTCTTCACCTGCCAAGCCTTCGCGCGGGCGGCGCTGGCCGACGGCACCATGCCCGCCGCGATCGTCAACATCGCCTCTCTGCTGAGCTTTCAGGGCGGGATCCGGGTGCCGTCCTACACCGCGTCGAAGCATGGCGTCGCGGGGTTGACGAAGCTTCTGGCCAACGAATGGGCGGCCCGCGGCATCAACATCAACGCCATCGCCCCCGGCTATATCGACACCGCCAATACCGAAGCGTTGCGCGCCGACCCCGCGCGGGACCGCGCGATCCTCGATCGGATCCCGGCGGGGCGCTGGGGCCTGCCCGAGGACATCGGCGGCACGGCGGCCTTCCTCTGCTCGCCCGCCGCGCGCTATATCCACGGTGTGGTGCTCAATGTCGATGGAGGCTGGCTTGCGCGCTGAACGGCTGCAACGGGCCTTTTCGGCCCCCGCGGTGGGGATCGTCCATCTCGGACTCGGCGCCTTTTTCCGCGCCCACGGCGCGATCTACACCGCCGAGGCGATGGAGCGGTCGGGCGGTGACTGGGGCATTCTCGGGGTTTCGCTGCAATCGCCGGGCATGCGCGACGCGCTGGCACCGCAGGGCGGCGCCTATGTCGCGCTTGAACTGGGACCCGAGGGCGAGACGGCGCGGCGGATCGAGGCGGTGACAGGCGTCCTTGTCGCGCGCGAAGACCCTGGGGCGGTGATCGCGGCGATGGCCGATGCGCGCGTGAAGATCGTGACGCTGACCGTCACCGAAAAGGGCTACTGCCATGAGCCTTCGTCAGGGGCGCTAAACCTTGCCCATCCCGATATCGTCCATGACATCGGCGCCGCTCTGCCGGTCTCGGCGCCGGGCTTTCTGGTGCGCGCACTCGCGGCGCGCCGGGCCGCGGGGATCGCGCCCTTCACGGTGCTGACCTGCGACAACCTGCCCGAGAACGGTCGCGTGGTGCGGGGCGTCGTGCTGGCGCTCGCCCGCGCGATCGACCCTGGGCTGGCCGCCTGGATCGCGGCCGAGGGCCGGTTTCCCGCGACCATGGTGGACCGGATCGTGCCTGCGACCAAGCCCGAGGATCTGGCGCTGGTCGAGGCCCTGACCGAGTTTCATGACGCTGCGCCGGTGGTGCATGAACCCTTCCGGCAATGGGTGATCGAGGATGATTTCGTCGGTGGTGAGCGACCCGATTGGGGCGCCGCCGGGGCCGAACTGGTGCGCGATGTAACGCCTTACGAGCACATGAAGCTCAGGATGCTGAACGGCACCCACTCCGCGCTTGCCTACCTCGGCTATCTCGCCGGGCACGAGACCATCGCCGACACCATGGCCGATGCGGTCTTTGCCCGCTTCGTACGCCACCTCTGGGCCGAGGAGATCGCGCCCGTCCTCACGCCGCCACCGGGCGTGTCACTGGCTGCCTACGCCGATGCTCTGGCCGCGCGCTATGCCAACCCGGCGATCCGGCACCGGACCTGGCAGATCGCGATGGACGGCAGCCAGAAGCTGCCGCAGCGAATCCTTGGCACCCTCGCCGAGAATTTCGCCGCCGGGCGCGAGGCGCCGGGTCTGATCGTCGCGGTTGCGGCCTGGATGCGCTATGTCGGCGGGGTCGATGAAAAGGGGCAGCCGATCACAGTGAAGGATCCGCTGGCGGACCGGCTGAGGGCGCTGTCGCAGGCGGCGGACACGCCCGCGGACCTGGTCGTAGCACTTCTTACGGTGCGCGAGGTCTTTCCCGAGGCCCTGGCTGCCGCCCTTGCGGCACCAGCCACCAGGGCCTATGCCCGGCTTGTCGAAATCGGCGCCCGCGCCACCGTGGAGGAGATCGTCAGATGATCGAGGGCTGGCGCTGGTATGGGCCCGGGCTTGACCGGATCGAACTGGAAGAGATCGCGCAGACAGGGGCCAGCGGCATCGTCCATGCCCTGCACGAGATCCCGTATGGCGAGGTCTGGCCACGCGAGGCGATTGCGGCGCGTCGCGCGATGATCGAGACGGCAGGCTTCGACTGGGTCGTGGTCGAGAGCCTGCCGATCCACGAGGCCATAAAGCGTGGCGACGCGGGTCTCGACGACCTCTTTGCCAACTATCGCCAGTCGATGGCAAACCTCGCGGCCGAGGGGATCACCGCGATCTGCTACAACTTCATGCCGGTCCTCGACTGGACCCGCACCGACCTTGCCGCGCCGGTCGCGCGTGGCGGCACCTGCCTGCGCTTCGAGGCCTACAAGATGGCGGCCTTCGAAATCCACATGCTCGGGCGCGAGGCGGCCGAGGCGGACTATGGCGCCGACGTGCGCGCGCGCGGCGCAGCCTGGTTTCAGGCCGCGACAGAGGCCGACCGCAGCAACCTTCTGCAGGCCATCATGGCCGGGCTTCCGGGCGCCTTCGACCGCTATGACATCGCGGGCCTCAGGCACCAACTGGCGCTCTACGACGGCATTGGTGCCGACGAGATACGGGTCAACTACAAGCGGTTCCTCGACGAGGTCATTCCGGCCGCCGAAGATCTCGGGATCCGCATGTGCGTGCATCCGGATGATCCGCCGCGCGACATCCTCGGCCTGCCGCGGGTGGTCTCGGATGCCGATGACATCGGCTGGATCCTCTCGGCGCACGAAAGCCCGGCGAACGGGCTCACGCTCTGCACAGGGTCGCTGGGCGCGAACCCTGCGAACGATCCGGCCCAGATCGCGGCGCGCTTTGCCGACCGCATCCATTTTGCCCATCTGCGCAATGTCCGCAAGGACCCCGACGGCGCCTTCGAAGAGGCCGCGCATCTTGACGGCGACACCGACATGGTCGCGGTCGTGGTCACCCTTCTGGCCGAAGAGGCGCGGCGCGAGGCCGCGGGCCGCGCCGACGCGCAGATCCCGATGCGGCCCGACCACGGGCACGAGATTCTTGGAGATCGCGGGCGCGGCACCTTCCCCGGCTATCCGCTCGCTGGCCGAATGCGCGGCCTTGCCGAACTGCGCGGCGTGATGCGCGCGCTTTCGCATGGGGGCAGACACGGAGGTGTCCATGGCTGAGCCGATCGTCCTGAACCCTACCGACAGCGTTGCCGTCCTGACGGAGCGCGCGGCAGCGGGCAGCGACCCGCTGAGGCTGGGCGCGCCCTT
>JBGSNN010000111.1:0-6430 GCA_041739655.1 Albidovulum sp. | reverse complement strand
GCGCACAGGCGGCCGTGCTGACCCGGCTGAAGTCGATTGCCGAGGTGGAGCGGGTGTTCACCACCAGCGGCCGGTTCGACCTTTTGATGCAGATCGCCTGCCCGAACACGCAAGTTCTGGATCAGGTCTTGGATCAGGTGGGGGCCATGACCGGGGTCAAGGGATCGGAAAGCCTGATCCACCTGTCGACCAAGATCGACCGGGCGGTCTGACGGTCAGGCTGCGCGCGCGAGCAGACGGTAGACGGTGGAGGGGCTGTCAACCTGATTGACCGTTGCGGCGACCGAGACGCCCGGGCCCGGCGCGTGAAAGAGCAGCGCCCCGGAATGGCCCGAGTGGCCGTAGAAGGCGGGCAAGCGGCGAAACAGCGTCATCCAGCGCGGCAGTTGAAAGCGCATCACCCCGGTGCCGTAGTGCAGCGGAAAGAACACTGGCCGGAACGGGTCTTCGATCAGCCGGGCGGGATCGCAGAAGGTGCCGGCAAAGATTGCCTGCACCAGCGCCAGCCCTTCGCGGGTGGTGGAGACAATGCCGCCGTCGGCAGCAAAGGAAACCATGGCTTTGGGAAGGTCGAGCGCGGCGCGGCGGTAGCGCAGGGCCGTGGGGCGAGGGTCGTCGGCATCGTCGAAGAGCCATGTCTGGCACAGGCCGAGCGGCTGGAACAAACGCTTGTACAGGACCGCGCCGAGCGCCTGCCCGTGGAGCGTTTCAACGACACGGCCCAGAATCTGAAAGTTCGTGTCGGAATAGACCGCGCGCCGCATCTGGCCCGGCAGGCCCACCGGTGGCAGCGCGCGGGCCATGACCAGCACGTCGTCAAAGCTCCACGCCCGATCGTGCCCGGCTAGAAGCGCGCCCATCAGCCCGGTCTTGGGGTTGGCCGAGCCCAGATAGTCAGGCAGGCCCGAGACATGCGACATCAGATGCCGCAGTGTGATCTTTCCTGTCCAATCAATGCCTTGCACAACCAACAGGTTTGAGACATCGGGCAGGATATCGGCAAAGGGGGTGTCCAGCGACAGCCCCTCGGCCTCCAGCTGGCGCAGGAGCACGGTCACCGGCAGCTTGGTGGCCGACGCAAAGAACACCGGCGTGTCGGGTGTCAGATTGCCGGCATGGAAATGCTCCGCGCCGCCGGGCCCGTGCCGCGACAGCGCCGCCCCGGGATAAAGGGGCGAGCGGACGAGCCGGTCAAGCGCTGCCTGCACCGCCCGCGCCTTTCGGAAAACTGCGCATCATCGCTTCGGCCAGGGCCTTGTCACGGGCGGGCTGCCCAAGCCGCGAGAGGGATGGCAACTGACCGGACATCAAGAGATCGGCCAGCCCATGCGCACCAGCCCAGACGGCGGGGATATCCGCCTCGGTCCCGCCTGCCGCGCGGGTGACGGCGAGCAGATGCTGATACGAGACCCGGCTGGCGCTGCGAAACTCGGCATCGTCGCGGTCGATCCGGGCGGAGGTGAAGATCAGCCGGAACAAGGCCGGATGTTCCAGCACAAAGTCGATGTAGCCAAGACCCGCGCCCACCATCTGCGAGACCGGATCTGGCGCGCCCAACGCCTCGCGCCGGAATTGAAAGCCCACGAACCTGCGAAGCCCGTCTGCCGCGAGTGCGGTCAGCAGCCCGCCGGTATCGCCGAAATGATGGGCCGGGGCGGCGTGGCTGACACCAGCCCGCTTGGCGACGGAGCGCAGGGAAAACGCCTCGACCCCGCGCTCGACAAGCTCCTGCTCGGCGGCGGCAAGAAGGGCGCTGCGAAGATCGCCGTGGTGATAAGGCTTTGGCCTGTTGTTGGGCATGGCCGATGGATAGCAGCCTGTCATCGCCGTGTCAAAACGCATCTTGACATCACAAAGATTGGTTCTGTCTGGTGCGGCCCCGGGCATGGGGCATGCGGGCGGGTTGTTGATCGCGGCGCGTCTTGCGCCGGCGGGCGCTGATCTGACGCTTTTCCTTTGCGACCGCGCGCGCTAGAACCCGCGCGAGCGCAAAGGACAGATCAGATGCCGATGGAAAAGACCTTCAACGCCGCCGAGGCCGAAGCCCGCATTTACGCCCAGTGGGAGGCATCGGGGGCCTTCAAGGCCGGGGCAAATGCCAAACCGGGGGCAGAGGCGTTTTCGGTGATGATCCCGCCGCCCAATGTTACCGGATCGCTGCACATGGGCCATGCGTTCAACAACACCTTGCAGGACATTCTGACCCGCTGGCACCGGATGCGGGGGCATGACACGCTGTGGCAGCCCGGCACCGATCATGCCGGGATCGCGACGCAAATGGTGACCGAACGCGAAATGGCGAAGGAGGGCAGCGAGACCCGCCGCGAGATGGGGCGCGAGCGGTTCACCGCCCGCGTCTGGCAGCAGAAACGGGCCTCGCGCGGCAATATCCGCCGGCAACTCGAACGCCTCGGCGCCAGTTGCGACTGGTCGCGCGAGGCCTTTACCATGTCGGGCGCACCGGGGGCACCGGCAGGCGAGGAAGGCAACTTCCACGACGCGGTGATCAAGGTTTTCGTGGACCTTTACGCCAAAGGCCTGATCTACCGCGGCAAGCGGCTGGTGAACTGGGACCCGCATTTCGAGACGGCGATTTCCGACCTCGAGGTCGAGAATATCGAGGTCGCGGGCCATATGTGGCATTTCAAATACCGCCTCGCGGGCGGGGAAACCTATGAATATGTTGAGAAAGACGAAAATGGTGCGGTGACGCTGCGCGAGGTGCGCGATTACATCAGCATCGCCACAACCCGCCCCGAAACCATGCTGGGCGACGGCGCGGTGGCGGTGCATACGTCGGACGCGCGCTATGCGGCCATCGTGGGCAAGATGGTGCATCTGCCGCTCTGTGACCGGCTGATCCCGATCATCACCGATGAATACCCCGATCCGCTGTTCGGGTCGGGTGCTGTGAAGATCACCGGGGCGCATGATTTCAACGATTATGCGGTGGCCAAGCGCAACGCGATCCCATGCTACCGGCTGATGGACACCAAGGGTGCCATGCGCGCCGACGGGGCCCCCTACGCCGAGGCCGTTCTGCGCGCGCGTGAGATCGCGGCGGGGTCTGCCACGACCGAGGCCGAAGTCGACAGCCTTAACCTCGTGCCAGAGAAATACCGGGGCCTCGACCGGTTCGAGGCGCGCAAGGCCGTGGTGGCGGACATCACCGCGCAAGGGTTGGCGGTGACCACGCTGGTGAAAGAGATCGACCCCGAGACCGGATCGGAACACCTGCGGCTGGAACCGGTAGTCGAGGCGAAAAAGATCATGCAGCCCTTCGGCGACCGCTCGAAAACGGTCATCGAGCCGATGCTGACCGACCAGTGGTTCGTCGATACGGCAAAGATCGTCGAACCGGCGCTGGATGCGGTCCGCAAGGGCATGGCGGCGCAGGAGGCGGGAGCCTTCGACGAAAAGGCCGGCTATACCCGCATCCTGCCCGAACGCGACGCCAAGACCTATTTCCACTGGCTCGAAAACATCGAGCCCTGGTGCATCTCGCGCCAGCTCTGGTGGGGGCACCAGATTCCGGTGTGGTATGGTCTCGGCATCCACCAGATCGCCTTCACCGACGACGAGGCCGATGGCGACCTCGACGAGGTGGAGATGTTCCGGCTCCTGCGCGAAGGCGCGTTCGACGACCAGGACCCCGCCGCCTACTGCGCCGCGACCCTCGCCGCGGCCGCAGACATGGCCCGCGACGCCCTCGCGGCACTGCCTGCGCCCCTCTACGCCGCCCGCGTCATCGAAGTCGCCGACAAGGCCGAGGCCATCGCCGCCTTCACCGCCGCGCTCGGCGACTACGAGGTCACGCAGGACCCGACCCGCCTCATCTACCCCGTCTGGCGCGACCCCGACGTCCTCGACACCTGGTTCTCCTCCGGCCTCTGGCCCATCGGCACGCTCGGCTGGCCCGAGGATACGCCGGACCTCAAGAAATACTTCCCGACCGACGTCCTCGTCACCGGCTTCGACATCATCTTCTTCTGGGTCGCCCGGATGATGATGATGCAGCTTGCCGTCGTCGAGAAGGTCCCCTTCCACACCGTCTATGTCCACGCCCTCGTGCGTGACGAGAAGGGCCGGAAGATGTCGAAGTCCTTGGGCAACGTCATCGACCCCTTGGAGCTGATCGACGAATACGGCGCCGATGCGCTGCGCTTCACCCTCGCCGCGATGGCGGCGATGGGGCGTGACCTCAAGCTCTCCAAGGACCGCATCGCCGGCTACCGCAACTTCACCACCAAGCTCTGGAACGCCACCCGTTTCGCCGAGATGAACGGCGTTTTCGCCGGTGACACTGTAGCTACGGAAACCCTACGGAAACCCGACGCGAACCATACGGTGAACCGCTGGATCATCGGCGAGACCGCGCGCGCCCGCATCGCCGTCGATGAGGCGCTGACGAACTTCCGCTTCAACGACGCCGCGAACACGCTCTACGCCTTCGTCTGGGGCAAGGTCTGCGACTGGTATGTGGAGTTTGCCAAGCCGCTGATGGACGGCGAGCATGCTGCCGAAACGCGGGCGACGATGGCCTGGGTGCTCGAGCAGTGCTTCATCCTCATGCACCCGATCATGCCCTTCATTACCGAGGAATTATGGGGCCTGACCGGGACACGCGCGAAGTTGCTCGTCCATGCCGACTGGCCGACCTATGGCGCTGAACTCATTGACGAAAACTCCGATCGCGAGATGAACTGGGTGATTTCTCTGATCGACGAAATCCGCTCCGCCCGCGCCCAGATGCACGTCCCGGCGGGCCTGAAACTCCCCCTCGTGATGACCGCGATGGACGCCCGCGGCCGCGCCGCCTTCACGCGCAACGAACCGATGATCACCCGCCTCGCCCGCCTCGACGGCATGACCGAGGGCGCCGCCCCGAAGGGTGCCATCACCGTCGCGGTGGAAGGCGGCAGCTTCGCCATCCCGCTCGCCGGCGTCATCGACATCGCCGAGGAAAAATCACGCCTTTCCAAGACGTTGGAAAAGCTCGAAAAGGACATGAGCGGGCTCAGCGCCCGTCTCAACAACCCGAAATTCGTCGCCAGCGCGCCCGAGGACATCGTCGAGGAAACCCGCGAAAAGCTCGCCCTCGCCACTGACGAGGCAGCGAAACTGAAGGCCGCGCTGCAACGCCTTTCGGACCTCGGCTAAGGCTTTCATTGCGGTGCATATATTCCGGGGGTCGTGCATTGGTGCGCTATTGGTTCGAGAACCAATGCACGACGGGGCAGCGCCCCCGGCCTTCGTCGCCGATCAGGCGCAGCGTCACGGGCCCGGGTCAAGACTCTTGCCGCCACAACGGGTTTCTGCTCTCAATCATGCCATGACCGGACCGCGCTACACCGCCCTTGTCGCAAACCTGCCCGCCACCGTCCCCTTCGTCGGGCCGGAGACGCAGGAACGCGCGCGTGGCCGTCCCTTCGCGGCGCGGCTCGGCGCGAACGAGAGTGTCTTCGGCCCCTCGCCCGCCGCCATCGCGGCGATGCGTCAGGCGGCGCAGGATGCGTGGATGTACGGCGACCCGGAAAACCACGACCTGCGCACCGCCCTTGCCGGGCATCATGGCGTGACACCCGCCCATGTCGTGGTCGGCGAAGGGATCGACGCGCTTCTCGGCTATCTGGTGCGGCTCCTGATCGCGCCGGGCGATGCGGTGGTCACGTCGGACGGAGCCTATCCGACCTTCAATTTCCATGTCGCGGGCTTTGGCGGCGTATTGCACAAGGTGACTTACAGCGGCGATCACGAAGACCTCGAGGCGCTTGTCGCCCGCGCGGCCGAGGTCAAGGCAAAGCTCGTCTACCTCGCCAATCCCGACAATCCGATGGGCTCCTGGCATCCCGGCGCGACAATCGCAAATATCCTCGACCGGCTACCTGACGGCACGCTTCTGGTGCTCGACGAAGCCTATATCGACCTTGCCCCCGCAGGCACCGCAGCCGTGATTGCGGCCGACGATCCGCGCGTGATCCGCATGCGCACCTTCTCCAAGGCGTATGGCATGGCGGGGGCGCGGATCGGCTATGCGCTCGGCCAGCCCGACCTGATCGCGGCGTTCAACAAGGTCCGAAATCATTTCGGCGTCAACCGCATCGCGCAAGCGGGTGCGCTTGCCGCGCTGCAGGACCACGCCCATCTGAGTCTGGTGCAGCGCCGGGTTGCCACCTCGCGCGACGAACTTGTGCGGATCGCGCGGCTGAACGGCCTGGCGTCCCTGCCCTCGGCCACCAATTTTGTGACCATCGACTGCGGCGCAGATGGCGCTTTCGCCCGCAAGGTGCTGGCGGGTCTGATCGAGCGCGACATCTTCGTGCGGATGCCGTTCGTGGCGCCGCATGACCGCTGCATCCGGGTCAGTTGCGGCCTGCCTGCGCAGAACGCGCTCTTTGGCGCCGCGCTGGCCACCGCCCTCGCTTCCGCG
>JBGSNN010000096.1:0-4141 GCA_041739655.1 Albidovulum sp. | reverse complement strand
CCATGCAGGCGATGGCGGACCGGATCATGCTGCGCGCGAAACCCGAAGCGCTGCGCGCCGAGTTCGGACAGACCCTGCCCGCCTGCGCGCAGTTCTTCTGATCAGCGCGGCAGCAGGCGCGCGGCCAGCGTCGGCAGATCGGCATAAGCATCGAGAAGCGCCTCGGGCCGCAGCCGCGCGATGGCGCGGCCTTCCGGACCAAAGCTGACCAGAACCGACGCGACACCCGCCGCAGCGGCGGTCTTGCGGTCGGTCTCGGTGTCACCGATCAGGATCGAGCGGTCCGAGCGCCCCCCGGCTTCACGCACGGCCAGGTGGTAGGGCGCGGGGTCAGGCTTGCGCACCGGCAAGGTGTCGGCGCCGACGAGCGCGGCGAAGAGGTCGCGCACCCCCAGACGCTGCAAGAGGATCTCGGCAAGCCGGGCGGGCTTGTTGGTGCAGATGCCGGTAGCGAAACCGGCCTGACGCAACGCCTCCACCGCGTCCCGCGCGCCGGGATAAAGCACGGTTTCACGATCAATCCCGTCCTCGTAGGCGTCCAGCAGCGCCGGATACCAATGGTCCACCACGGCCTCGTCCACCGGACCAAGTCGAGACAGGCCGAGCCGCAACATCGCACGACCGCCGTGGAAGGCGGTCAGCGCGTCATTCTCGGCGTGCAGCAGATCACCGGCCCCCATGCCGCGGAAACAGACATTGGCGGCGGCGATCAGGTCGGCCGAGGTATCCGCCAGCGTTCCGTCGAGATCAAAGATTACCGTCCGCATCCACCGTTTCCCATGTAACCTGCCGAAAGGAAGATTGATCCCCGCCCCCTTGCGGCAATCGGGGCCTTGGTTAAAACGGGCCGGACGCAAAGGAAAGCTTCGACATGGCGACAGCGCTCATCATTCTTGCCGCGGGACAGGGTACGCGGATGAACTCGGACCTGCCCAAGGTGCTGCACCGGATCGCCGGGGCGCCGCTGCTGCATCACGCGATGCGGGCCGGCGCGGCGATCGGGCCTGAGCGCATGGTGATCGTCGCGGGGCACGAAGCCGAAGCGGTGAGCCGCGCCGCGCACGAATTGGACGAAAGCGCCGAGGTGGTGATCCAGGCAGAACAGCTCGGCACCGGCCATGCCGTCCGTCAGGCCCTGCCCGCGCTCGCCGGGTTCGAGGGGCGCGTCATCGTGCTTTATGGCGACACGCCGCTGATCCGCCCCGAGACGCTGGAGGCGATGCTGGCCGCGCCGTCCGATGTCGTGGTGCTGGGCTTCGAAGCCGCCGATCCGGCGCGTTACGGGCGGCTGGTAGTCCATCTCGGCCAGTTGTACCGGATCATCGAATACAAGGATGCGACGGTTGAAGAGCGCGCCATAACGCTTTGTAACAGCGGCGTGATCTGCGCCGACGCCGAGGTGCTTTCCGGCCTCGTGCAGGGCCTCGGAAACGACAATGCGGCAGGCGAATACTACCTCACCGACATCATCGCCGCGGCGCGCGACGCCGGGCTCAGCGCCGAGGTCGTGACCTGCCCCGAGGCCGAGACGCTGGGCGTCAACAGCCGCGCCGATCTGGCGGCGGCCGAGGCGGCGATGCAGGACCGGCTGCGCGCCGAGGTGATGGAGAACGGCGTCACGCTGACCGCGCCCGACACCGTCTTTCTCTGCTGGGACACGGTGATCGGGCGCGACAGCATCATCGGCCCTGATGTGATCTTCGGCCCCGGCACCACGGTCGAATCCGAAGCCGAGATCCTGCCGTTCTGCCATCTCGAAGGCTGCCACATCTCGCGCGGCGCGCGGGTCGGCCCCTTCGCGCGGCTCAGGCCCGGCGCGGAATTGGCCGAGGATGTCCATGTCGGCAATTTCGTCGAGGTGAAGAACGCGATCCTCGACGAAGGCGTGAAGGTCGGGCATCTGACCTATCTCGGCGATGCCCATGTCGGCGCGCACACCAATATCGGCGCGGGGACCGTCACCTGCAACTACGACGGGGTGATGAAACACCACACCGAGATCGGCGCGCGCGCCTTCATCGGCTCGGATACGATGCTGGTCGCCCCGGTGACGATTGGCGCCGGCGCGATGACGGCCTCGGGTTCGGTCATCACGCAGGATGTGCCCGACAATGCCATGGCCGTCGCCCGTGCGCGGCAGGTCAACAAGCAAGGCTTTGCCACAAAGCTGTTCGATATGCTCAATTTCAGAAAAGCGTCTCAGCAGAAAGAGACAAGATAATGTGTGGAATTGTCGGGGTCCTTGGGGACCATGAGGTTGCGCCGATCCTTGTCGAGGCGCTGAAACGGTTGGAGTATCGCGGCTACGATTCCGCCGGGATCGCCACCGTCAACCACGGCCATCTGGACCGCCGCCGCGCCGTCGGCAAGCTTGTCAACCTGTCGGACCTTCTGGTGCATGAGCCGCTCGCCGGCAAATCGGGCATCGGCCACACCCGCTGGGCGACGCATGGCGCAGCAACGGTGACGAATGCGCATCCGCACCGCTCCGGGCCCGTCGCCGTGGTCCACAACGGGATCATCGAGAACTTCCGCGACCTGCGGGCCGAACTCGCCGCGGCGGGACTGGCGGCCGAGACCGAGACCGACACCGAGACCGTCGCCCTTCTCGCCCGGCATTACATGGATCAGGGCCTGGCGCCACGCGAGGCCGCCCGCGCCACGCTGGCGCGGCTCGAAGGGGCGTTTGCTCTGCTCTTCCTCTTCGACGGCGAAGAGGACCTGTTGATCGCCGCCCGCAAGGGCTCCCCCCTCGCCATCGGACATGGCGACGGCGAGATGTTCGTGGGCTCCGACGCCATCGCGCTCGCGCCGATGACCGACCGCATCACCTATCTCGAAGAGGGCGATCATGCCTTCGTCACCCGCGCCGGGGCCGAGATCTACGATTCCGCCGGCCGCCCGGCCAACCGCGAACTGATCCGCATCCGGATCGACCAGACCCGCATCGAAAAGGCGGGCTACAAGCATTTCATGGCCAAGGAGATCGCCGAACAGCCGGTCGTGCTGGGCGATGCGATCCGGCACTACGTCCGCGCCACCGGCATCGCCCTGCCCGATGAACTCGGCTTCGCCGGTCTCGACCGCTTGACGATGGTGGCCTGCGGCACCGCCTATTACGCCTGCCTGACCGCGAAATACTGGTTCGAGATGCTCGCAGGTCTGAACTGCGAAGTCGATGTCGCCTCGGAATTCCGCTACCGCGAGCCACCTCTGCCGGAGGCCAGCTTCGCGCTCTTCGTCAGCCAGTCGGGCGAGACCGCGGACACGCTCGCCGCGCTGCGCTACGCCAGGGACAAGGTCCGCAAGATCGTCGCGGTGGTGAACGTACCAACCTCGACCATCGCGCGGGAAAGCGATGTCGCGCTGCCGATCCTCGCCGGGGTCGAGGTCGGCGTCGCCTCGACCAAGGCTTTCACCTGCCAGTTGACGGTTCTGCTTCTGCTGGCGCTGAAGGCCGGGCTCGACCGCGGGCATCTGAGCGCGGCCGATGTCGCGGAGCATCTCAAGGCGCTCGCCACCCTGCCCGGCCTCATCAATCAGGCGCTCGGCCGCGAGGGTGAGATCGCGGCGATCGCCGAGGCCGTCGCCGAGGCGCAGGATGTGCTGTTTCTCGGACGCGGGGCGATGTACCCTCTGGCCCTGGAGGGTGCGCTGAAACTCAAGGAAATCAGCTACATCCACGCCGAAGGATACGCCTCTGGCGAATTGAAGCACGGGCCGATCGCGCTGATCGACCGGATGGTGCCGGTCGTCGTCCTCGCGCCCCGTGACGGGCTCTTCGACAAGACCGTGTCGAACATGCAGGAGGTCATGGCGCGTCACGGCAAGGTCATCCTGATGACCGATGCGGCGGGCGCGCGCGCGGCGGGCGAAGGGACGTGGAAGGTGCTGGTGCTGCCCGATGTGCCGGCACTTCTGGCGCCGATCCTCTACGCCATCCCGGCGCAGCTTCTGGCCTATCACGCGGCCATCGCCAAGGGGACGGACGTGGATCAGCCGCGCAACCTTGCCAAGTCGGTGACGGTGGAGTGACCGGCGTCACGCTGGACAGCGCGCTCGCCGCGCTCCGGGCGGCGGGCGATCCTGACCGCGCCGCAGGCTCCGCCGCCTATCACAAGGCCGACCGCCCCTACCTCGG
>JBGSNN010000069.1:0-2849 GCA_041739655.1 Albidovulum sp. | reverse complement strand
CGCCGAGGCTGGACCCGGACGGGCTTGCGGCCTAACACTCGGGACCGGAGCGATCTGGACGGGGGCGCGATGTCGGCGGAAAAGACCAAGGCGGGCGGTGCCGCGCCCGGCGGGACCCGGTCCGGTGCGGCAAGTTTGCAGGACGACCCGAGGCCGGTTGCGCTGCTGGATGCGGAGACGGCGCGGCACGAATGGGCGCGGCTGGCGGATGCGGTCGCGCGGGCAAACGCGGCCTATCACACCGCCGACGCGCCGGAGATTTCCGATGCCGACTATGACGCGCTGAAGCGTCGCCTGCAGGCGATCGAGGCGCGGTTTCCTGAACTCGCGGCCAAGGACAGTCCGACGCGCCAGATCGGCGCCGCACCGTCCGAGACCTTCGCCAAGGTGCGCCACGCGGTACGGATGCTCAGCCTCGAGAACGCGTTCACGCCTGAGGAGATCACCGAGTTCGATGACCGCATCCGGCGCTATCTGAACCTCGGGCCGGACGCGCCGCTGACCTACACCGCCGAGCCGAAGATCGACGGCCTGTCGCTTAGCCTGCGCTACGAGGGCGGCACCCTCGTCCTGGCGGCGACGCGGGGCGATGGCGAGACCGGCGAAAACGTCACCGCGAATGCCCGCACCATCGCCGATATCCCCAAGCACCTGACCGGCGCGCCAGAGGTGCTGGAGGTCCGCGGCGAAGTCTATATGAGCCATGCCGATTTCGCCGCGCTGAACGACCGGCAGGCGGCAAAGGGCGGCAAGACCTTCGCCAATCCGCGCAATGCCGCCGCCGGGTCGCTCCGGCAACTGGACGCGGCCATCACCGCCGACCGGCCGCTCAGGTTTTTTGCCTATGCCTGGGGCGCGCACTCCGATCCGCTTGCTGATACTCAGATCGGGGCGATCGACCGGCTGCGGGCGTTCGGCTTCCCGACCAATCCGCTGACGCAGCTTTGCGACGGGCCGGCAGCGCTTCTGGAAGCGTACTGCGCCATCGAGCAGAAGCGCGCGACGCTCGGTTATGACATCGACGGCGTGGTCTACAAGGTCAATGACCTTGATCTGCAACGCCGGCTTGGGTTCCGTTCCACCACGCCACGCTGGGCCATCGCGCACAAGTTTCCGGCCGAGCTTGCCTGGACCCGGCTTGAGGCGATCGACATTCAGGTTGGCCGCACCGGCGCGCTTTCCCCGGTCGCGCGGCTCGCCCCGGTCACGGTCGGCGGTGTCGTCGTCTCGAACGCCACACTGCACAACGAGGATTACATTGCCGGCCGGTCGGCGAGCGGCGAGGTCATCCGCGGCGGCAGGGACATCCGCATCGGCGACTGGGTGCAGGTCTACCGGGCGGGCGACGTGATCCCCAAGGTTGCCGATGTGGACCTCTCGCAGCGACCGGAGGGCGCCGCGCCCTATGTCTTCCCCACCAGCTGTCCTGAATGTGGATCGGACGCCGTGCGCGAGGAGGGCGACGCCGTCCGGCGCTGCACCGGCGGTCTGATCTGTCCCGCGCAAGCCATGGAAAAGTTGAAGCATTTCGTCTCTCGCCAGGCTTTTGACATTGACGGGCTCGGGGCGCGTCAGATCGAGATGTTCTTTCACGATCAAACGCTTCCAATCCGCGAACCGGCCGATATCTTCACGCTCGCAGCGCGCGATGCCGCCAATCTGACGAAGCTGAAGAACCGTGACGGGTTCGGTGAAAAGTCGGTGAGAAACCTCTTTCAGGCCATTGAGGATAAAAGGAAAATTCCGCTCAACCGGCTGATCTTCGCGCTCGGCATCCGGCATGTCGGCGAAAGTGCCGCGATGCTGCTTGCGCGCCACTACGGCACTTGGCCGGCCTTCGAGGCGGCGATGACGGCGGCAACTGTCGGCGAAGGCCCGGCCTGGGAAGATCTTCTGGCCATCGACGGCGTCGGCACGGTCCTTGCGGCCTCGCTCGTCAACACCTTCCACCAGCAGGCTGAGCGCGCCTTGATCGACCGGCTGGTCGCGGCGCTTGAGGTGCAGGAGGTCGCGCGGCCGCAGTCCACAGGTAGTCCGGTCGCCGGCAAGACCGTGGTCTTCACCGGCACGCTGGAAAAGATGACGCGGGCCGAGGCCAAGGCGCGGGCCGAGGCGCTTGGCGTCAAGGTCGCAGGCTCGGTCTCGGCCAGGACCGATCTTGTCGTCGCCGGGCCGGGGGCGGGGTCGAAGGCCAAAGACGCCGAACGGCTTGGCGTGGAGCTGATCGACGAAGACGCCTGGCTGCGGCTGATCGGCGGATGAGCCGGCCTGCCGTCCTCTTCCCGCTTTTCGCGGAACTCGAGACGCTGGACGGCGTCGGTGCGAAGACCGCGAAGCTTCTGGCGCAGATCGGCGTGGAGAAGCCGCGCGATCTCATCTTCACCTTGCCCTATGCGATGGTGGACCGGCGCCGCCGCGCGACGATCAACGGTGCCGAGTTCCCATCGACCCTGACCGTCGAGGTGACGGTGGGCGCCCATGTCGCGCCGCGCCGCAAGGGCGGGCCCGCGCGGGTCTTCGTGCGCGATGCCGAGACCGAGTTCCAGCTCGTCTTCTTCCACGCCCGTGGCGACTACCTGCAAAAGCTGCTGCCGACCGGGCAGCGGCGGCTGGTGTCCGGCAAGATCGAGCTTTTTGACGGCTTGGCGCAGATGGTGCATCCCGATCATGTGCTGCGGCCTGAGGACGGCGCCGACCTGCCGGAGTTCGAGCCGGTCTATCCGCTGACCGCGGGCCTGACGCAGAAGGTCATGCACAAGGCCGCCGCCTCGGCGCTGGCCCGGATCGCCGATCTGCCGGACTGGATCGACCCGGCGCTGAAGGCGCGGGAAGGCTGGCCGGACTGGGCT
>JBGSNN010000064.1:0-4390 GCA_041739655.1 Albidovulum sp. | reverse complement strand
CGCCGAGGGCAGCGCCTCCGGCGTCAGCGCGGCGTAGGTCCGCCTGACGCCGGGAGCGAGGCTCGCATAGGGCGGCAGGGCGGCCACGCCGGCGCCGGGAATGTCGGGCATCAGATCCTCGGCCCAGCCGGTATCGAGAAGCGAGAGACGGGCGCGCAGCACCTCGGTGCCGATCTGGGTTGCGGATCGGAACGCCATCAGCTTCAGGATCGCGAGGCTGTCGGCGGGCTGCCAGTAGGCGATCTCGTTCTTGAAGAGGAAGAACTCCGGCGCGCCGCGCCCGCGCGCCTCGCTGTTGACGATGCCGATCCAGGCGTTGACTCCCTTGGCATAGGCGTCGAGCGCCGCGCTCACCTCGGGATCCTGCGCCGCCAGCGATCGTGTCGCCAGTCCGTAGAGGTCGAGCCGCCGCATCAGCTCATCGGTCTTGACCGTGCGCGCCCCGAACACCTCGGACAGACGGCCCTGCACCGTACGCCTCAGGATCGTCATCTGCCAGAGCCGGTCCTCGGCATGGGCGAAGCCCAACGCGAAATAGACATCCGCATCGGTCTTGCCGAAGATATGCGGCACATCCGCAGTATCGCGCACGATCTCCAGCGGCTGCGAGATGCCCTCGACCGCGAAGCTGGCGGAGTAGTCGGGCAGCGACCGCGACGCGAAGTAGTAGGCCAGTGTCAGGCCGGCGACGGTCAGAACCGCCATGGTCGAGAAGATGCGCAGAAGCCATCGAAAGGCTGTCAGCATGTCGATCCGCGAAACGCGCCCCCGGGCCCGGTCAAAGCCGCTCCGTCCGCCTCGTGACGGTTGACGGCCCGGTCAGGGCGGTTAACTAGGACAGTTGAGCGGTTTGCGCAATGCGAATGGGAGAGGGCGATGGCAAAGGTGGCGTTTCTTGGCCTTGGGGTGATGGGCTTTCCGATGGCGGGCCATCTGGTCGCGAAGGGACATGAGGTGACGGTCTACAACCGGAGCGCCGAAAAGGCCCGGCGCTGGACCGAGAGCCACACGGGCAGCGCCGCCGCGACCCCGGCCGCGGCGGCCAAGGGCGCGGAATTCGTCATGGCCTGCGTCGGCAATGACGATGACCTGCGCGCCGTCTGCCTTGGACCCGAGGGTGCATTCGCGGGCATGGCGCCGGGGGCGATCTTCGTCGATCACACCACGGTTTCGGCCGCCGTCACGCGTGAGCTTGCCACAATCGCCGTCGCCGCAGGTCTCGGCTTTGTCGATGCCCCGGTCTCGGGTGGCCAGGCCGGCGCCGAGAACGGTGTCCTTTCGGTGATGTGCGGCGGGGATGCCGAGCAGTACGCGCAGGCGGAACCGGTGATTGCCGCCTATGCCCGCATCTGCCGCCGCCTTGGCCCGTCGGGCGCGGGCCAGATGGCCAAGATGGTCAACCAGATCTGCATTGCGGGCGTCCTCCAGGGGCTCGCCGAAGGCCTGAATTTCGCCGAGAAAGCCGGGCTCGACATCGCCGAACTGGTCGCGGTGATCAGCCAGGGCGCGGCCGGGTCCTGGCAGATGACCAACCGCCACAAGACCATGGCCGAAGGCAAGTTCGATTACGGCTTCGCCGTCGACTGGATGCGCAAGGACCTTGGCATCTGCCTCAAGACCGGCGACGAGATCGGCGCGAGCCTGCCGGTGACTGCCCTTGTCGATCAGTTCTACCAGGAGGTGCAGGCGATCGGCGGCAAACGCTGGGACACGTCGAGCCTGATCGCACGGCTGCGCAAACTCGGCTGAGCGGCCGCGTATTCATTGCCGAAGGACCGCAAAGTTGGGGGCAGCGCCCCAAGTCGTCCTGCCGCGCCGGGTTGGAAGCGTCAGGGAATGACGCGCGTGTATTTCGTGCCCTTGACCGTCGCCCCAGCGATGAAGCCGGACTGGCCGAAGACAAAGCCGATGACCGGCGCCAGAGTCGTCGTGGTATCGACGCCCGCCGCGCCGCCGCGGTCGGGCAGGGCATAGACGATGTCGGCCCCGGCTTCCCAGCCCGGCGCGCGGCGGAAATCGGCCAGAGCATCCGGCGTCATGAAGAACAGCGCATGCGCATATTGCTGGGCGCCGACCTGCAAGCCCCAGCTTGCCTGCGTCGCCGAATAGTAGTCGACCGTGGCATCGTTGATGCGCAGCGCACCCTGTCCGTAGGACCCGCCGAAGATGAAGCCGGCCTCTGTCACCAGCGGAATGTAGAGAATGCCCGTGGCCTTCGGCATCAGGTTTGCCGCACTCGGGAAGGTGTTTCTGAGATAGTCGCGCGTCGCATCAACGCGCGCGTCGAGTTTGGCCGCGCCCTGACTGCCGATGCCGTTGCCACAGGCTGAAAGCCCAAGCAGCGCACCACCGGACAGGATCAGCCCACGGCGGGAAAGGTCGCTCATCTCGTGTCTCCGCTCTTGCCTCGCCCGGCCTTTTCTGGCCGGTTCGCTACCATCTATAGGGCATCACGCGGCTCATGTCATCAGACCTTGTGCCTCGGGGCAGCCGATGCGCGATCACGCGCCGAGCCGGCGCGCCACCTCCGGCGCGAAATAGGTCAGCACCCCGTCGCAGCCGGCGCGGCGAAAGCCGATCAGGCTTTCAAGGATGACATCGTCCTTGACCCAGCCTTGCAGGATCGCGCCCTTCAGCATCGCGTATTCGCCCGAGACCTGATAGGCGAAGGTCGGCACCCCGAACGTATCCTTCACCGCCCGGCAGATGTCGAGATAGGGCATCCCCGGCTTGACCATCACCATGTCCGCCCCCTCGGCGAGATCGCGCGCCACCAGCCGCAGCGCCTCATCGCGGTTGGCGGGGTTCATCTGATAGGTCTTCTTGTCGCCCCTGAGCGCGCCTGACGCGCCGACCGCATCGCGGAACGGACCATAGAAGCTCGACGCATATTTCGCCGCATAGCTGAGGATCGTCACATCCTTGTGGCCTGCGGCCTCCAGCGCCGTCCGCATCGCGCCGATGCGGCCATCCATCATGTCCGACGGCCCGAGGATGTCGGCCCCGGCCTCGGCCTGCGCCAGCGCCATCTTCACCAGCGCCTCGATGGTTTCGTCGTTCAGGATCACGCCGTCCTTCACCAGCCCGTCGTGACCGTTGGAATTATAGGGGTCGAGCGCGATATCCGTCATCACCGCGATCTCGGGCACCGCAGCCTTGATCGCGCGGACCGCACGGTTCGACAGGTTGTCGGGGTTCCAGGCCTCTTCGCAAGTCTCGGTGCGCAGCGCCGGATCGGTATAGGGAAAGAGGCAGATCGCCGGAATGCCGAGCGTCGCCGCCTCTTCCGCCGCCCGCACCACGCCATCGACCGTGCGCCGCGCCACGCCTGGCATCGAGGCGACGGCCACATCGGCGCCCGGCACATCCGTCACGAAGACCGGCCAGATAAGATCCTTCACGCTCAGCCGGTCTTCCGCGACCAGATCGCGCAGCGCGGCGCTGCGGCGCAACCTGCGGAAGCGTTGCGCGGGAAAGGGCGTGTGGACGGGTGTCATGGCGGGTCTCCGTGCGGCATTTACCATCGCGTGACACGCTTTTTCGCGCATCTCAAGGGTGGAAACCGTCGCAGCGGACAGTTAGCATCCCCCGAAGCGCCGTCGAGGGCGCACCGGGGGCAGGATTTGGACTGGACGAAGCTGATTTTCGACCTGATCGACCTCAGGTCCTTCTCCAACCTCTGGTACTGGATCGCGCTTGCCGTGACCTGGTCATCGGCCTCGCACTGGGTTCTGGGCGTGCCCTATGACATGGTGCTGCGCGCCCGCCGCGTCGGCGGGCAGTCCGAGGCCGACCTGACCGACATCGTCCGCGTCAATGTCTCGCGAATCCTCTTCATCGCCGACGAGGCCGGTCACATCCTCACCGCACTTCTGGCCTTTGGTCTGACCTCGCTCATCCTGCTCGGCTTCGCCTACGGGTCCGAGTTCTGTCAGGCGCTGGTGCTGCTTCTCCTGCCGTTGTCCTTTGTCGGGATGATGAGCATCTCGACCGCGCGCAAGATCCGCGCCTCGGGTGACACCGGCGAGGCGCTGCACCGCCGGTTGTCGCTGCACCGGGTGACGGTTCAGGTGATCGGCATGATCTCGATCTTCATCACCGCCTTCTGGGGGATGCTGCAGAATTTCAACATCTCGGTGCTGCCCGGTTGACACCGGCGCGCGGAAGGCTACCTCAGCGGCCATGACCACGCCCGCCCATATCACGCTCTCCGGCGCACCCGAGGGGTTCGACGCCCGCCTCGTCGCCCGCGAACTGGCGAAAGGCGCGCCGGTCGTCCACGTTGCGCGCGACGACAAGCGGATGGAGGCGATGCGCGCCGCGCTCGCCTTCTTCGCGCCGGATGCGCTGGTGCTGAGCTTTCCGGCCTGGGACTGCCTGCCCTATGACC
>JBGSNN010000022.1:0-1545 GCA_041739655.1 Albidovulum sp. | reverse complement strand
GAGGGCCGCGTCTGCTTCGGCCTTGCCCGGACCGGCGCGCCGACGCGGACCGAAACGGTGGAGTTTGGCGCCATCGGCCGCGCCAATGTCCGCCGCGCGACCGTCGACAAGGCGCTGGCGCTGCTTCTGGCCGGCCTGCAGACCTGAGTCAGCTTCGCCGTTTTTTTGGCGCAACGCGATCTCAGGATGCCGAGGTCTGGGCAAGCCGCCCGCTGCCCGCTCACGCCGATCCGTAAAGCTGAGCCGCCCGCGCCTCGAACGCGCGCACGACGCGGCGCATCGCCTCATCGAAAACCACGCCGATCAGCTTTTGCAGGATCGCATTCCTGAACTCGAAATCGACGAAGAACGACACGTCGCAGCCGCCATCGCCGCGGTCCGTGAAGGCCCAGTCCGAGCGCATGAACTTGAATGGGCCGTCAAGGTATTCCGTGTCGATCCGCATCGCCGCGGGCCAGAGCACGACCCGGCTGCCGAAGCGTTCGCGAAACACCTTGAACGAGATCACGAGGTCCGCCTCCATCACCTCCGCGCCATCGGCGCGCGGCGTCACCGACCGGATCCGGGCCGCCGCCGTCCAGGGCAGAAACTCGGGGTAGCGCGCGACATCGGCCACCAGATCGTACATCTGGCGGGCGGAATAGGGCATTTGGCGGGTTTCGGAATGTCTTGGCATGGCTTCCTGGGTGACACCTAGCCCCGGTGTCGCTAAATGGAGGCGTGAAATCAAGGGGCCGCCATGCCGCAACGACCTTATGTCATCGATGAAATGATCTCTGCCAAGTCGATTGCCGCGCGCGTCGAAGCGCTGGCGAAGGAGATCACCGCGGCGTTCAGGACGACCGACAAGCTGATCGTCGTCGGCCTTCTGCGCGGCTCTTTCGTCTTCATCGCCGATCTGGTGCGCGAGATCGACCTGCCGCTGGAGGTCGATTTTCTTGAGGCATCGTCCTATGGCGATGCGACGGAAAGCTCGCGTGAGGTGCGTATCCTCAAGGACTTGCGCGGCGAGATTGCCGGCAAGGATGTGCTGGTGGTCGAGGATATCGTCGATACAGGCTTCACCCTTCACCACGTCGTCAACCTGCTGAAAAGCCGGGGACCGAAGCGGCTGGAAGTCTGCGCGCTGCTTGACAAGCCGTCGCGGCGCGAGGTGCCGATCAAGGCGACCTGGACCGGGTTCGAAATCCCCGACGAATTCGTCGTCGGCTACGGCATCGACTTTGCCCAACGGAACCGTAACCTGCCGCATATCGGCAAGGTCCGCTTTACCGACGACGCGGCCGGGGCGTGACGCCGCGCTTTTTCCTGCGCATGTCGCGCTGGGCGCGCACGCCGCCATCGCGCCGCGGTGTGATCCTCTGGCTTTCGGTCCTTGTCGCCTGCCTCGCGCTCGTCGGCCTCGACCGGCTCGGGCTCTGGCCCGACGCGCTGACGCTGGCGCCGCGCGACCGGGTCAAGGTTCACGCCGCACCCTGAGCCGCCCACGCAAGCCTTGGCGCCATCGCGGAAAGCGCATCGCAGAGCGCGCGCCGCACCTCGGCG
>JBGSNN010000012.1:0-9086 GCA_041739655.1 Albidovulum sp. | reverse complement strand
GGCTGTTGGTGGCAACGGCGCGGGGAAGCCCCCGGACCGCGAGTTCCGCCAGAAGCGCCTCGGCCCCGGCCATGACGGGCACGATGCCGTCGAAGGCCTCGCGGCTGGCGCGGTTCCAGACTTCATCGAAGGCGGCCATGTCGAACCGGGGCCCGACATGGGCACGCAGGCGGCGCTGGCCCTCTACCGCGTCGATGCCGACAAGCGCCGTGAGAAGGGCGCGGCCGTCGGCAATGCCCATGCCGGCCAAAATATCCGCGCCCGCGTCGATCACCAGACGCTCGCTGTCGATGAGCGTGCCGTCGAGGTCGAAGATGACGGCGCCGGGCCGGATCACAGGCCGGACCCTTCGAGGACATCGACCAGAATCGGCGCGAGCCGGTCGGCCCAGGCGATCTGGCCATCCTCATGCGCGATGAGGTCGTTCCTGAGTTCGATGAGGATGTTCGGCCGGCCGGGTTGCAGCGCGTGCCGGTCGATGGAATCGCCGTCGAGATGGCCGAGATACGGCTCGTTGTCGCCGGTCACGATGCCCTCGGCGACGAGGCGGTCGATGAGCGGGCGGGCGAGGCGGTCGTCGAGATGGGAATAGAGGATGCCGACCTGCCAGGGCCGCGGCGCGCGGCCGTTGAGGCGCGGCGTGAAACTGTGGACGGCGCAGATCACGGTATCGGCGCGGCGCGCGGCGAGACCTTCATAGGCCTCGTGATAGGGACGGTGAAAGGCGAAGAGCCTGCGCTCGGTCTCGTCCGCATCGACGGAGCGGTTCGCCGGGATGATCGTGCCGTCATAAAGCTTCATCACCAGCGTCGGGTCATCCTCGCCGCGGTTGGGGTCGATGACGAGGCGCGAGAAGTCGGTAAGGATCGCGGGAGCGTCGAGACGGTCGGCGAGATGCAGCGCCAATCCCGCGGCGCCCACGTCATAGGCGATGTGGCGCGCCATGTCGGCCGCAGCGATGCCGAGCGTGCCGCCGAGGCAGTCGGGGACACGGTTGGTGGCGTGATCGCAGGTGACGAGCCAGCGCGAGATGCGATCACCATGGTGGATGTGGTAGGGTCGGTCTGTCATGCTTAGGGGATGATCTGTCATATTCGCGTGATGGCCAGTGCCGATGACTTGGTTTAGACGACCGGACAGCAATGCGCCAGTTGTCGCCGGGATGGTTTTGGGCCATACAGCCGCAGCCGGATGCTAGCGCAAACATTCTGAAGGGACTGAGGGCATGAGACGACTTCGCAACGTGAAAATCGTGGCAACGCTTGGCCCGGCCTCGAACGACTACGAGACGATACGGTCGCTGTTCGAGGCAGGCGCGGATGTATTCCGGCTGAACATGAGCCACGGCACCCACGATGAGCAGGCCGCCCGGCATGCAATGATCCGCAAGGTCGAGGCCGATGTCGGCCGCCCGATCGCCATCCTCGCCGACCTGCAGGGGCCGAAGCTGCGCGTCGGAACCTTCGCCGCGGATGCGCATGACCTTCAGACCGGGGACAGGTTCCGGTTCGATCTCGACCCCGCCGCGGGCGACATGAGTCGCGTGAACCTGCCCCATCCCGAAATCTTCGCGGCGCTGCAGCCCGGCTCCACGCTCTTGGTCAACGACGGCAAGATCCGTCTGCGGGTCGAGGCATGCGGCAAGGATTTCGCCGATTGCACGGTGACGACGGGTGGCACGATCTCCAACCGCAAGGGCGTCAACGTGCCCGATGTGGTGCTGCCGCTGGCGGCACTGTCGGCGAAGGACCGCAAGGATCTGGAATTCGCCTGTGCGTTGGGCGTGGACTGGCTGGCGCTCAGCTTCGTGCAGCGGCCCGAGGATGTGACCGAGGCGCGCGCGCTGGCCAAGGGCCGCGCCGCGATCCTGTCGAAGATCGAAAAGCCGGCGGCGGTGAAGGCCTATGACGCGATCCTCGCGGCCTCGGACGGGATCATGGTGGCGCGCGGCGATCTCGGCGTCGAACTGCCGGTGACCTCGGTCCCGCCGATCCAGAAGCGGCTGGTCCGCGGCGCACGGTCGGCGGCAAAACCGGTGATCGTTGCGACGCAGATGCTGGAGAGCATGATCGAAAGCCCGATGCCGACCCGGGCCGAGGTCTCGGACGTGGCGACGGCAATCTACGAGGGGGCCGATGCGGTGATGCTCTCGGCGGAATCGGCCGCCGGGCAATATCCGGTCGAGGCGGTCCGCACCATGGACAGCGTCGCGATGTCGGTCGAAGCCGACCCGACCTACCGCGAGATCATCGAATCCTCGCGCCGGGTCAACCGCGAAAGCGTGGCCGACGGCATCGTCGCCGCCGCGCGCGAGATTGCCGAAGCGACCAACATCCACGCAATCTGCTGTTTTACCCATTCCGGCACCACCGCCGCCCTTGTCGCGCGCGAGCGCCCGGCAGTGCCGATCATTGCGCTGTCGCCGATGGTGGGCACGGTGCGTCGGCTGTGCCTGACCTGGGGCGTTCATTGCGTCCAGACGACCGAGGTCATCGACCGCTTCAAGATGGCGGTGGTCAACGCCGCGCGGGCGGCACGGGAATACGGTTTTGCGACCGAGAAGGACCAGATCGTGGTCACTGCGGGCGTCCCCTTCAACGTCACGGGCAGCACCAATATCCTGCGTGTGGCCCCCTGCGACGAGCGGTTGATTTTCCGCACCGATCCGGAATAGGTCGCCGATCTGCCTTTCAGATGGGGAAAGGGCGGATGACCGGTGATCCTTGCCGGGGCGGCGATGGATCGGATGGACCTTGACCCGCAGGACATTCCCGCCGCGGCGATGGCGGTGGTGGCGCGGATCGGGGGCTGGGGCCCCCCGCCCTCTTGCCAAACCGGGCCTCCGCGCGTATAGGCGCCTCTCGACTATCCTGCGGGGCCGGCCAAGTGGCATTGCCGAGTCGCGTATTCACGTCTTATCAGGAGATGGAAATGCCCAAGATGAAGACCAAGGCCGCTGCGAAAAAGCGGTTCAAGATGACGGCCTCGGGCCGTGTCAAGGCAGGTGTCGCCGGCAAGCGGCACGGCATGATCAAGCGTACGACGGACTTCATCCGCAAGGCGACGGGGACCATGATCCTGTCGGATTCGGATGCGAAGATCGTCAAGAAATACATGCCGTACAACCGCTGAGGAGCCTGACCCATGTCCCGCGTCAAATCCGGCGTTGTCACCCACGCCCGTCACCGCAAGGTCATCAAGAAGGCGAAAGGCTACTACGCCGCGCGTTCGACCAACTTCCGCACCGCCACCCAGGCCGTCGACAAGGCGCAGCAATACGCCACCCGCGACCGCAAGGCGCGCAAGCGCGACTTCCGCGCGCTCTGGATTCAGCGCATCAACGCCGCCGTGCGCGCGGTCGATGCCAGCCTGACCTATTCACGCTTCATCAACGCGCTCGGCCGTGCCGGGATCGAGGTGGACCGCAAGGTGCTCGCCGATCTCGCCGTGCATGAGCCGGCAGCGTTCGGCGCCATCGTCGAAAAGGCGAAGGCCGCGCTCGCGTAATCTCTCAGCTTGAGGGACATTCGAAACCCCGCGGGTGGCCTGACCGGCCCTCGCGGGGTTTTTCTTTGGCGCCTTGCATTGCGCAGGCGCCGTGGGTAGCACGAACCGGACGACTCCGGAGGGATCGATGGACGTATTGAACGCGCTGAAGGGCAAGTATCTCGGCGGCATCGCCGCGGCGGGCGACGAGGCCGCGCTGGAGGAGCTGCGCTTGGCGGCGCTTGGCAAGAAGGGCGAGATCAGCCTGAAGATGCGGGAACTTGGCCAGATGGCGCCGGAGCTGCGGCAGGCCGCCGGTGCGGCGCTGAACCGGCTGAAGGACGAGATTGACGCCGCCTTGCGCGCCAAGAAGGCGGCGCTGGGCGATGCCGCGCTGGATGAGCGGCTCAAGGCGGAGTGGCTCGACGTGACGCTGCCCGGTCGGCCGCGGCGGCAGGGCACCATCCATCCGGTCAGCCAGGTCACCGAGGAAGTCACCGCGATCTTCGCCGACATGGGCTTTGCCGTCGCCGAAGGCCCGCAGATCGAGTCCGACTGGTACAACTTCGACGCGCTCAACATCGCGCCCGAGCATCCGGCGCGGCAGGAGCATGACACCTTCTTCATGGCCCGCGAGCCGGGCGACAGCCGCCCGCCGCATGTGCTGCGCACCCACACCTCGCCGGTGCAGATCCGGGCGATGCAGACCCAGGGCGCGCCGATCCGGGTGATCGCGCCGGGCCGCGTCTACCGGATGGACATGGACCAGACCCATGCCCCGATGTTCCACCAGATCGAGGGGCTGGCCATCGACCGCGACATCTCCATGGCCAACCTCAAATGGGTGCTGGAGGAGTTCTGCCGCGCCTTCTTCGAGGTCGATCATGTGGAGCTGCGCTTCCGCGCCTCGCATTTCCCGTTCACGGAGCCGTCGGCCGAGGTCGATATCCGCTATTCCAACGTCGGCGGGGCGCTGAAGATCGGCGAGGGCGACAAGTGGATGGAGATCCTCGGGTCGGGCATGGTGCATCCGAAGGTGCTTCAGGCCGCCGGAGTGGACCCCGACGAATGGCAGGGCTTTGCGTTCGGCATGGGGATCGACCGGCTGGCGATGCTGAAATACGGCATCCCGGATTTGCGGGCGTTCTTCGAGAGCGATCTCAGGTGGCTCAGGCACTACGGCTTTGCCGCGCTGGACATGCCGACGGTGAGCGGGGGGTTGAGCAGGTGAGTGAGGTGATTTCCCGCCCAAAGTTCAAATACTCACAGAATAATCTTGTAGCTCTGCTCGAGTATTTGGAAAACGATCCAAGCGCTTTTTCTAATCAAGAATCATTTAATACGATGGAAGCACTAGGAACCAGAAAACTCCCGTTGCATGGACAAGCTGAGCGAAACTTCTACGTTGAATTGGCAATTCAGAAGGGCTTTGTAGTCCGAGAGTACAGCGCTGCCAATTTCTACGAAGATGAGGAAAAGTCGAATTTTGGTAGGGCTGTTGGCTATATGATCTCCCTGCAAGGACGCGAGTATTTGGACCGAAAAAGAAGCGAGCGGCTTCACGTTCGTTGGTGGGAACAACTCCTGAACAACGTCCCCACAATTGTGGTGAGTGTGATAAGCGCGTTGTTGGTGGGGTGGGTCCTAAACTACTTGGGGCCGGTTGAAACAAACGCCGGCGATCAAACTGAAAGCAACCCTTAGGGCGGGACTAAGCCGCCACACGCCGTAATGGCGGGGTGAACCCCGCCCTACGAATGGGACGATAAAATGAAATTCACCCTCTCCTGGCTGAAAGACCATCTCGAGACCGGGGCGAGTCTCGACGAGATCACCTATGCCCTCACCGACCTCGGCCTTGAGGTCGAGGAGGTCGAGGACCGCGCAGCGAAGCTCCGGCCCTTCACGCTCGCCCGCGTGCTCCATGCCGAACAGCATCCCGATGCCGACAAGCTGCGGGTCTGCCGGGTCATGACCGACGAGGGCGAAAAGCAGATCGTCTGCGGCGCGCCGAATGCGCGGGCGGGGATCACGGTCGTCCTCTGCAAGCCCGGCGATTATGTCCCCGGCATCGACGTGACCCTTGGCGTCGGCCGGATCCGGGGGGTGGAGAGCCACGGCATGATGGCCTCGGAACGCGAGCTGGAGCTTTCCGACGAGCACACCGGGATCATCGAACTTGCCTCGGGCGAGGTCGGCGAGCGCTTCGTGGACTGGCTCGCCAGGAACCGCCCCGGCGCGGTCGATCCGATGATCTACATCAAGGTCACGCCGAACCGCCCCGATGCGCTCGGCGTGCGCGGCATCGCCCGCGACCTTGCCGCGCGCGGCCTCGGCACCCTGAAACCGCTCACAGTGACGCCCATCACGGGCAGCTTCGCCTCGCCGATCGCGGTGACGCTGGCCGATGACGTGAAGGACAAGGCCTGCCCGCATTTCGTCGGCCGGCTCATTCGCGGCGTGACGAACGGCCCCTCGCCGAAGTGGCTGCAAGAGCGGCTGACGGCGATCGGGCTGCGCCCGATTTCGGCGCTGGTGGACATCACCAACCTCTTCACCTTCGACCTCAACCGGCCCCTGCATGTCTTCGACGCCGACAAGGTGCAGGGCGGTCTGACCGTGCGGAAGGCGCGCGCGGGCGAGAGCCTCATGGCGCTCGACGGCAAGACCTATGTGCTCGGCCCCGGCATGACCGTGATCGCCGACGCGGCGGGGGTGGAATCGCTCGGCGGGATCATGGGCGGTGAGGCGTCGGGGTGTTCCGAAGAGACGGTGAACGTCTTTGTCGAGGCGGCGTATTTCGACCCGATCACCACCGCAACCACGGGCCGGGCGCTGAAGATCCACTCCGACGCCCGCTACCGGTTCGAGCGCGGCATCGACCCGGCCTTCACCCGGCGGGGCATGGACCTCGCGACGCGGATGATCCTCGATCTCTGCGGCGGCGAGGCTTCGGAGATCGTCGAGGCGGGTGCCGCGGTCGATGCGACCCGGGCCTACCGCTTCGACCCGAAGCGCGTCATCAGCCTTGTCGGCATGGACATCGCCGAGGGCGCGCAGCGCGCCACGCTGGAGGCCCTCGGCTTCACGCTTGCGGGCGACATGGCGACGCCGCCTTCGTGGCGGCCCGACATTCTGGGCGAGGCCGATCTGGTCGAGGAGGTGGCGCGAATCGCCTCGCTGACCAGGCTTGAGGGCAAGCCGATGCGGCGCGCGAACCCGGGCGTGCCGAAGCCGATCCTGACGCCTCTGCAACGGCGCGAAAGGGCGGCGCGGCGGACGCTGGCGGCACTCGGCTACAACGAATGCGTGACCTATTCCTTCATCGACGGCGGCGCCGCCGCGCTCTTCGGTGGCGGGTCCGAAGCGGTCAGGATCGAGAACCCGATCTCGTCCGAGATGACGTACATGCGCCCGGACCTTCTGCCCGGCCTTCTGCAGGCTGCGGCGCGGAACCAGACGCGCGGCTTTACGGACCTCGCGCTCTTCGAGGTTGGTCCGGTCTTTGCGGGCGGTGAGCCGGGCGAGCAGGCGCTGCACGCAACCGGACTTCTGGTCGGCGCCGCCGCCCCACGCGATCCCTACGGGTCGCGTCGGCCGGTGGACCTCCCTGATGCCAAAGCCGACGCCGAGGCGGTCCTGGCCGCGATCGGCGCGCCGGCGCGGGTCCAGATAAGCCGCAAGGTCGCCGGATGGTGGCATCCGGGCCGGTCGGGCGTGATGGGCCTTGGGCCGAACGTCATCGCCAGCTTCGGCGAGGTGCATCCGACGGTCCTGCGCGCAATGAATGTAAAGGGACCCGCGGTCGCCTTCACGGTGCAGATCGAGGCGGTTCCCGCACCGAAAGCGAAGACCTCAACACGGTCTGCGCTCGCGCTCTCTGACCTTCAGGCGGTTGAACGCGATTTCGCCTTTGTGGTGGAGAACAGGGTCGAGGCGCTCGCCGTCGTCAATGCGGCGCAGGGGGCCGACAAGGCGCTGATCGAGGCGGTCCGGGTGTTCGACGAATTCACCGGCGACACGGCCGAGGCGCAGATGGGCGCGGGCAAGAAATCGCTGGCTATCACGGTGCGCCTGCAACCGCGCGACAAGACCTTGACCGACGAGGAGATCGAGGCCGTCAGCGCCCGCATCGTCGAAAAGGTCGCCAAGGCCACCGGCGGAGTGCTGCGCCGCTGACGGGCGCTGGGGGCGCTGCCCCCGGCCTTGCGGCCCCCATTGGCGTGGTCGGCGAGTGGAGATGGCGGCCGACATGGCCTGCCAGATCAGCACCTGTGATTGCGAGGGGCGTCCTAGTCATCGCGTTTTCAGCCGGTCGACCGAACTGCAACACCCCTGCAAAACCTTGATCTCTGCACCGCGGAAAGCGCCTTTGGTCGCGCCCAAATCGTGATAGGTTCTGCAATTGCCGTCGGGCCAGAGAGGCGCGCCGACGAAAGTGGTAAATGGGGACACAGGAATGCTCAAAGAGTTCAAGGATTTCATCGCCAAGGGCAATGTCATGGACATGGCCGTCGGCATCATCATCGGCGCAGCCTTCACGGCGATCGTGACCTCTCTGGTGAGCGACCTCATCAACCCGATCATCGGCGTTGTCACGGGGGGCGTGGACTTCTCCAACCTCTTTGTGAACCTCGGTGATGGCGAGTTCGCCTCACTGGCGGCGGCTCAGGCGGCCGGCGCGCCGGTCTTCGCCTATGGTTCGTTCATCACCGCCGTAATCAACTTCCTGATCATCGCCTTCGTCGTCTTCCTGCTCGTCAAGATGGTGAACCGGGTGAAGGATGCTGCCGTGAAGAAGGAAGAAGCCGCGGCCGCGCCTGCGGGGCCAAGCGAAGTCGATCTCCTGATGGAGATCCGCGACGCGCTGCGGAAGTAGGCAGGCATCAGGTCTGCAGCAAGAGGCCCGCCGGTGCGGCGGGCCTCTTGTGTCTTTCGGCGTCCGCTCAGATCTTCAACGCCTCCGCAGCCGTGATATGCGGCAGGCCAAGGGCCTCGCCCACGGCGGCATAGGTCAGCTTGCCGGCATGGACGTTGAGGCCGTTCAAAAGATGCGGGTCATCGGCACAAGCCCGTTTCCAGCCCTTGTCGGCCAGCGCGATCATGAAGGGCATCGTCGCATTGCCGAGCGCGAGGGTCGAGGTCCGCGCCACGGCGCCGGGCATGTTCGCCACGCAGTAATGCAGGATCCCGTCCACCACATAGATCGGGTCCTCGTGTGTTGTCGCGTGAGACGTCTCGAAGCAGCCGCCTTGGTCGATCGCCACATCGACGAGCGCCGCACCCGGCTTCAGCTCCTTCAACTGCGCCTTCGAGATCAGCTTCGGTGCCGCCGCACCGGGGATCAGCACCGCGCCGATGATGAGGTCGGCCTGACGCGCAAGCTCGATGGTGTTGCCGGCCGAGGCGTAGGACGTCTTGAACTTGCCGCCGAAGACATCGTCGAGGTAGCGCAGCCGCGGGATCGAGCGGTCGAGCACGGTGACATCCGCGCCCATGCCGGCGGCCACATGCGCCGCATGGGTGCCGACGACACCGCCGCCGATCACCACGACCTTTGCCGGCGCCACGCCCGGCACACCGCCGAGAAGGACGCCGCG
>JBGSNN010000010.1:0-4684 GCA_041739655.1 Albidovulum sp. | reverse complement strand
CTGGCCAGCGTCCGGATCGGCTGTGCGGGCGCTGGCAGATCCTCACGGTCGCCGCCAGACGGGTCGAGCCGCCGCAGCGTGGCGTCGGCGATGACGAGACTGTCGCCGTCGAAAGCCAGCGTGACGCCTCCCGGCTGCGCACCGGCGAACGAATTACGCGGAAAGGTGGTCCAGACCGCCGCCGCGCCGGTGGCGAGGAAAGCCCGGCGCGACAGCGCGGGCGGTAAGATCAATCTCATGTTTCGTGCTCATCTGATCCCTGGAAGCAAGGTAGGGCGGATCGGGAGACGACGCCGCAGGGTGCAAGTGGCGCGGTTGCGGCGTCAGATCAGATGAGGCTTCGGGGAGGAAACAGATCGGGCGGGCTTAGAAGGCCCAGAGGTAGGTGCCCGGCCGGCAGTCGTTCCAGACGCGACAGGATCGCGACCTGCACCAGCCCGCCGGAATCACCCAGCGTACCGACGATCGGCGCCGTGCAGGCAAGATCGCAGGCGGCGACGCCGGCATTTCCCTCGTCCGCGATGCAGCCCTGACAATCGGCCATGGACATCGCGCCGCCCTCTGGCGTCGCCATGTCCAGCGCCATCGCATTCGCGCTCACCGCATGCACGATTGCGCTTGCGGCGAACACCGCGAGAAACACAATGACAAACAGTGAAGCGAGTTTGCTCATGAATTACATATATTGCGGGGCCTGGTCGATGTCCATTCACGAACCTGTAGCGAGAATCGACGCGCGCCCCCGGCGGCTCGGTCTCCTATGAGATCAAATCATCATCCCGCACAGCACGACAGTTTCGCCACGTCTTTGCCAAAGGTCTGCGCGGCGAGCTTCAATCCCTCAACCGTGGTGAGGTAGGGAAAGATCGTCTCGCCGAGCGATTTGGTCGTCAAGCCGGCCTTCAGTGCCATGACGAGAGTCTGGACAGAGTCGGCCCCCTCCGGCGCCATGATCACGCCGCCCACCAGGTGGTCGGTCGCCCGGTCCGCGACCAACTTGATCAGCCCACGCGTGTCGCGCGCGGCGAGCGCGCGGGGCAGGTTGTCGAGGCCCAGCACGCTGGTCTTGACGTCGTATCCTGCATCCCACGCCTGCGCCTCGGTCAGGCCGACGCCGGCAACCTGTGGATCGGTGAAGACGACCCAGGGCATCGCGGCGTTGTCGTAGCGTTCCGCCCCGCCCAGCACCGCGTTGCGCGCCGCGAGCTTGGCGCCATAGGCGGCCATGTAGACAAACTGGTCGCGGTCTGTGACGTCGCCCGCCGCGTAGATGCCGGGCTTCGTGGTCTGCATGTCGTCGCCAAGCCGGATCGCACCGCGTGCGTCGGTCTCGACGCCCATCTCCGCGAGGCCCAGCTCCTCGGTGTTGGGTGCGCGTCCCGTCGTCAGGACAAGGTGGTCGGCCTTCAGATCGCGCGCGGCGCCGTCCACCGTCACGGTCAGGACCGCCCGGTCGCCGTCGCGCCGCGCGCTGTCGTAGGTCGCGCCGTCGAGGATCGTGAGGCCTTCGGCGCGCAAGGTCGCCGTGAGCGCCTCGGAAACCTCCGGCTCGGTGCGCGGCAAAAGGCGCGAGCGGCAGACGATGGTGACGCGTGCGCCCATCCGCGCCATCATCTGTGCGAGTTCGACACCGATATAGCCGCCGCCGAGAAAGATCAGGATTTCGGGCAATTGGTCCAGCTCCAGCAGCGACGTGCTGTCCAGCGTCGGCACGGCCTCGATACCGGGGATATCGGGCACGGCGGGCCGTCCGCCAGTGGCGACAATGATCTTGGGTGCTGTGATCTTGCGCCCACCGACCTCGACCCCGCCTGGGACGAGCCGCGCCGGACCCTCGTCGATATAGGTCACGCCATCGTAGCCCGGCAGCAGGTCGGCGTATTTCTTCTGGCGCAGCGTCGAAACCAGATCGTCTTTGGCCGCGACCAGAGCCGCCCAGTCGGCGATCTGCGCCTCCCCGTGCAGGCCCGGAAACCGATGCGCCGTCCGCGCGCCGTGCAGGGCTTCGGCGGCGCGGATCATCGTCTTGGAGGGCACGCAGCCCACGTTCACGCAGGTGCCGCCGATGGTGCCATGGCCGATCAGTGCGACGCGCTTGCCCGCCTCAGTGGCAATGATCGCGGCCGAGAACCCGGCCGATCCGGCGCCGATCACCGCAAGGTCGAAGCCGCCCTTCGGCGCGCAGCTATCTTCTTTCATTGGGTCATCCATCCGTTCGAATGTTCAACCGTCGCTGCCGCCGCCAGACGGCTTAGACGGTTAGCGCGATGAAGAAGGCCAGTGCGGGGAAAAGCACATAGTCGAGCCAGCCCAGCCAGGCCGAGAGCCCTACGGTGCCAAGCAGCACGACCAGGACTGGCGTGAAGCAGCAGAGCGCCGCCATGACGGTGCCGGTGATCCCCGTCGCGATCAGCTTGCGGTCAGTATTTTCGATCATCCATTCAGCCCGCAACCCGTGCCGGATAGCCTGCATTGGCCGATGCGGTTGCGATGGCGTCAGCGCTGGTCGCGGCGGTGTCAAAGGTGACCGTGGCGGTCCGCGCTTCAAAGTCGATCTCGACGGCGCGGACGCCCTCGACGCCTTCCATCGCGCGCTTCACGGTGATCGGACAGAGCGCGCATGTCATGTTGTCGACCGCGAAGGTGACGGTCTGCTCCGCGGCGACGGTCTGCGCGGTGACTGGGAAGGCGATGATCGGCGCGACGGCGGTCAGGCCGAACAGCGCAAGTGCAAGGATCTGCTTCATAAGGATATCCTTTCGGGATCAGTAGAGAAGCGGGGCCCACCAGTCGATGGTGAGCGCGGCGACGACGAGGATCAGGGATGCCCAGAGCGCGGTCTTGGTAACCCGCGCCGAGGATGGGCGCGCGCAATATGAACCGGGCTCGCAGACGGTCGGCTTGCGGGCATACACCTGCCAAAATCCCGCCGCGATGAAGCCGAGCGCGATCACGGCGAAAATGGGCTTGTATGGCTCCAATGCCGTCACATTGCCGATCCAGGCGCCCGAGATGCCGAGGGTCAGCAGCACCAGCGGCCCGATGCAGCAGGCCGAGGCGAGAAAGGCGCCCAGCACACCGCCTGCCGCGAGCCAGCCCTTTCGGGCGGAGCCATCCGCGCCCGTGCTGTCCGTTCGGTCGTCCGTCAGCGCCATGTCGCACACCTCTCGTCTGTGATTGAGGAGAGGTGTAGGATCTGTAGCAACTACAGGCTCAAGAGGAAACTTGCCCATGACCGATCACGAGCGCGAGAGCGGCGTCACACGTGGCGATCTTGCCCGGGCGACCGGCTGCAACATCGAAACGATCCGCTATTACGAGAAAACCGGCCTACTGCCCGACCCGCCCCGCACTGACGCCGGCTACCGGATTTATTCCGCCGCACACGCCACGCGCCTGCGCTTCATCCTGCGGGCCCGGGAACTCGGCTTCTCCATGGAGGACATTCGTGGGCTCTTGGGGCTGGAGGACGGAGCCGCGCCAACTTGCGCCGAGGTCAAGGAACGGACAGAGCGTCACCTTGCCGATGTGCGGGCGAAGATCGCAGACCTCAGGCGCATTGAATCGGTTCTCGCCGAGACGGCATCGCGATGTTCCGGCGCCGAAGTGCCGGAATGCCCCGTGCTCGTCGCCATGTCCGGGAACGCCGATCCGTAACCCCACATGCCCCCGGTCCGCCGTCAAAAACGCAGGATCAGGTTGATCGCGGGCGACCCAGGAAGGCGGCGAAAAGGGCCAGCGTCGCTTCGCTGACGTGATGCTCGATGCCCTCGGCGTCGCGCTCCGCGGTCTCGGGGTCCAGACCGAGACGAATCAGGAAACGTAGCACGATCTCGTGGCGACGGCGGCACTCCTTGGCGAGCGCGCGACCTTCATCCGTCAGAAACACCGAGCGGTACTTCGCGCGCGTGATCAGGCCTTCACGTGCCAGCCGATTCAGCGTCTTGGTCACGGTCGGCGCCCGGACGCCGAGCCTTGCGGCGATATCGACGGGCCGGGCCTCGCCGTGGTGATGGATCAGATCGGCGATCAACTCGACATAGTCTTCGGCCAATTCGTTGCGCCGCGCCTCGCGCACGGTCGCAAATCCGTCGGCCTGCGTTTCGGGCGCTCGGGTGTCGAGCGCGAGATCGTCGCGCGCCTGTGTGAGATGGTCCGTCATGAGGTGACAATGCCGGATCGCTGCCGGATTGACAACATGTTGGACGGGGATGCATAAGTTAGCCATGGCTAATTCTGCTGCGGAGGCGCGCGTGCAGCCCAGGATTCTTGCTCTCGTCTGCGGCATCGTGCTGGGTGCCGGTCCGGTCGCGGCGGACCCGGCCAGGGAGACCCCCTGGCTGCCCGAGGCCGCCGCCTACCGGCTGACCCTGTTTCTCGGCAACCTCGCCCCCGTGCCCTGGGATGATGTGGAGCGCGCCTGGGAGGAACCCTATCGCGGGTCGGAATATTCCCAGGGGGCCCTCGACTGGCTCGAGGCCCAAAGCGGCCTGGGCACCGGGTCGCTGACCGCCGCCATCGCCCGCGAGGATCGCGAGGCGGTTTTCGAGGCAGCCACACGTCTCATCGCCGCCCGCATCGACGAGGAACTCGACGAGGCGCTCGCGGCCGAGGGTTCCGCCGCGGCTCAGCAGGCCGTGCGGACCGCCCGCGAGATCTATCGCGCCTTCGGGGATCACCTCGC
>JBGSNN010000455.1:0-2905 GCA_041739655.1 Albidovulum sp. | reverse complement strand
TGCAGCCCGATGCCGCGACCGGCGAAGCCCCCGTTGCGGCCGCCGCCAGCGCCGATGCGACCGCCGAGACTGCGGCCGGTGCCGTGGTCTCGGAAGAGGTCGTGACCGAGGAAACGGCGCGCTCCTCGGACGAGGATTTCGCGAATTCGGTCAACCAGCCCGCCGCTGCCACTCTGGCCGCGCCCGCTGCGAAGGCGAAGGACAAGGGCCTGTCGGGTGGCGAAAAGGCGATCCTCCTTGGTCTCGGGGCCCTGGCGGTCGGCGTGATGCTGTCGAACAACCGCAAGGTCCAGCTCAACTCCGGCGACCGGGTCGTGGTGGAGCGGCCTGACGGGTCCTATCAGATCATCAAGGATGACAACGCGCTGCTGCGTCAGCCCGGCTCCACCGTTCGGACCGAGCGCTTTGACGACGGCTCGTCCCGCACCACGGTCACGCGCGAGGATGGATCGCGCATCGTGACGATCCGCGACGCCGAATACCGGGTGCTGCGCCGCGTGCATGTCGCCCGTGACGGCACCCAGACCATGCTTTTCGACGACACGATTGCAGCCGAGCCCATTGATGTCACCCGTCTGCCTGCGCGCGCGCCGCTGGTCGAGATCCTGCCCGATGCCGATGAGGCCGAACTTCGCGCGGCGCTCGCGCATCAGGGCGGATTCGACCGGCGCTATTCGCTCGCCCAGGTCCGCGATATCGAGCGGGTGCGGGCAATGGTGCCGGTGATCGACCTCAGCGCCATCACCTTCGAGACCGGCTCGGCGGCGATCCGGCCCGATCAGGCCGCCGCGCTGTCGCGCCTCGGTCGGCTGATGAAAAGCTACATCGACGCCGACCCGAGCGAGGTCTTTCTGATCGAGGGCCATACCGATGCGGTGGGTTCGGCCGCCTCGAACCTCGCGCTGTCGGACCGGCGCGCGGAATCGGTGGCGCTCGCCATGACGGAATATTTCGACGTGCCGCCCGAGAACATGGTCGTGCAGGGCTACGGCGAGGAGTTCCTCAAGATCCCGACCGAGAGCGCCGAGCGGCTGAACCGGCGCGCGAGCGTGCGCCGCATCACCGACCTGCTGCGACAAGCGTCCAACTGACCTATACGCAACTTCCGGGTCGCGCCCGCCCCGGCGCGGCCCGAACATGGGGCATCTGCCATAACGGAGAAGCCCCATGAACCTTGTCTATGAACCGCTCCCGACCGACCGTGCGCGGGCCCTGCGGGCGGGCGGCCCGGATGCCAATGGCCAGCCTGCCGAACGCGGCGCGGTGGCAAGCGGCAAGGGTGAGCCTTGCCGACATTGCCTGAAGAACGTGCCCGAGGGGCGCGGCTACCTGATCCTCGCGCACCGCCCGTTTCCCGCGCCGCAGCCCTATGCCGAGACCGGCCCGATCTTTCTGTGCGACGAGGACTGCGCGGCCTGGTCCGGCGAGGGGGTGCCGCCGATCCTGACGACCTCGCCCGAGTACCTCTTGAAGGGCTATACGCACGGCCACCGAATCCTCTACGGTACCGGCCGGATCGTGCCGCAGGCAGAACTCGAGACCTATGCGCGCGCGCTTCTGGCCGATCCGCGCGTCGCCTATGTCGATGTGCGTTCGGCGCGCAACAACTGCTTCCAGCTGCGCATCCGGCGCGGCCGCGCCATCGTCCGCGCCTGAGGCGATCTTCGACCTTTTGGCACTGGCGGCACCCGCGCCCGCGCCCCATATTGGCGGCGGAGGACAGGCCATGGACCGCGCAGATCACGACCGTATTCCCGAAACAGCTCTGGAGTGGTACCGGGCCGGCCGCGGCGCGGCGCTGGCCACGGTGATCGAGACCTGGGGCTCTGCGCCGCGCCCCGTCGGTAGCCAGCTCGCGGTCTCGGGCAGGGGCGAGATGATGGGCTCCGTCTCAGGCGGCTGTGTCGAGGGCGCGGTGGTCGAAGAGGCGCAGGCGGCGCTGGCCGATGGCAAACCGCGCCTCTTGACCTTCGGCGTCTCGGATGAGGATGCCTTTGCCGTCGGCCTCGCCTGTGGCGGCACCATCCGGGTGCTGGTGGAGCCGGTCGGGGCGGCCTTGCCCGAAGCGATGCTGGCCGACATCGTCGCGGCGCGCGCGGGTCGGCAGGGGCTGGCCTATGCCGTGGATCTGGAAACCTGGGACCGCTCGCTGAGCGGCCCGGACGGACCCCACGCCGACCGTTTCCGCAGCGACAAGTCGGGCCTGGACGGCCAGCTTTTTGTCGCCGTATACAACCCGCCCTTGCGGCTCGTGATCGTCGGCGCGGTCCATATCGCGCAGGCTCTGGTCGGCATGGCGCGAAGCTGCGGCTACGATCCCGTGCTGATCGACCCGCGTGCGGCGTTCGGCTCCGAGGCGCGGTTTCAGGGCGAGGTCATCAGCCAGGACTGGCCCGACGAGGCGATGGCGGCGCTGGGTCTGGATGCCCGCACCGCGGTGGTGACGCTGACCCACGACCCCAAGCTCGACGATCCGGCAATTCTGGCCGCGCTGCGCTCCGACTGCTTCTATCTCGGGTGCCTCGGCTCCACCCGCACCCATGCCAAGCGCGTTGCGCGGCTGGCTGAGGCCGGGGTTTCCGAGGCCGCGATCGGGCGCATTCACGCGCCGATCGGACTGAATATCGGCGCAAAAAGCCCGGCGGAGATCGCGCTGTCGATCATGGCCGAGATCACGCAGGTCCTGAGGCGGGGATGATGCGGTTCGGCGCGGTTCCGGTGGCGGAAGCAGAGGGGGCGGTGCTCGCCCATTCGCTGATGCTCGGCCGCAGCAAGATGGCGAAGGGGCGGGTTCTGACCGCCGCGGATGTGGCGGCACTGGCCGGTGCCGGCATCGCGCAGGTGACGGTGGCGCGGCTCGACCCCGGCGATATCGGCGAGGATATGGCCGCCGCGCGCCTTGCCG
>JBGSNN010000443.1:0-2020 GCA_041739655.1 Albidovulum sp. | reverse complement strand
GTGACGACGGCGCGGATGGCGGCGGCGCTGTCGGTCGGGGCGGCGGGGGCGCTGTGGGTGATCTTCCGCGGCGATCTTGCCGCGCTTCTGCGCTTCGATGTCGGCCGCGGCGAGGCGGTCTATTTCGTCGGCTGCGCTGCCCATGCCGCCTATGTGCCGCTGGTGCGCCGCCTGAACCGAGGCGAGCGGGCGACGGTCTTCACATTCGGCACGCTGGTGGCGGGGACGCTGGCCCTGACGGTCGCAGGCCAGGGCGCGATCCGGGCGACCGACTGGGCGGCACTGCCCGCCATTGTCTGGGTGACGCTGGCCTATACCACCGTCTTTGCCACCGCCGCGGCCTTCGTGCTGACGCAATATGCGGCGCTGCGGCTGCCTTCGGCCAAGGTCATGGCCTATACCTATCTGACGCCCGCCTGGGTTATCCTGTGGCAGGTCGCGCTGGGCCACGGCGCCCCGGCGGCCAGCGTCGCGATCGGAGTTGCCACCGTGGCGGGCGCGCTCTGGCTTCTGTTGAAGGATGAAAGCTGATGCTGCTTCGCATTCATCATGTCGCGGTGATCTGTTCGGACTACGCGCGCTCCAAGCGGTTCTATTCCGAGGTTCTGGGGCTGCGCGTCGTGGCCGAACACTACCGCGCGGCGCGCGAAAGCTGGAAGCTCGACCTCGCGCTGCCGGACGGAGGGCAGGTGGAGCTGTTTTCCTTTCCCGCGCCGGCTGAGCGCCCCTCGCGCCCCGAGGCCTGCGGCGCACGGCATCTGTGTTTCGCGGTGACGGATGTCGCTGCGACAAAGCAGGCGCTTGAAGCGAAGGGGCAGGCGGTGGAAGAGATCCGGGTGGACGACTATACCGGCAAGCGGTTCACCTTCCTGCCTGACCCGGACGGCCTGCCGATCGAGCTTTACGAGGCTTGAGGGCCGGAAACGCAAAAGGGCGGGACCGCACGGCCCCGCCCCTTCGATCCGGAACATCCGACGATCACGCCTCGGCGGCGTCGCCGTCTTCGTCCGCGTCACCGGCCGAGCGCAGACCCGAGGGCGCTGCGATATTGGCGATGACGAAGTTTCGCTTGATGGTCGGGACTGCGCCCTTCGGCAGGTCGATGTCGCCGATATGGATGACATCGCCGATGTCGCGGCCGCTCAGATCGACGGTGAGGTGATTGGGGATATCGCCCGCGGTCACTTCCAGTTCGACTTCGGGGCGCACCACGGTCAGCGTGCCGCCCTTCTTCAGCCCCGGCGCCTTCTCGTGATTCTCGAAGGTGACGTGGATGAAGAGGTTGATGCGCGAGGTCCGCTTCAGCCGCATCAGATCGAGATGCGTCGGAAGGTCCTTGACGATATCGCGCTGAACGCCGCGGCAGATGACGCGGACATCATCGTGACCCTCGACCTTGAGGTTGAACAGCGTGGACAGGAAGCGGCCTGCCTTCAGCCTCTTCAGAAGCGTGTAGAATTGAACGTTGATCGCGACCGGGTCCTGCCCTCCGCCATAAACGATGCCGGGTACGTAGCCCTCACGACGAGCTTGACGAGCGGCCCCCTTGCCTGTCCCCGTCCGTACCTCGGCCACGAGATCAGGGATCTCACCAGCCATTGGTCTCTCCATATATGAACCGGGCATCCTCCAAGGGTGCATGCCCATGAAGCGGGCGCTATAGAGCGGTTCGGCGCGGAAGGAAAGCGGATTCTGCGCGGTCAGGCGGGGTGGAAAGGCGCCGGGATTCGTGGTTCCCTCGGGCCACGCGCCTGCGCGAGCGCACCGCGGACCTTCCGTCAGGCATTGGAGACAGTCGGACATGTCGATGGCAGAGGCGGCACGGATCGCGCGGGCGCCGAATGCGGCCCTTGCCGCGGTCGGCGTGTTCTGGGGCGGGTTTTCGGCCTATGTGCCCGACATCAAGGCCGGGATCGGCGCGCCGGATGCAGCCTTTGGCCTTGCCATGATGATGTCGGCGGTCGGCGGCATCGCGGCGATGGCGCTGGCGCCGCGGATCATGGCGCGGCTCGGGGCGCGA
>JBGSNN010000438.1:0-7763 GCA_041739655.1 Albidovulum sp. | reverse complement strand
CTGGCGGCCGATGCGCTTCTGCGGGCCGGCGCGATCTATCACTCCGACCCGCTGCTCGCGATCCACTCGGCCCATGCCGACATGCAGATCGCGGCGCTGGCGCTGTCGCAGGGCGATGCGGAGACGGCGATCCGCCTTGTGAACCTCGCCGCCCCGCGCGCGGTCGAAGCCGAGAATGCCGCCCTTCTCGCGACGCTTCTCGCCGTCAAGGCCGAAGCGCTCGACCTGCAGGACCGCGCCTCAGAGGCGCGCGAGGTCAGGCTCGACAGCCTTGGTTGGGCGCGCTATGGCTTCGGCCCGGAAAACGAGGTGCGGCGCCAGCTTGGTGAGATCGCGCTTCTCTCGCCGCTCAACCGACCGAGGCCAAGATGATCTTCTATTCCGCAATCGTGCTTGGCGCCGTGATCGGATATATCCGCGCGGCGCGCCGAGGCGGCACCTGGTTCGACCGCCTGCAATACGCGGCCGCACACGCGATTTTCCTGGCGATCATAGGGCTTTTCGTGACGATCCTCATCCTCAGAATGAGCTAGGACCATGTTCCTTTCGTTCTTCGAGACCCTGCGCAGAAGCGGCATCCCCGTCACCTTGCGCGAATATCTGGGGTTTCTCGAAGGGCTGGCGGCCGGTCTCGTGACCTATGATGTCGAGGGCTTCTACTACCTCGCGCGCCTGTCGATGGTGAAGGATGAACGCCATCTCGACCGCTTCGACCGCGCCTTTGCCGAAGCCTTCAAGGGCATGGAGACGATCACCCCCGATCAGGTGCTTCAGGCCATCGACCTGCCGCGCGAGTGGCTGGAGAAGATCATCGAAAAGACCCTGAGCGAGGATGAGAAGGCCCGTATCGAGGCCCTTGGCGGCTTCGACAAGCTGATGGAAACGCTGAAGAAACGGCTGGAGGAACAGACCGGCCGCCATCAGGGCGGGTCGAAGTGGATCGGCACCGGCGGCACCTCGCCTTTCGGCGCCCATGGCTACAATCCCGAAGGGGTGCGGATCGGGCAGGAGACATCGCGCCATCAGCGCGCGGTCAAGGTCTGGGACCGGCGCGAGTTCCGCAACTTCGACGATCAGGTGGAGCTTGGCACCCGCAACATCAAGGTTGCGCTGAAGCGGCTGCGGCGCTGGGCGCGCGAAGGCGCGCATGAGGAGCTTGACCTGCCCGGCACGATCCGCGCCACCGCCGAGCATGGCTGGCTCGACGTCAAGACCCGGCCCGAGCGGCACAATGCGGTGAAGGTGCTGCTGTTCCTCGATGTCGGCGGCTCCATGGACAGCCATGTGAAGGTGGTCGAGGAACTCTTCAGCGCCGCCCGCAGCGAATTCAAGCACCTGGAATGTTTCTACTTCCACAACTGCCTCTATGAGGGCGTCTGGCGCGACAATGGCCGCCGCTGGGATCAGCAGACACCGACCTGGGAGGTGCTGCGGACCTACGGCGGCGACTACAAGGCGATCTTCGTCGGCGATGCCGCGATGTCGCCCTACGAGATCGTCCATCCCGGCGGCGCGAATGAGCACTGGAACGCCGAATCCGGTCAGGCCTGGCTTGAGCGCGCCCGAGAACATTGGCCCCGCAACGGCTGGCTCAATCCCCTGCCGGAGCGGCACTGGCAATACACCCCGTCCGTCGGCATGATCCGGACGCTCTTCGAGGGAGGGATGTTCCCGCTCACGCTCGATGGCATTTCCCGGGCGATGAAGGCGCTCACCTGAGAGGCATGGACTTCGCCGAAGGGCGCCCCTAGCGTTCCGGCATTCCAGGACGGACGCGCCATGACCACCATCGACCAGACGCCGGCCCTGCCCGTGCAGCAGACCGCCTTCGCCATCCTCGTGGCGATCGGGCTTTGCCACATGCTGAACGACGTCATGCAGTCGCTCCTTTCCGCAATCTATCCGATGCTGAAGGAGGATTTCGCGCTCGACTACGGGCAGATCGGGCTTCTGACGCTCTGCTTCCAGGTCACGGCCTCGCTCCTGCAACCGGTGGTGGGCATCTTCACCGACCGCCGCCCGCTGCCGAAATCGCTGCCCATCGGCATGGGATCGACCTTCTGCGGTCTCATCCTGCTGGCCTTCGCGCCGACCTACCCGCTCCTGCTCCTCGGCGCGGCACTCATCGGCGTCGGTTCGGCGGTGTTCCACCCCGAGGCGAGCCGGGTCGCGCGCATGGCGTCCGGCGGCCGCTACGGGCTGGCGCAGTCGCTGTTCCAGGTCGGCGGCAACTTCGGGACGGCCATTGGCCCCCTTCTCGCCGCCTTCATCGTGGTGCCGCTCGGCCGCCCCTCGGTGGCGGCCTTCTGCCTCATCGCGGCACTCGGCATCCTCATCCTGACCCATGTCAGCCGCTGGTATGGTGCCGCGCTGACGGTCGCGCGGGGACGCAAGGCGGCCGACAGGACGCTACCCCTTCCGCGCGGGCGGATCGCCACCGCGCTGGTCGTGCTGGCCTTCCTCACCTTCTCGAAGAACATCTACACCGCCTCGATCTCCAGCTACTACACCTTCTACCTGATCGAGACCTTCGCTCTCTCGACCCAGCAGTCGCAGATGATGCTTTTCCTGTTCCTCGCCGCGATGGCGGCGGGAACGATTCTCGGCGGGCCCGTCGGCGACCGCTTCGGGGCGCTCACGGTGATCTGGGTCTCGATCCTCGGAGTGTTGCCGTTCACGCTCGCCCTGCCCCACGCTGACCTCTTCTGGACGGGCGTCCTGTCGGTGATCATCGGGATCGTCCTGGCCTCGGCCTTTCCCGCGATCGTGGTCTTCGCGCAGGAACTTCTGCCGGGTCGGGTGGGAATGGTCGCGGGCATCTTCTTCGGTTTCGCCTTCGGCATGGGCGGGATATCCGCGGCGGTGCTCGGCGTCACGGCGGACCACTACGGAATCGACCTCGTCTACCGCATCTGCGCCTGGCTTCCGGCGATGGGGCTCCTGACCGTTTTCCTGCCCTCGCGGCGCAGCCTGCGGGCAATGGGCTGAGACGCACCTTTTACCGCCGCCCGGTCCACCCCATATTCACGCCATGCTGAAACTGACCCCGATCCTTCTGGCCGTTGTCTACGCCGTCCTGATGTATCTCTTCTCGGCCTGGCGCACGAAGAAGACCCTCGACGCGCAGTCCAAGCCGCTGAACGACCCCGGTCTGACGCGCGTGATCGACCGGCTGGCCGGGGCGCTCGACCTGACGCATATCCCGGTTCATGTCTTCGCCATCGCGCCGGTGAACGGCCTCGCTGCGCCGGACGGGCGCATCTTCCTGACCGAGGGCTTCGTGCAGAAGTATCGCGCCGGCGAGGTAACCGGCGAAGAGATGGCGAGCGTCGTGGCGCATGAGCTTGGCCATATCGCCCACGGCCACGCGCGGCGGCGAATGATCGACTTTTCGGGACAGAACGCGATCCGGGTGGCGCTGGCGACCGTGCTCGGGCGGGTGCTGCCGGGGGTCGGGGTCTGGCTCGCCGGAATGCTGACCTCGGTTCTGGCCGCGCGGCTGAGCCGTCAGGACGAATATGAGGCCGACGAATGGGCCTCGGCGCTGCTTGTCAAGGCCGGCATCGGGACCGGGCCGCAGAAGTCGCTCTTTCGCAAGCTCGAGGGGCTGACTGGCATGGCGGGTGCGGGATCGCCGGCCTGGCTTCTGAGCCACCCGAAGGCGGCAGAACGGATCGCAGCGATCGAGCGGAACGAGAAGAAGTGGGGTCTGAATGTCACATCGCTGCGCTAGGCACGCCCCAACAGTTTGCCCAGCCGCGGCAATCGCGCGCGTTTGAGAAGCGCGCGGACAGGCTGCGGTTCACCCGACATGGCCTCTGCCCTGGCGCGCACCGTCTGCACAGCCTCGGCGACCGCGGCGGGCGCCTTGTCGTGCAGCGCGCGGAGAAATTCGTCCGGGTCCATCCGGCGCAGCCCCTCGGCGGCCAGCACATGGCGCGGAAAATCCTGGGCGTTCGAGGTGACGATCAGATCCGCTCCGCCCGCGATGGCGGCGGCCAGAACGTGAATGTCGGCAGGGTCCGGCAAGTGGAGTCGCGCCTCAAGCCCGGTTCTGGGGAGGACGGCCGCGCCGGGAAATTCGCTGCGCAGGACCGCGATTTCGCCGCGCGCGATCGCCTCGGCGCCGGGGCCGAGCTTCACCGTCGCGCGCGCCCATTCCTCAAGGATGCGGTCGGACCAGAGCGGCGTGTAAAGCCCGGCCCGCGCCACGCCGATCAGAACCTCGCGCAGGACCGTCGGGTAAAGGACGCAGGCATCGAGAAGCGCCTTCATCCGTCGAGCCGGAAGAACAACGCCTTGAGATAGCCGCTCTCGGCCAGTTGCGGCAGTTGCGGGTGGTCCGGTCCGGCAAAGCCGGTGTGCAGGATCTGCGCGCGCCGCCCGCCGCGCCCGATGCCACGAGCCGAGGCGTTGCGAAACTGGGTCAGGTCGGCGGCATGGGAGCAGGAGCAAAGGACAAGGTACCCCCCCGGCGCGACAAGCGGTGCGGCGAGCCGCGCCACCCGTTCATAGGCCCGCAGGCCGGCCTCGAGCGCCGGTTTCGCGGGGGCAAAGGCCGGCGGATCGCAGACCACCAGATCGTACTGCGCGCCCTCGGTGGCCAAGGCCTCCATCACCTGGAAGGCATCGCCCTTGCGGGTGGCGAGGCGGGCCGACACGCCCATTGCCGAAGCCCCCTCCTCGGCCAGCGTCAGGGCGGCGGCAGAGCCATCGACCGCAAGCGCGCTGTCCGCCCCGCCCGCGAGAGCGGCGAGCGCGAAGCCCCCGACATGGGCAAAGACATCGAGAACCCGCGCGCCTTTGGCGAGCGAGGCGGCGAAGGCGTGGTTCGGACGCTGGTCGTAAAAAAGCCCGGTCTTCTGGCCGCCGATGAGATCGGCGAGGTAGATGGCGCCGTTCATCGGCACCTGAAGCGGCCCGTCGATGCTGCCCTGAAGAACCGCGGTTTCTTCATCCAGCCCCTCAAGACCGCGCGACCGTCCGGTGGCATTCTTGACGATGGCGCTGACGCCGGTCACGGCGGACAGGGCGGCCGCGAGATCGCCGATCATCGTCTCGGCCCAGGCGGCGTTCGGCTGGATCACGGCGGCGTCGCCGAAGCGGTCGATGATGACGCCCGGCAGACCGTCGGCCTCGGCATGGATCAGGCGGTAGAAGGGCTGCGCGAAGAGACGTTCACGCAAGGCCAGCGCCCGGGCGATCCGGGCCGCGATCCAGTCGCGGCCGATCACAGCCTCGGGCGACCGGTCCAGCATCCGGGCGATGATCCGCGACCTTGGATTGACGGTGACGATGCCCATCGGCCGCCGCTCGTCATCCTCAAGGAGGGCGATCGCTCCGGGCGCGAGCGCCTGCGTGCGCCGGTCGGTCACAAGCTCATCGCCATAGACCCAGGGAAAGCCGTGGCGGATCGCGCGGGCGTCGGCCTTGGGTCTGAGACGGACGACGGGATAAGTTTCGGTCATGGTGGCGGCCCCGCAGAAGTCAGGCCCCTTCCCTAGTGCGAAGCCGCGCGGAGCGAAAGCCCCGGCCGCGCGGACCGCTGTCGCCTTGACGTCGGGGCCTCGGCTGCGCAGACTCGGGCAGGATCGGCGGCCGTCCAGCCCGGTGGGACCGGAGAGGTCGGGGAACGCCAGTAGTTGTTAGCGCTAACGCCCTGTGCTACACCAGAGCCAACCCGGTCCCCGCCCCGCTGGGACGGACCGCCAGACCAAAGACCTGTCAGGAGGCAGACCATGCCGATCCATCCGCGCCTTGAAGATATCACCGCCCGCATCCGCGCCCGGTCGGGGGACACCCGCACCGCCTATCTGGACCGCATGGCGCGGGCGGCCGCGGAAGGCCCGGCGCGGGCGCATCTTTCGTGCGGCAATCAGGCCCATGCCTATGCGGCGACGGGGCCGGACAAGGATGCGCTGGCCGCGGCGCGGGCTCCGAATATCGGGATCGTGACCGCCTATAACGACATGCTGTCGGCGCATCAGCCCTATGAGGACTACCCGAAGATCATCCGCGAGAGCGCGCGCGACCTCGGCGTAACGGCGCAGGTCGCGGGCGGGGTGCCCGCCATGTGCGACGGCGTCACCCAGGGCCGCGCGGGGATGGAGCTGTCGCTGTTTTCCCGCGATGTCATCGCCCTCGCCGCAGGCGTCGCGATGAGCCACAATTGCTTTGACGCCGCGCTCTATCTCGGCATCTGCGACAAGATCGTGCCCGGCCTCATCATGGCGGCGGCGACGTTCAGCCATGTGCCTGCGGTGTTCGTGCCCGCCGGCCCCATGACCTCGGGCCTGCCGAATGACGAGAAATCCAAGGTCCGCCAGAAATTCGCGCAAGGCGAGGTCGGGCGCGAGGCCCTGATGGCGGCCGAGATGGCGTCCTACCACGGGCCGGGCACCTGCACCTTCTACGGCACCGCCAACACCAATCAGATGCTGATGGAATTCATGGGCCTGCACCTGCCGGGCGCGAGTTTCGTCAACCCCGGCACGCCGCTGCGCGAGGCCCTGACGAAAGAGGCGGTGCGCCGGGCGGCCGCGATCACCGCGCTCGGCAACGACTACCGGCCGATTGGCGAGATCCTCGACGAACGCGCCTTCGTCAATGGCATCGTCGGGCTGATGGCCACGGGCGGCTCGACCAACCTTGTCCTGCACCTGCCTGCGATGGCGCGCGCGGCGGGCATCATCCTTGAGCTTGAGGATTTCGCCGCGCTTTCGGACATCGTGCCGCTGATGGCACGGGTCTATCCGAACGGCCTTGCCGATGTGAATCACTTCCACGCGGCGGGGGGTCTTGCCTTCCTGATCCGCGAACTGCTGGCGGGGGGGCTCTTGCACCCTGATGTGAAGACCATCGCCGGGGACGGCCTCGCGCGCTACGCGCAGGAGCCGAAGCTGCGCGACGGCGTGCTGACATGGGAAGACGGCGCCACCGAAAGCCTGAACGACAAGGTGTTGCGGCCGTTCCGGGAGCCGTTCCAGCCGATCGGCGGACTCAAGGACCTGACCGGCAACCTCGGGCGCGGGGTGATCAAGGTCTCTGCCGTCGCCGCCGACCGTCATGTGATCGAGGCCCCGGCCCGGGTCTTTCACGACCAGAACGAGGTGAAAGCCGCGTTCCAGCGCGGCGAGTTCACGACCGACACCGTCGTCGTCGTCCGGTTCCAGGGGCCGCGCGCGAACGGGATGCCGGAACTGCATTCGCTGACCCCGACGCTTTCGGTGCTGCAGGACCGGGGCCTGCGCGTCGCTCTCGTGACCGATGGCCGCATGTCGGGCGCCTCGGGCAAGGTTCCGGCCGCGATCCATGTCAGTCCCGAGGCCGCCTGTGGCGGCGCGCTCGCGCGGATCCGGGACGGCGACATCATCCGGCTTGACGCGGTTGCCGGCAGGCTGGAGGTTCTCGGCGTCGATCTTGACGCCCGCGCCCCCGTGATCGCTGATCTGGGCCAGAACGCCCACGGCACGGGCCGAGACCTCTTCGCCGCCTTCCGCGCCCATGTCGGCGCGGCCACCGAGGGCGCCGCCCTTGTCGTCTGACCCGACACCCGCTTCGAAGGAACAGCCATGACCCCCGCCCAGCAAAGCCGCAAAGCCGCAGAAATCTGCGCCCTCGCCCCGATCATCCCGGTCCTGGTGATCGACGATGTGTCCAAGGCCCGGGGCCTTGCCGAAGCACTTGTCAAAGGCGGGTTGCCGGCGCTTGAGGTGACGCTGCGGACGCCCGCCGCGCTTGACGCGATCCGGGCGATGGCCGCG
>JBGSNN010000427.1:0-2049 GCA_041739655.1 Albidovulum sp. | reverse complement strand
GCCAGGATCGCCGCCTTCGCATCATCCACGTTCACGGGAAAGAGGCGAACCGGGCGCAGGGTGCGGCCCGGCGACGCGAGACCGCCTTCAGTTCGGGCAACAAGAGGTAGGGCACATTGCCCGCATTGGCGTGAAAGCAGGACACACACCCCTTCCCCTCCCCCCGATCCGTGCTACGCTGACCCCATGCTCATCAAGACCGCCTTCCCCATCGCCCGCATCCGTGTTCCCGTGAAGCGCGCCAAGACTCTCGACCCAGCCAAGGTCAACGACCTCGCCGAGAGCATCCTGACCGAGGGTCAGCAGACCCCGATCCGGGTCCGCGCCGATGGCGAGAACTTCGTGCTGGTCGAGGGACTCCACCGGCTTGAGGCGATGCGGGCGCTCGGCGAGGAGACGGTCGAGGGCTACCTCGTCCACGCCCGGCTGCACTGAGCGCGCGCCCGGACGCCAGGTGCGGCCTCGCGTTGCGGATGCCCTGCGGATCGCGAGACGGCGGCACCACGCGGGAACCACCCCGATTTCACGCATATTTGCACGCCCTGTTGCCGCAGGGGACAGCGAAGTCTCGACAGAGCCCCGCCCGACCGTATAGAGAACGATCCATTGACGCGTGGCATCGCCGCCGGTCGATGCCCGCCGGTCCGCGGACCCTTCGGCGACACCTGGCGAGCCTGACCCGCCACAGTCCGAGGCAGAGAAGGGACGACAGCAGCATGAGCGACGCCGAAGCCAGCACGACCAGCGACTGGGTCCGGATTCTGGCCGCCTACCGCGAGCCGAACGCCACCCGAAGCGCCTTCGAGCTTGGCGTCACCGTCCTGCCCTTCCTGGCGATCTTCGCGCTGGCCTGGTGGGTTCTCGACTATAGCTGGATCGCGGCGATGACGCTCGCGGTTCTGAATGCGGGCTTTCTGGTCCGGATGTTCATCATCCAGCACGATTGCGGCCATGGCAGCTATTTCAAGAACCGGGTCCTGTCAGACTGGGTCGGCCGCACGCTTGGCGTACTGACGCTGACACCCTATGACGTCTGGCGCCGGACCCATGCAATTCACCATGCCGGCGCGGGCAACCTCGACAAGCGCGGCATCGGCGACATCCTGACCCTGACGGTTGCGGAATACCGCGCGCTCCCGGTCTTGGGCCGGATCAGATACCGGCTGTACCGTCATCCGATCGTCCTGTTCCTCATCGGGCCGGTCTATATCTTCGTGATCCAGAACCGCCTGCCGATCGGCCTCATGCGCGCGGGCGCCCGCTACTGGACAAGCGCAATGGGCACCAATGTCGCCCTTGCCGCGATCCTTGGCGCGCTCTTCTGGTTCGGCGGCTGGAAGATCGTGGCGCTCGTCCTGCTGCCAACCATCATCGTGGCGGGTTCGGCGGGGGTCTGGCTCTTCTTCGTGCAGCACCAGTTCGAAGACACTCATTGGGAAACCGGCAACGACTGGCAGATGCACGATGCCGCCCTGAACGGCAGTTCCAACTATGTGCTGCCGCCGGTCCTGCGCTGGTTCAGCGGCAACATCGGCATTCACCATGTCCACCATCTCTACAGCCGCATCCCGTTCTACCGGCTGCCCGAGGTGCTGCACGATCATGCGGCGCTGGCCAATGCCCAGCGCCTGACCTTCCTCAAAAGCTTTGCCTGCGCGCGGCTGCATCTCTGGGACGAGGCGGGCCGCAGACTCCTGTCCTTCGCCGAAGCCCGGCGGCTCTCGGCGGCGGCCTGAGACGGCGCGGGCGCGCCGCGCGTCATTCAAGCGAAGAGGAAATCGCCGGCGTCGATCAGCGCGGAATCCACTCCGGCGAGAAGTACCGAGACATTCGCGAAGCTGATCAGCGTGTCGAGCCCCTGCGTCGCCACCGTCACCGCCGAGAAATCCGCAGCACCGGCGACGATGCGAATGAGGTCGAGCCCGTTTTCGAAATCAGCGATCCGGTCATGGCCGTCGCCGGTGGCGAAGACGAAGCTGTCCGCGCCGAGCCCACCGGCCAAGAGGTCGTTGTGGGCCCCGCCGCGGATCTCGTCGGCGCCGGCGCTGC
>JBGSNN010000389.1:0-6055 GCA_041739655.1 Albidovulum sp. | reverse complement strand
GCCGACGCATCCAGGGCGTCAACAGACCCGATCCGCGCAAGAAGCCCGGACCACTCATCATCGGAAGAAATCTCATGCCTCATCCCGATGTTGAATCACGCAAGGCTTCAAACGCCAACCCTTAAGTTAGCGCCTATGGGGTGGAACCCCCGCGCGGGTCGCCCGCGACAGCGGGCGACACCGCCTCAGGAAAACACCCGCGTCAAAGCCTTGTCGATCGCGCCGGTGATCTGGTCGATGTCGTCCGCCGTCGCGATCAGCGCCGGGCTCAGGCAGAGCGTGTTGTTGAACCCCGGAACCGAGCGGTTCGTCGCTCCGATGATGACGCCCTGCGCCATGCAGTCGGCCACCACGGCCTGAACCTTCTTCTCCTCCACCGGTTCCTTGGTCTGCCGGTCAGCGACCAGTTCCGCGCCAAGGAACAGGCCCTTGCCGCGCACATCGCCAATGACGCGATGCTTGTCCATCAGCGCCCGCAGGTTGTCGAGCGCCCGCTCGCCCATCGCCACCGTATTGGCCAAAAGCCCTTCGTCCTCGATGATCCGCATGTTCTCGATCGCCGCCGCCGGGCCAGCCGTGCAGCCGCCAAAGGTCGAGATGTCGCGGAAATAGTTCATCGGGTCCGCGGCATTGTCCTTGAACATCTCGAAGACCGCCTCGGTCGTGACGCAGCAGGCGATCGCGGCATAACCCGAGGCGACGCCCTTCGCCATGGTCACGAAATCCGGCTTCACGCCGTAATGCTGGTAGCCGAACCAGGTGCCGGTCCGGCCGATGCCACAGACGACCTCGTCGACATGCAAGAGGATCTCGTACTTCCGGCAGATCTCCTGCACCCGCTCCCAATAGCCGTCCGGCGGGGTGATGACGCCGCCGCCCGCCGTCACCGGCTCAAGACAGAGGCCGCCCACGGTATCGGGACCTTCGCGCAGGATCACCTCCTCGATGGCGTCGGCGGCGCGCTCGCCATAGTTCGCCACGTCCCACTGCTTGCGGTATTCCATGCAATGCGGCACCCGCACGAAGCCCGGCGCGAAAGGCCCGTATTGGGCGTTGCGCTCATCCTGGCCGCCGGCCGACATCGCTGCGAGGGTCGAGCCGTGATAGTCGCGGTCGCGGTAGAGGATCTTGAACTTCTTGCCGCCCGAGCGCTTGTGGGCGATCTGGCGGATCATCTTGAAGGCCTTCTCGTTCGCCTCAGAGCCGGAGTTGGTGTAGTAGACACGGGACATGCCCGGCATCTTCTCGATCAGCATCTTGGCGAAGATCGAGCCGGGAATGGACCCGGCGGAATTCGCGAAGTAGTTCATCTTCACAAGCTGGTCATAGACCGCCTTGGCGATCGACTCGCGGCCGTAGCCCACGTTCACCGTCCAGACCCCGCCCGAGACGGCGTCGAGATGCTCTTTCCCGCGGGCATCCCAGACCCGCATCCCCTTGCCCTCGACGATGATCCGGGGATCGGTCGTCTCGAAAGGCTTGTGCTGGATGAGATGGTGCCAGAGATGCGCGCGGTCGGCCTCGACCACTTCGGAGATGTCGTTCGAATATTGGGTGTTGTCCATCGCTCTCGCCTTTCCGCGACTCATGCTCGCCCGACCGGCAGGGACCGGCAGGGCGCTCTTGCGCAGGTCATCATGAAACCCTTGCGCACCGTATGTCCAGATCATGTTGTCCTCTCGGTCCAGAGGCAGCGGTCACGCCTGCCGGCGCGCGCGGCGAACCGGCGCGGAACTGGCGCTATCCTGCTTGCGCGATCTGGTCCTATGTCGGAAGGTGAAGCCGCACCATAGTGGTGACAAGCAGGGCGGTCCACGACCCTTGCAGCTACAGGGAGACTGACATGACGAAGACGATGCTGACCTCAACTGTCGCGGCGCTGGCCTTCATGGCGGGCGGCCATGGCGCCTTGGCGCTCGATGAAATCACGGTGGCCTACTTCCTCGAATGGCCGATGCCCTTCGAATATGCCAAGGCGATGGGCACCTATGACAGCGACATGGGCGTCAAGGTGAACTGGCGCGCGTTCGAGACCGGAACCGCGATGTCGGCGGCGATGGCGTCGGGCGATGTGCAGATCGCCGTGAGCCAGGGTGTGCCGCCCTTCGTTGTCGCCACCTCGGCCGGACAGGACCTGCAGACCATCGCCGTCGCCGTCTCCTATTCCGAGAATGACAACTGCGTCGTGCGCGCCGATCTCGAGATCACCAAGGACAACGCCAAGGAGCTTGAGGGCAAGAAGGTCGCGGTACCGCTCGGCACCGCCGCGCATTACGGGTTCCTGCGTCAGATGGACCACTTCGGGATTGACATCTCGAAACTCGAGATCGTCGACATGGCGCCGACGGATGGCGCCGCCGCCCTGTCGCAAAGCGCGGTCGACATGGCCTGCGGCTATGGCGGCGGCCTTGGCCGCATGAAGGAGCATGGCAACGTGCTCCTGACCGGTGCCGAGAAGGAAGAGCTTGGCATTCTGGTCTTTGACGTGATCTCGGCGACCGCGGATTTCGTGGCCGAGAATCCCGACCTCGCCGCCAAGTTCATGCGCGTGACCGAGACCGCCAACGACATGTGGAACGAAGGCTCCAAGAGGGCCGAAATGCTGCCTGTCATCGCCCAGGATGCCGGCATGGATGTGGCCAAGGCCGAAGGCGACATGGCGACCTTCATCTTCCCCTCGCTCGACGAACAGCTTTCGGCAAAGTGGCTGGGCGGCGGTGCGCAGACCTTCATGAAAGGCGTGAGCCAGGTGTTCCTCGACGCAGGCTCGATCCCGGCAGCGCGTGACAGCTACGACAACGCCGTCAATACCGGGCCGCTTGAGGCCGCCAAGGGCATGTAACCCCTCCCGCCCGGCTCGGAGTTCGCTCCCGGCCGGGCGGTCACGACCGGGACGCGAGGGCAGATGACAGGCCTCATCATCGACAATATTTCCATGCGCTTCGACCTGCCGGCAGGCGGGCATGTCCAGGCGTTGCAGAATGTTTCGGTCGCGCTGCAACCGGGCGAGCTGCTCTCGGTCCTCGGCCCCTCGGGCTGCGGCAAGACCACGCTTCTCAATATCCTCGCGGGCTTTCTGGCGCCGACCGAAGGCAAGGTCACGCTCGATGGCCAGCGCGTCACCGGCCCTGGACCAGAACGCGGCATGGTGTTTCAGCAGGGCGCCCTCTTCGAATGGATGAGCGTGCGCAAGAACGTCGATTTCGGGCCGCGCATGAAAGGCATGGCGCAGGCGGAACGCGACCGGATCACCAATCATCTGCTTGAGACGGTGGGCCTGCGGGACTTCAAGGAAAAGGCGGTCTATGAGCTTTCCGGCGGGATGCAGCAGCGCGTCGCGCTGGCGCGCTGCCTCGCCAACGACCCTGCGGTGATCCTGATGGATGAGCCCCTGGGCGCGCTCGACGCGCTGACGCGCGAAAAGATGCAAGGTTTGGTGCTGAAGCTCTGGAAAGAGACCGGAAAGACCGTCGTTCTCATCACCCATTCGGTCGAAGAGGCGCTTCTGCTCGGCGAGCGGCTGATCGTCATGGCGCCGCGTCCGGGCCGCATCTTCAAGGAATACCGCCTGCCCTTCGCCGAACGCGGCGTCGGCCAGGACCTGCGGATCGTCAAGAAATCCGAAGGCTTCGCCGAACGGCGCGAGGAAATCCTGTCGATGATCTGGGGTATGGAAGAGGAAATCATGGGCCGCTCCGAGAAGGCGCCGGCATGACTGTCCTTGTCTTCTACCTCGCGCTCTTCGTGATCTCCTATGTGGTCGTCCGGCTGATTCGTGCCCGGCGCGAGGCGCGGCACGACTTCACCAGCCTCAAGACCGTGACCTTCGGCGACGAAAGCGCGATCGTGCCGGATCGCGTCGCCTCGGTGATCTCGGTTCTGGCCGTCTTTCTCATCTGGGGTGCCTTCACCGGGTCACGCCTGGTGCCGCTCCATGTGCCCGGGCCGTTCACCGGCCAGACCGCCTTTACCTATACCGCCGTGAACGCCGCCGGCGAGACGGCGCGGGCGACGGTTCTGGTCAATGTCCATCCGGCGGGACAAACCGTCGATGCCCCCGAAGCCCCGCCGAGCGACGGCTTCGCCAAGAGCGACACGGCGACAGTACAGGCCTGGCGAAGCGTGCTGGTGAAACCCGCCGCCAATGACGACGGCGCGGATCAGGACGGCTACCATGTGACGATGATCGACGATACGCCCGTCATGGCGGATCAGACCGTGAAGGTCGCCAACGGCAAGGTCACGCTGACCTCCAAGGGCTCGTTCAACTTCTCGCCCTATTCCGGCTGGCAGATGGAGCCGATCTGGCTGCCCTCGCCCGAGGCGGTGGCAAGCCGCTTCGTCGAGATTTCCAGGACCGGCTATCAGAACACTCCGCTTCTCGGCCACCTCGGGGCCTCGCTGATGCGGGTGCTGGCGGGCTTTGCGCTCGGGTCGCTCATCGGCATTCCGCTCGGCTATGCGATGGGGCTGTCGAACTGGTTCCGCGGCTGGTTCGACCCGATCGTGGAATTCATGCGCCCGGTGCCGCCCCTGGCGCTGATCCCGCTCATCATCATCTGGTTCGGCATCTGGGAAACCGGCAAGATCGTACTTCTCTTCCTCGCCGCGCTCTGGATCATGACCATCGCCGCGCGGGCGGGCGTCTCTGGTGTGAAGATCTCCAAGATCCACGCCGCCTATTCGCTCGGCGCCTCGAAATGGCAGATCATGCGGCACGTCATCATCCCCAATTCGCTGCCCGACATCTTCACCGGCGCGCGGGTGGCGATGGGGGTGTGCTGGGGCACCGTGGTCGCGGCCGAACTGGTGGCGGCGCAGAAGGGCGCAGGCATGATGATCATCGCCGCGTCGAAGTTCCAACTGACCGACATCGTGGTGATGGGGATCATCCTGATCGGCATCATCGGCTACGGAATCGACATCCTCATGCGCCGGGCCGAGAACTGGCTGGTGCCATGGAAGGGCCGCGGTTGAGCGCCCGGTGACACCGGTCTCAACCCTGAGTTTATTCCGACATTCCACATTCTCGCCGCAATCCGGGCAAAGAATCACCATTGCACTCTGGCGTTCTGATATTCGAACCCCAAGACAGAGTGCTGCCAATGTCCTTCATTCTTCATTCGGGACCGCACAAGGCCCGCGCCGCACTGCGCAACTTCGCAATCGCTGCCGCGCTGGCGCTGATCCCCGCCGGCGCGAGCGCCGGCCAGTTGCCGGACCATCTCAAGGCCCGACAGGCCATCGCCGCGCCGGCGGGGTCGGCGGGCCTGTGTTCGAGCTATGGCTGGGCCTGCGCACGGTCCGGCCGGCTAAACATGACGGACGCCCAAGCGATGCGCCTGGCGCGTGGCGTCAACAGCGCGATCAATCGTCAGGTCCGCCCGGTGTCCGACCGCGCACAATACGGCGTCGAGGAGCGGTGGACGCTTCCCACCCAACGCGGTGGCGACTGCGAGGATGTCGTGCTTCTGAAGAAAAAGGCGCTGGTGTCGCAAGGCGTGGCGCCAGATCGTCTGCTGATCGCGACAGTGCTTGATCGCAATCGCGGCAGCCATGCCGTGCTGGTGCTGCGCACCGCCGCCGGGGATTATGTACTCGACAGCCTTGTCGGCACGATCAAGCCTTGGCGTGCGACGGGCTACAGCTTTCTCAAGATGCAGGACCCGGCCTCGCCATCACGCTGGAACGCGATCTTCGCGGGCGGAATCTTCTCGGCCAGAACCTGAAGCCCTGGCCGTTTCCGGTCAGGCCCGCGACGCGGACTGACCGTCTTCGGTCATCCACGCTCGGTTGCCGCTGGCGTCATCAGGTCTGACCACACGGCCGCGACCGTCGCCACGCCAATCGGCGCAGCGATGCGATCACTTGGCACCACTCCAGCCGCTGCCGGGACCGTAGGTATCACGCCAGCCCTGCCAACCACCTGGATCGGTGTTCTTGTCCGGCTCCGGCGGACGACTGCCGCCGCCACCGCCGTTATCACCGCCGCCGCCGCCACCGCCGTTATCACCGCCGCCGCCACCGCCGCCGTTATCACCGCCGCCGCCGCCAC
>JBGSNN010000273.1:0-8373 GCA_041739655.1 Albidovulum sp. | reverse complement strand
TATCGGCAAGGCTGAGGCTGCCCGCCGCGCAGAGCGCCGAATATTCGCCGAGCGAATGCCCCGCGACAAAGGCGGCCGACGTCACCGCGATCCCCTCTGCCGCCAGCGCCCGCATCGCGGCGATCGAGGTCGCCATCAGCGCCGGCTGGGCGTTCTCGGTCAGGGTGAGCACCTCCTGGTCGCCCTCCCAGATCAGCACCGAGAGCCGCTCGCCCAAAGCCGCATCGACCTCATCGAAAACCGCCCGCGCCGCCGGATAGGCCTCGGCCAGCGCCCGGCCCATGCCGATGGTCTGCGCCCCCTGCCCCGGAAATACGAATGCGCGTGTCATGCTGCCCCCCCGTCAAGCTTTGCCCACCTCTAGTTTCTTTGGCGCCATCAGACAAGAAGCCGACGGGACGCGGTGCTCCACCTCCGGACCTTGCGGCCCGGATCCGCCGGGGACATTCGGGGAAAGAAGAAGCAGGCTGCGCGGCAAAGCTTGCATCCCCGGCGCGTTCCTCTATAAGGCCCCATCCTTCCGCACTCACGGGAACCGGCGTAGCCTCTCGTGGCGGGCAGCGGAAGGAGTTGCCCGCCTATGAAGCCGCCTGAGACGAAAAAGGAGCATACATGCCGCTCTACGAGCATGTCCTCATCGCGCGTCAGGACCTGTCCAACGCGCAGGCCGAAGGCCTCATCGAACATTTCTCCAGCGTCCTCGCGGACAACGGCGGCAAGGTCGTCGAGAGCGAGTACTGGGGCGTCAAGACGATGGCCTACAAGATCAACAAGAACCGCAAGGGCCATTATGCCTTCCTGCGCACCGACGCGCCCGCCGCCGCGGTGCTGGAAATGGAACGCCTCGCCCGTCTGCACGACGACGTGATGCGCGTGCTGTCGATCAGGGTCGACGCGCATGAGGAAGGGCCCTCGACCCAGATGCAGAAGCGTGACGAACGCAGTGAGCGCGGAGATCGGGGCGACCGCGGTGATCGCGGTGAGCGTCGCGACCGCGGCGATCGTCCGAGTTTCGGCGACCGTCGTTGATCCAGAGCCTGAGGAAAGGAACCTAACACATGGCGAACAAACCGTTTTTCCGCCGCCGCAAGGTCTGCCCCTTCTCGGGCGACAACGCACCGAAGATCGACTACAAGGATGTCCGTCTTCTGCAGCGTTATATCTCCGAGCGTGGCAAGATCGTGCCCGCCCGCATCACCGCCGTCTCGGCGAAAAAGCAGCGCGAACTGGCGCGCGCCATCAAGCGCGCCCGCTTCCTCGCGCTGCTGCCCTATGCCGTGAAGTAAGGAGAGAGGCACATGCAAGTCATCCTTCTGGAACGTGTGGCCAAGCTTGGCCAGATGGGCGAAGTCGTCAAGGTCAAGGACGGCTACGCGCGCAACTTCCTCTTGCCGCAAGGCAAGGCGCTCCGCGCCTCGGCGGACAACATCAAGAGCTTCGAGACCCGCAAGGCCCAGCTCGAGACTCAGAACCTTGAAACCCGGAAAGAGGCCGAAGCCGTGGCGGCGACGCTCAACGGGCAGGTCTTCGTCGTGATTCGCTCGGCTTCCGATGCCGGCGCGCTTTATGGGTCGGTGACCACCCGCGACGCCGCCGATGCCGCGACCGCGGCGGGGTTCACGGTCGATCGCAAGCAGGTCGTGCTGCTCCGTCCGATCAAGGATCTCGGACTGCATGACGTGTCGGTCGTGCTGCACCCCGAAGTCAGCGCGACAATCACGCTGAACATCGCCCGTTCGCCCGAAGAAGCCGAACTGCAGGCCGCTGGCAAATCGATCCAGGAGCTTGCCGCCGAGGCCGAAGCCGAAGCGAACTTCGAAATCGCCGAGCTTTTCGACGATCTCGGCGCGGCCAACGAGGCCGGCGAAGACCTCTGATCGGCCCAGGTCCCCGACATCAGACCGCGCCGGAGCGATCCGGCGCGGTTTTTCTTTGTGCCGCGTCGGCGTCGGTTTCAACCGTCCGCAATGTCGGCAATCGCGAAGCCGGCGGCTGGAATCGGCCCTAGCGTCAGCGGAACGTTTGCGCAGGGCAATTGCATGACCGACGGGATCCTCCCGCGCCGGGGTCGGCGCTTCGGTGCGTCCGGAATCCCCTATCTGGTGGCCGGAATCGCGGTCTTTTCGGTTCAGGACCTGATCCTGAAACTGCTGAGCGGCACCTATCCGCTCTCTGAAGCGATGGTTCTGCGCAGCCTCACCGCGTTTCCGCTTCTTCTGGTCCTCGTGCGTCTGAGCGGGGGCTACGGCACCCTCTTCACCCCCGGCTGGCGCCGAATGGTGGCGCGCGGCTTCATGATGTTCCTGGCCTATACCGCCTATTACCTCGCGCTGGCGGCGCTGCCGCTGGCGACGACCGTCGCCTTCTACTTCACCGCGCCGCTCTTCATCACCGTGTTTTCCGTCCTGCTGTTGAAGGAAACCGTGGGGCCGCGCCGCTGGGTGGCGGTTGCGGTGGGCTTCGGCGGGGTTCTCGTCATGGTAAGACCGGGAACCGACCTGTTCGACTGGGCGGCCTTGCTCGCGCTCTTTTCCGGCCTCAGCTACGCGCTGTCGATGATCGCCGCCCGCTATCTCGGCCCGACCGAAACCGCAGCGGCCCTCGCCTTCTGGGGCAACGTCGTATTCCTCGGCTGCGCGATCCTGATGGCGGTCCTCTTCGGGCATGGCGCCTTCGCCGCCGAGACCCACCCCAGCCTCGGGTTCCTGTTTCGCGGCTGGGTGACGCCGACGGCGCGCGATCTGGCGCTGATGGTCGCCTGCGGTGCCATTGCCGCTGCGGGTCTCACGCTTCTGACCCAGGCCTACCGGGTGTCGGCCTCGGCGGTGGTCGCGCCGTTCGAATATACCGCGATGATCTGGGGCGTCGTCTGGGGCTGGCTCTTCTGGCGCGACTGGCCGGATGCGGCGGGCTGGACCGGGATTCTCGTCATCGTGGGGGCCGGCCTCTATGTGCTCTACCGCGAGGCACCGGCCGCGCGCGCCCGAACCTGACGGCGGTTCCGGCGCTGCACGACGGGCGGTCACGCGCAAAGGTTGCGCTGCCGCGCATTCGCGGTCAAAAGGGAGGCCGGAAGCATCCAGAAGAACGGCCCGCCCATGTCCATGATTGCCACCGTCATCAAGCCGATCCACCGCGAGGGCTACCGCTTCATCGGCATCTTCGCGGCACTGACGGTCGTGCTGTTCCTGATCGCCGAGCCGCTGGGCTGGATCGGCGTCGGGCTGACGGTCTGGTGCTATTGCTTCTTCCGCGACCCCGACCGGGTGACGCCGGTGCGCGAGGGGCTGGTCGTCGCGCCCGCGGATGGCGTCGTCCAGATGATCGAGGCCGCGGTGCCGCCTGCGGAACTCGGGCTTGGGGCGGCGCCTCTGACCCGGGTTTCGGTCTTCATGAACGTCTTCAACTGCCATGTGAACCGCGCCCCGGTCGCCGGCAAGGTCGAGACCATCGCCTACCGTCCCGGCAAGTTCTTCAACGCCTCGCTCGACAAGGCGAGCGTGGACAACGAACGCAATGGCCTGACGATCCGGATGGACGACGGCCGCCAGATCGGTGTCGTGCAGATCGCGGGCCTTGTGGCCCGCCGCATCGTCTGCGAGGTCAACGAAGGCGTGTCGCTGATGACGGGCCAGCGCTTCGGGATGATCCGCTTCGGCTCGCGGCTTGATGTCTACCTGCCGGATGGCGTGATGCCGCAGGTTGCGGTCGGCATGTCGACCATTGCCGGCGAAACCGTGATCGCGGACCTTGCCTCGGCCGAGCCCGCACGGCGTGGGGCGGTCCGCTGACCATGGCACGGCGCCGCACTGAGACCCCGCGCGAGGGCGAGACGGACAGCCTGCCGTTCTACATGCTCCTGCCCAATCTTGTCACCATGCTCGGTCTCTGCGCCGGGTTGACCGCGATCCGCTTCGTCTTTTCAGGCAACTACCAGATTGCGGTGATGCTGGTGCTCTTCGCGGTCGCCATCGACGGCTTGGATGGACTTCTCGCGCGGCGGCTTCAGGCGACAAGCGAGATCGGCGCGCAGCTTGATTCGCTGTCGGATTTCCTCAACTTCGGCGTCGTGCCGGGGCTTCTGGTCTATGAATTCGTCCTGGCCTCCAGCGAACGCGCCGGGGCCTGGGTCGCTGTGCTGATCTACGCCAGTTGCTGCTGCCTGCGCCTGGCGCGGTTCAACGTCGCGCTCACCCGCGCGCAAACCGCAGGCACCGACTCGCCCAAGTATTTCACCGGCGTCCCGGCCCCCGCAGGCGCGTTGATGGCGCTCTTTCCGGTCTATCTGAGCTTCGAGTTCGGCACCGATCTTGCGCGCGCGCCGCTGCTGGTCGCGCTCTGGCTCGTTATCGTCGGCATCCTGATGGCCAGCCGCCTGCCGACCTTCTCGCCCAAGACGCTCCGGGTGCCGCGCAACGGCATCGTCTGGGTGATGATCGCGCTGCCCTTTGCGGTCGGGATCATGCTGACGCGCTTCTGGCTGTCGCTGGTGCTGATCGACGCCATCTATGCGGTGTCGCTGATGCACTCCGCGCTTCGCGTCCTGATCGCGCGCCGACGCGGCGGGGCCAGCGGTTAACCTCCCTTGCGTTGCCGCGCGATCAGTTGCGCGCGGTCGTAAAGCTGCTGGTCCCACTCGATCCAGGGCGCGAATATCTCGCGCGCGAGGGTGTTGTCGGTCGTCAGGACCTGCATCGCGCCCGGGTTTTCCCGCACCTCGCTGATGCCGTAGTCGAGGCCCAGCGCCCGCACCAGATCGGCCTGAAAGGCGTCGTTGTCCTCGCAGAAGCCATAGACGAAGAACTGGGCGAGATTGCCAAGGGCATTGTCCGCGTCGGCCTGCGCCAGCGGTTTGGTCATCGCCTGCATGTTGCCGGTCAGCAGCATCCGGACCTGAAGGTTGTCCCAGTCGGTGAACTGCAGCTGCGCGTTGGCTTCGTCAAAGAGCCGCCGGATGCTTGCCGGGTCCGCGAAGTCGGTCTCACGCAGAACCGCGCTCACATGCTTCAGCGGCGCCGCCTTCGGGCCTGCGGTCGGCAATTCCTTGTCGTGGTTGAAGCGGTTGATCCAGTTCACATGGCTCACCAGCCGCGCCCACGGTTCGCGCAACAGGGTCACGCGGCGATAGACGGCGGTTTCGGGATAGAGATGCCAGGCAAAGAGCGGGATATGCGCCGAGACACAGTCGCAAACCATGGTCGGGAGCCTGCCACTGAGAAGATGGGGCAGCTTGTATTCGGCATGTTCGGTGAAATTGTCTTCGCCGTAGAGCGCCTTGAGAAAGGCATTGACGCTCGAGCCCGAGGTCTTCGGGATATGCAGGAAAAAGATCGGCATGGTCCGGCACGCGGGGGCGAACGGAACTTCGCTGGTCGCGCGTTGCGGCGCCTTCCCGGACGCCGGGGCGGCACTGCCTGGGGCGGTCTCTGCCATCACGAACCCTTGCGCGGTGGGATGGCGGACGAAGCGGCGCGCGCCGCCTCGTCCGGCCGAGGGATCAAAGCTCGTCCAGCGCCTCGATGGCCTTCTGCAGCTTTTCCTTCGTCACGTCCTTCTCGGTGATCTTGGCGCCGGCAAAGACCAGATCCACGACCTTGTCCTCGAAGATCGGCGCGCGCAGTTGCTGCTGCATCTGCGGGTTCTTCTGGACGAACTCGAAGAAGGCGCGTTCCTGGCCGGGATACTGGCGCGCCTGCATCATCACCGCCTGCGTCATCTCGGCATCCGTCACCTCGACCTTTTCCTTGCGGCCGATCTCGGCCAGCAGCAGGCCAAGACGCACCCGCCGCTCGGCGAGTGAGCGGTATTCGTCGGTCACCTCGATGGAGCCGTGGTCGTGGCCGTGGTGGTCGGGGTTCTCGTCGTGCCAGATCTGGTGGGCGATCTGGTTGGCCTCGGCCTCGACCAGGCTCGCCGGCAGGTCGAACTTCACCATCTTGTCAAGCTGGTCGAGAAGCGCGCGCTTCATCACCTGACGCGCGGCGCCGGTATATTCCGCCTCCAGCCGTTCGGAGATCTGGCCTTTCAGCGCCTCAAGGCTTTCCGCCCCGAACTGCTTGGCCAGCTCGTCGGTGATCTCGGCTGGTTTCGGCTCCTTCACCGCTTTCACTTTGCAGTCAAAGACCGCGTCCTTGCCGGCAAGGTGCTTGGCGCCGTATTCGGACGGGAACGTCACCGTCACCGTCACGTCGTCGCCGACCTTGGCACCGATCAACTGATCCTCGAAACCGGGGATGAACGAGCCCGAGCCAAGCTCGAGCGGATAATCCTCGCCCGCGCCGCCCTCGAAGGCCTCACCGCCGACCTTGCCGACGAAATCGATCACGACCTGATCGCCCGATTTCGCCTTGGCGCCCTTCTTGCGGTCCTCGAAGGCCTTCGCGGATTTGGCGAGGTTTTCCAGCGCCTCGGTCACGGCCTTGTCCTCGGCCTTCACGACCAGCTTCTCAAGCTTCAGCTTGGACAGATCGACCTCCGGAATCTCCGGCAGCGCCTCATAGGACAGCTCGACGACGACATCGTCACCCTTCTTCCACTTCTCGCCGCCCTTCATCTCGACCTTCGGCTGCATCGCCGGGCGGTCGCCGCTCTGGTCGAAATGCACCTGCATCGCGCCGTCGATAGCTTCCTGCATGGCATCGCCCAGAAGCCGTTCGCCGAACTGCTTCTTGAGGATCGGCATCGGCACCTTGCCCTTGCGGAATCCCTTCATCTCGACTTCGGGCTGCGCCTCGACGAGCTTTTCATTGACCTTCGCGTCAAGATCCGCGGCCGGCACGGTGATCGTGTAGCTGCGCTTCAGACCTTCCTTCAGGGTCTCGATGACCTGCATTCCTTCGTCCTTTTCCATCGTGGTGCGGGTGGAGGGACTTGAACCCCCACGCCTCGCGGCGCCAGAACCTAAATCTGGTGCGTCTGCCAATTTCGCCACACCCGCAATACTGAAAACGGCCCCGTTATGGGACCGCCCCCGAAATCCGCGTCCTTCTAGCAAGAAGGCCCGACTGATGCGAGGGCAAAATGCGCCCGAAAATCCGCTCGCCCGGACCGGACTCTTGCCATAGTGTAACCGAAAATAACGGCGCAAGGCCGAGGGGGGGACGCCATGTTGGAAGAAACGCCCGGGCAGCGGGCGGGCCTGAGGCTTGTGGCCAGACCGCGATCTGACCGGATCGGGATCGCGGCCGGGACGGTGGTGATGACCGCCGAGGGCGCCCTGCCGGTCGATTTCCTCGAACCCGGCCATCGCGTCATCACTCGGTCGGGCATCCGTGTCCTGCGCGCCAGTCATCAGCATCGCTATTCGGGGCCGGCGATCAGCATCGCCGAAGGCGCCCTCGGCCACGGGCGGCCCGAACAGGCGCTGATCCTGCCCGCCGATGCGCCAGTTCTGGTGCGACACGCGCGGGCGGCGTCGTGCTTCGGGCGGGTGGGCGTCGTTCTGCCGGTTGCCGACCTCGTTGACGGCGTGTCGATCACGAAGACCGAGGCGGTCAGCATGCGGCTTTACGACCTGCGCTTCGACGCGCCCGAGATCGTCTATGCCGAAGGGCTCGAGATCGCCTGCCGCGCCGTCGAGGATGCCAAGCGCCTCGCCGCCGAATAGGCTCAGAGACCGAGATCGCGGAAGACCGCCGGGAGTTGCTCGGGCAGGTCCTCGGCAATGAGGCCGGGGCCGAACTTGCGGGCACATTCGACGTGGAGCCAGGCGGCGGTCTCGGCCGCCGGCATCGGCCCGAAGCCGCGTGCGAGAAGCCCGGCGATGAACCCCGCGAGCACATCGCCCGATCCGGCGGTGGCGAGCCAGGGCGCAGCACGGTCGTAATCGGCGGAGTTGATGCTGCACCGGCCCGAGGGGTCGGCGATCACCGTGTCGGGGCCCTTGAAGAGGACGATGCAGCCGGCGCGCGCGGCCGCCGCGCGGGTGGCGGTCACCTTGGAATAGGCGGGGCCTTTGGTGGCAGGTTCCGCAAGCTTTTCCGCGATGTCGGGAAAGAGGCGGGCGAATTCCCCGGCATGGGGGGTAAGGACGCACCCCGGATGCAGGGCCGCGAAGAAGTCGGGTTCGCGCGCAAGGATGGTCAGCGCGTCGGCGTCGAGGACCACGGGACGCAGCGCCCGCCGCCCCTCGCCCGTCCCTGCGAGGGGCCGGGATGGGGCGGAGGGGACACGCCCCGGACCCCCGAGCGCCGCCGCCACCAGCGCCACCTCCCGCTCCCCCGTCCCGAGTCCCGGTCCGAGGCAGAGCGCTTTGATCCGCGCATCCTCCAGAATCCGCGCCAGCGCATCGGCATCCGCCACGGGCCGCAGCATTACCGCATCGAGCCGCGCAGCGTTCTCCGACTGAGCCTCGGGCGGACAGCCCAGCGTCAC
>JBGSNN010000268.1:0-2849 GCA_041739655.1 Albidovulum sp. | reverse complement strand
TCTATCGGCGGGTTCGGCGGTGTCCCCGGCCTTGCACGCTGGCTCAGGGCGGAACGCGTCAGCCATGTCGTCGATGCCACCCATCCCTTTGCTGCACAGATGAGCCGCAACGCCGTCGTGGCCGCGCGCGAGGTCGGGGTGCCGTTGATCGGGTTTGAGCGCGCGCCATGGGTCGCCGGGGCGGGCGATGATTGGCGCTGTGTCGCCGATGTGGCGTGCGCGGTCGCCGCCTTGCCGGATGCTCAGTCGCGGGTCTTTCTGGCAATCGGCAAGCAGTCTCTTGCCGCTTTCGCCGTCAAGCCGCAGCATCACTACCTTCTGCGCCTCGTCGATCCGCCTGCTGGCGCCTTGCCGCTGCCGCAGACCGAGGTGATCATCGCGCGTGGCCCGTTTGGCGAAGCGGATGATCTGCGCCTGCTCAGCGATCATCGTATCGGCTGGATCGTCGCAAAAAATGCCGGCGGCGCGGGGGCGCAGGCCAAGCTGCAGGCGGCGCGCAGGCTCAAGGTGCCTGTGGTGATGATCGACCGGCCAAAGCTGCCTGACCGGCAGGTCGCCGAGAGCGTCGATGCGGTGATGCGCTGGCTCTCTCATCCGGCGCGCCTCGGGGTGTAGAGCCAGCGCCCGATGCGGCGGGTGTCGCGATTGCCGACGATCACCATGGTGCGCATGTCGGCCATCTCGGGCCGCGCTTCGGCGAGTGTCACCGTCGTCAGCATCTCTTCTGGCGTCGTGACCGCGCGGGCGAACGAGATGAGGGTTTTTGCCCCGCAGACCTCGCGCAGGATCTCAAGCACACGCGCGAACTGATGCGGACGCGCCTTCGAGCGCGGATTGTAGAAGGCCATTGCAAGCCCCGCCTCGGCAACCAGCCGCAGGCGTTTTTCGATCAGGTCCCAGGGCTTGAGATTGTCCGAAAGGTTGATCGCGCAGAAATCGTGACCGAGCGGCGCACCAAGCCGCGCCGCGGCGGCGAGCATGGCGGTGATGCCGGGCAGGACGCGGATATCGACCGCGTCGGGATCCGGCCGCGCTTCCAGCGCCTCGAACACCGCCGCGGCCATGGCGAAGACGCCGGGATCGCCGGATGAGACGACAACGACGCGACGCCCACCCGCCGCCATGTCGAGCGCATGGTTGGCACGGTCGAGTTCCACCCGGTTCTCGCTGGCGTGAAGCCTGAGCCCATCGCGCGGGGCGATGCGGGCAACGTAGGGCGTGTATCCGACGATGTCGGTTGCTTCGGCGATCGCCCGGCGGACCTCTTCGGTCACGAGGTGTTCATCCCCCGGCCCGAGACCGGCGATAGCGACCCATCCGCTCATGGCCGCCGTCCTTGGCCGTGAACCACCACGATCGAGAAATAGGGTGCAACCTCCTCTGCTTCGGTCAGAAGCTGCACGCTTTGCCCGGCCATCGTGCCACGCTCGATCAGCCAGGCCGCGCCCAGCCGCCCCGCCTTGGCCAGCGCGCGGCGCAGCTTCGGCAGGTTGCGGCCGATCTTCATCACCACCAGCGCGTCGGCGTCCCGCGCCCGCGCTTCCAGTTCCTCCTCCGGCAGCGTTGCCATCAGGATCGTCAGCACATCGTCGCCCCAGGTGATCGGAATGCCGGTCGCAGTCCAGCAGCCCGACATGCCGGTAATACCGGGCACGACCTCGACCTCGGCCCGGCCCTGAAGCCGGGAGTGAAGGTGCATGAACGAGCCGTAGAAGAAGGGATCGCCTTCGCAGAGCACGAGCACGGTCGCGGTTTCGGCAAGCGCTGCCAGCCGCATCGCCCAATCGTCGTAGAACGCGGCCAGCACCCGGTTGTATTCGGGATCGGAGAAATGGATCTCGGTCGTCACCGGATATTCCATCGGATATTCCGTGACCCCCGGCGCGAGCATGCCTTCGACGATCTGCCGTGCCTGACCGGCGCGGCCAGCCTTGCGGAAGTAGGCGACATGGGCGGTACCGCGCACGAGGCGGTCGGCCTTGACGCTCATCAGATCCGGATCGCCGGGGCCGAGGCCGGTGCAGATGATCTTGCCCATCCTCATTCCTTCCGGCTGGCGAGCGCGTTGACCGCCGCCACGGTGATCGCCGATCCGCCGAGGCGGCCCTCTACGATCAGTGACGGCGCTGGCAGATCGGCCATCAGTGCGGCCTTGGATTCCGCCGCGCCGACGAAGCCCACCGGGCAGCCGATGATTGCGGCCGGGCGCGGGCAGGCTGGGTCCTCAAGCATGTTGAGAAGGTGGAAAAGTGCGGTCGGCGCGTTGCCGATCGCCACCACGGCGCCGGCGAGATGGGGTCGCCACAGTTCCAGCGCGGCGGCCGAGCGCGTGGTGCCGATGGCCGACGCCATCCCGGGGACGCGCGGGTCGTTGAGGGTGCAGATCACCGCGTTTGCAGCCGGCAGGCGCGGGCGGGTGATACCCTCGCTCACCATGCGCGCATCGCACAGGATCGGCGCGCCGGCTTCCAGCGCAGCGCGGGCTGCCATCGCCATGCCGGGGGAGAAGCGCACATGCGCCTCCAGCCCGACCATCCCGGCGGCATGGATCATGCGGACGACGACGGGCTCTTCCTCGGTGGTGAAGAAGGCCAGATCGGCCTCCGCCCGGATGGTGGCGAAGCTCTGGCGGTAGATCGCCGCGCCATCGCTTTCATAGAGGTGGGGCATCAAGCGCCTCGGTCAGGTCAAAGGATGACAGGGTGGCCGGGTCAAGCCCGGTTCCAAGTGGTGCGTCGGCGGCGGTGCCGTCGCGGATCAGGCCAAGCGTCCCGCCCGGTTCGCCGACCAGCGTCAGGGGCACCGCGCCGGGATGGGCGCAGCCCTTGGCGCAGCCCGAGACATGCAGC
>JBGSNN010000248.1:0-8664 GCA_041739655.1 Albidovulum sp. | reverse complement strand
GCGCCGGGTGATCGGCGGGCTGTGGTTGCCTCGTCCGCCGGATCCCGGCCGCCACCGGGGCCAGCGCCGCCATCCAGGGATTGAACGCGGTCGAGACCATCAGCCGGCTGGCGCGCATCGGATGCAACCATCTGAGCGCCTCGGCCGTGGCCGGTGTCGTCATCGCCCGCACCCAGGGACTGACAAAGGTGCTGTAGAAGGCCTCGTTGATCCGGCTGACCTGCGCCACCTTCTCGAAGGCGTCGCGCGGGTAATCGGCGCGCAGGTCCGACACTTCCTTGGCCTCGAAACGGACCGAGAAGGCGGGCTTGTGGCAGTCCGGATCGCCGCTGGGATTGTCGATCAGCATTTCGTAAAGTCCCGGGGGCAGCGCGTCGATCTCGTCGAGGCTTTCGAGGATCGCCCGGTGTTCCAGCCGCGCGACCGAAGCCGAGACGAAGATACCGAGATGACCGACACGCGGGTTCGTCAGATAGACGATACGCTGGCCGGCGGCCTTCAGATCGGACGTGTCGGCGTAGACCTCCGGTACCCAGGCGAGCGCCTGCTGCGGCGGGGTGATGTTGTCGCCGTGCGAGGCGAAGATCACCAGGGGGTTGCGCATCTTGCGCAGGTCCGCCGTGCAGGAGCCGTGGATCGGCATGACGCCCTGTTCCAGCTTGTTGCCGATGAAAAGGTTCTGCGTGATGCCGAGGATTTCCTCGCGGCTGAGGAAGTAGAACCCGGTCCACCAGCGTTCGAACTCGAGGAACCGCTCCGTCTCGGTGTCGATCCGGCTGAACAGGTCCGCGTGTTTCTCCCAGATCGCCTTTTCCGGCTGCAGGTTCTCGAAGTTCAGCGCCAGCCAGGCGCCGTCGAACCGTCCGTCGCCCATATCGGCGGCGAGATGGGCCAGCCACGACCCGCCCAGCAGCCCGCCGGACACGCGCATCGGGTTCACGCCCTTCTCGCCGGCCCAGTAGGACAGCGGCGACCCGTTCAGCACGACCGGCCCGGTCAGACCCTCGCAATCCGCCGCCAGAAGCGTCAGCGCCCAGCCAGCCTGGCAGTTGCCGTAGAGCACCGGCGGCGTGTTCGGGTGCCGGCGCGCCACGTCCTCGACAAACCGGCGCAGCGCCATGTGGACATCGGCCAGCGTCTGACCCGCGACCGGTTCGGGGAAGAAGGTCACGAAATAGACCGGATGGCCCTCGTGCATCGCCATGCCGACCTCGCTGTCGCGCTTGAAGCCGCCGATGCCAGGCCCGTGGCCGGCGCGCGGATCGACCACGACAACCGGCGCCTTGGCCTCGTCCACGCAATCGGCCCAGCAGTCATCGCCGACCTCGACGATCCGGAGCAGCGCGTAGTTCGCCGGCCGGTCGAACCGCCTTGCGTCGAGGAGGGTTTCGTATTTGAAGTCCAGAAGCGGCGGCATTCCGGCGCGCTCGTGCGCGATCATGTTGTCGGCGCGCTGCCGCAGCACGTCCCAGAACAGGACGGAGCGCTCCCACATGTCGCGGGCGACCCCGGCATCATGCCAGGCCACCGGGATTCGACCTTCCGTTTCCGGCGCAGCACTATCCGAAGTCCGACCATTGTCCGTTTCCGGCTGCGACTTTACCGCGCCCCGGCGTTCGCCCAGCGGCACGATGACAGGTGGTGCCGGCTTGGTTCTGGTACTCTCCATGGTCCCCACACCTTCCATTCTGCGGTTTCATTACCCGTGTCCGTTTTCCTGAGATGCCCCTTCCACCGGGTGGAAGGTCAACGGGCTGCGGCAATCTGTCCCGACCAAATCGGTCGCCGAAACGGCGCACGGGAAGGACGCCACTCATGGCATCGGGCAGACCTGAAACTCCTAGTGGTCGATCTTGCGCAATGGTTGCCGACTTCCAGACGTGACTTGCCACGGCGGGACGCCGCATGGCACCGACATCTTCATGCACGCCCCGCATCCGAGCGTGTCTACAGGACTCATCGGCATTGGGGCAAAGCGACACATCGAGAACCCCGCTTATAGGTAGGTCAGGCAAGTGCAGGCAGCCATTCGTCCAACCCTCGACCAGATTTCCGGTGTCTTGACATTGGCGGCCATTGTGCTCGCGTTGCTGGCAGCGAATTCGTCATTGTCCGAACTGTACAATGCGATTCACCACGCGCCGATCCGCATCGGGATCCCGCCCTACCAGCTGGATGAACCCCTGATCACCTGGATCAATCAGGGGCTGATGACCCTGTTCTTCCTGCTCGTTTCGCTTGAGATCAAACAGGAGCTTGTCAAGGGGCGTTTGTCGACATTGCGTGCGGCGGCACTGCCCGCATTCGCTGCTCTGGGCGGAATGGTCATGCCGGCGGCGATTTACGTTGCGTTCACGGCGGGTGGGGGAGACGTTTTACGCGGCTGGGCGATCCCGATGGCGACGGACATCGCGCTCGCTCTTGCGACGCTCTCGCTGCTCGGGAACCGCGTTCCGGCTGGCATAAAGGTGTTCCTGATGGCGCTGGCAATCTTCGACGATCTAGGCGCGGTCGCCGTCATCGTCTTCTTCTACGGTGAAGACGTACATCTCGTTCCTCTGATTTTCGCTGCAGCGACCTTCGCGGGGCTCGTCGCGCTCAGCCGGCTGGGTCTCACGCATCCTTTGGGTCTGGCAGTTCTGGGCTCGGTCCTCTGGCTGGCGCTCTTCAGATCGGGTGTTGAGCCCGCCATCGCCGGGGTCTTTGTCGGATCGGTCATTCCGATGGATTCGGCAGACAGTCGCGGCCTGTCTCCGCTGCGCAGGGCGGAGCATGTCCTGCGCCCCCTCGCGGGCCTGCTGATCGTGCCCCTGTTCGGCTTTTTCAACGCGGGCGTTACTATCGAAGCCGGGACGCTCCAGAACGTGACGGGTCCGGTGTCGCTCGGGGTCTTCTTCGGCCTGGTTCTCGGCAAGCAGTTCGGCGTCTTCGGCGCCACATGGTTCTCCGTGCGTATGGGAATCGGCAAACTGCCGCCCGGCATCCGCTTTCGGGACGTCTACGGTGCCGCTCTCCTGTCAGGCGTCGGCTTCACGATGGCACTTTTTGTGACGACACTTGCGTTTGCGTCGCCGACGATGGCCGCAAGTGCACGGCTCGCAATCCTGGCCGGCTCCAGTCTTTCTGCCGTTGCCGGTATAGGAGTCTTGTGGTTCGTCCGAAGAGATGGACGCGGATAGCCGCTCCCGCAAAGGACAGTAAGTTGTTTCGCGGGCCGGGCCTGGTTCCCGCCACCCGGCGGAGGCGGCGACGGGATGAGCCCAAACGGAGGGATTCTTATTGACCGCCGTGAAAGAGCTTCTCAGACCCCGCAAATCTCGATGGGTCGCCTGGCCCCGCCGCCAAAGGCTGAAAATCGAGAATGCGGCAATTACTCCCCCGGCCGCCTGGTGCTGAAACGGCCGGGAGAGGACGGCATCATTTTCTCAGGGCACGCCACAGAGCAAAGGCAAGACCAAGGAACAGAGCAGCTCCGAAGCCCCAAACCCGGGCATACCCGATCATGTCTCCCCACGGCGCAAGCGCATAAACGAGCGCCAGAATGGCCCATACCACAGCGACGCCGGCAATCAGCCAGATGTCTTCATTCATGTCGTTATCTCCTGTTCCAGCATGAGTCAGTGTCCGCCGCCGCCGGAAGCGACCAGCGGAAGGGCCTGCATCAGTTCGAAGCCGAGGGCCGTGAAACCATACATGCCGAGCACGATCACAAATATTGCAATCGGGCCCGTCCAGGCGGCGGTCCGGCCGGCAGGGGAGGAGGCGCCGAGGTAGATCACGGACAGCGTCCCCGCAGCCCGGTCGCTGCGGCCCTGCAGAAGCGATCGGGCGACGCCGAGGGCATAGACCAGCAGCGCCAGTGCCATCAGGCTACCGCCCATTCCGACAAATCCCATGAGCACAGACCAGATCTCCGGCGCTTCACCGCCATAGCCGATCCCCATGACCCTTCGCGGCACGCCGAGGTAGCCGGCGGTGACCCCCGCACCGCCAAAAATCGCGAGGCCGGCCGTGGCGAGCCAGGGCATCCATCGCATGAGCCGCGGCCAGGCAAGGGGGCGCCCGGTAAGTCCGGGCAGAAGCACCGAAAGTGCCGCCAGCAGGGTGAGGCTGACCGTGCCGACAGTGAAGAAGTGGAAATAGCCGGGCACGAAGAACGTATCCGAAAGAAGCGGCGCGAGCTTCTCCTGGATGAGGACGAAGGCGAAGGTGATGCCGAGTCCGAGGTTGATCACCGCGGCTCCGGCACCGGCCATGGCCGGGTGTCGCCACGGTAGCAGGCCGATCCAGCCGAACAGGCCCCGCGCGCCCTGCGCCCGGGCGTGAAGTTCCAGCGAGGCGACGATGATCAGGAAGGCCGTGAGCGTCGGCACCGAGACGAAGAGCGAAAGCAGCGAGCCGGTAACCTTCACCGCTTCCGGCAGGTTCGGGTCGAGGAACATGTGGTAGAGCGAGGTCGGCGGAACGAAGACGAGGTACATGGCGAAGACGATTTTCGAGAACCTCGGGCCGAACACCGATTTCACGCCGGTCAGCACCTGCATCAGCACATACCACATCAGCACCGTCGCCATCAGCGGCAGGTAATGCAGGTTGTGGAACAGGATGTGCCAGCCGGTTTCCTGCGCTTCGGGAAAGCCTGCTAGGCCAAGCGCCCAGAACGTCGTGGGAAGAAAGGCATGAAGCGCGGCATAGCCGGTGACCATCAGGAATCCGGCCCAGGCCAGAAGGGCGAAGCCCAGGGCGCCGAGCCTGTCCTGCCGCCCGCGGCCCAGCGTGGCAAGCAGCGTGGCGACGGCCGCGCCCGGCACGAGCATCAACCCGATTCCCAGGGCCACATAGCCGAGGCTGAAGATCAAAAGCGTCCGCGGCTCATCCCGAAGCAGCTCCGGCGCTCCGTCGTAAAGCGGCGGCGATCCGATGAAAGAGCCGATCAGGCTGAGCGCGAAGCCGAGCGCCATCGCCAGGGTCCCCGCGATGGCGACCCCTCGGAAGGCAAGGCCACCGGGCAGGCCCTCCTTGCCGCGCTCGACGGCGGCGAAGCCGAGCAGTAGTGCCGCTTGTGCGAAGTAGAGCCAATAGAAGAAAACGCTGACGCCGTGCAGCGTCAGAAAGCGATAGCCCGATCCCGGATCGGCGGCGACTAGGCCCGAACGGACGAGCGCGGTGAGAAGACCGCCGAGAATGCCGAGGACCAGCGCGCCGAGGGCGGCCCCGGCCAGGGCGATCACCAGCGTGCGGTCGCGCGCCGGCAGGGCCTCAAGGCGCTGAACGAGTTTTTCCGTCATGGTTTGCTCCCTCAGACGATGTCGATGCGGGCCTGCATCCCGTCATGCCCCGCGCCACAATAGGCGGTGCAATAGACGAGGAAGCTGCCGGGGCGGGTGAAGGTCAGCGCCAGTTCGGTCACGGCGCCAGGGCTGAGGCGGATCATCCGGGCGCCGGGCCCGAACTGGATCGATGCCCCATGCGCGACATCCGCCGTCATCATGCGGAAGCGGTAGGGCGTGCCCCGGTCGAGGCGCAGATGCGCCGGCTCGAAGAACCAGCGTTCGGCCAGCATCGGTATGTCGACCGAGGCACCCTCTCTGGCCGCCGGGGCGGCGCCGTGATCTGCGGCCGTGCCCTGGTGGTCGCTGCCCGGAGCCATGGTCATGCCGGGCATCGCCATTCCGGACATGTCCATGCCGGCCATCCCGGTTCCGGGCATCTGCGGGTCGTGGCTCGCGCCACGCGCCTCGGCCAACCGCGGATAGACGCTGCCATCGCCCTGCGAGAAGCGCTCGACGAAGGCCGAGACCTCGGTCCGGAAGGCTTTGATGTCCGGCCCGGCGTCCGTTCCGCCATGCATGGCCATGCCATTCATGGCCCCATCGGCGTCGGCGGCGTCGGCGGTCCCGCCGGCGGCACCTTGCAGAAGCGCGATCGGCCCCGGTGCGGCACCGTAGGCGGCCCAGAGCCCGTAAAGACTCACGCCGCCAAAACCGAGCGTGGCGACAAACCCGCGGCGGGTCGTCAGATGTCGTGTTGTGTTCATGTCTGTTTCCAAGATGATGTGGGTGGCGTCGGAGGCGGAAAGGCTGCTTCCCGACGATGACGGTCGAATTGCGAACGGACAGGATTTTCCGACCACGAATGTGTCGGCCTCGGCCTTTCGGCCGTGAGGCATGCCACTTCGGCAGGCCGCATCGCGGGGTCCGGCCCTCAGACGGTGGGGATGGAAATCGGCGGACGATAACCGGGAGAGATGGTCACCCCGGCGGCATGATCGTCCTCGATCAGGCGCGGAAGCGGCAAGACCCGAACCATGCGTGACGCGGGTGAGAGCGCCGGGTCCGGTGCCTTGGCCGCACATTCCAGTAAGGCACACAGGGTTTGATGGGCGGACGCGTTCCCGGCTGCCCCGTTGCCGGCGGCGTCCGTGTGCCCGGCCATTTCCATGGCCGATGCCATCCGACCATCCGTGCATCCTTGAGGTAGGGTCGAGCTGTGCACAAACGACGGGCTGCCGAGAAGGATCAGCAAGGCAATCGCAAGGCACACGACAGCGCCCGGCCAGACCGCGACCAGGTCAATGACCGACCGACTCCGATAGCCTGCCCTACACGCTGCCATACGTTCCTTCGCCCGCATCCAGATGCGTCATCCTTGCCGGTCGGCGAGGCGTGATCCTTGATCTAAGTCAAGGGTATTGCCACGGGACATCGGTTCTGGTTCAGGCCAAACCCGGAGGGACCCCTTGCTGTGATTTAACATGCCGGCCGCCCTGACGAAGTTATCCTCGCATTCCTCCCGGGCGCACAAGTCACTTTTGGACCCGTCCAAGATGATCTCGATCCGCTTGAGGTGCGCGACGCCCGCTGGGGTGATTTGACCGCCCCCCTCAGAAAACCTGCGATAGAACTCTCAGACCCTCGCCGCCCAGAACCGGAACCGGCCCTGCCCGGTCACCTCGCGGATCAGCCCTTGCGCTTCCATCCATGCTAGGTTTCGCTGCACGGCGGCGCGGCTCGCCCCTGTCAGGGTCTCGGCCATTGCGGCCGAGAGGAGTGGCCATTCGGTCAGCGCCGCGAGCAAACATGGTGGCGTCCGTCCCGACAGCGGAGTCATGACGACTTTTGCCCGTGCTGACCAGGTCTCGATATCGTCGAGGTGCCGCATTGCAGTCAGACTTGCCGTCTCCATCCCATCAAGCCAACGCGCCAGTCGGTCAGCGGGTGGGCCACCGGCGCGAAGCCCCCCTGCCCCGCCCATGGCCAGAGGCGCAAAGGCTGCCCCCTTGCCCTCGCTGGCCGCGATCCGTGCGGATGTGACCGCCGCTTCCATCCGGTCGCCGTGCTGCCCGAGCCCCGCGAGGCTCCAGACGTGAAAGCCCATGCATGCGCGACATATTGGATGTAGGTGACGCGCTGCCTCCATCAGATCAAGCCAGCTGCTCGCGCGATCTGAGAAACGCTCTGCTTCGGCGTCGATGTTCACAGGGTCGTGGCGACTGATGTCACGTTGCCCTTAAATTGGCTCTGCCTCAATCTGTGTGGCGGAACGGTAGCATTCTCGCCCGCAGCAATTCTGGACCGGCCCGGCCGTACATGGCGCGTTTGAGGGTTTTCAGGCGGTTGATCTGACCTTCCGCCTGGCCGTTGCTCCAGGGCATCTCGATTGCGTTTTTGACCGCATCGAAGTCCCGGTTCAAGGTGCGGGCGAAGCGCACAATGGGCGCCAGGTCGGTTTCGATCGCGTCGTCGATCCATGCAGGGAGCGGGTCTGCTTTGCGGCCACGCATGATACCGTTGAATCGCATGGCGAGGCTGCGCATCGTTGCGAAGGCGGGAGAACCGGCCTTGAGAGCGTCGATTTTCCGCGCCTGATCCGAGGTGAGCTTTCCGCGGGGTTTGATACACAGCGCGGCCGCAATGACCGGGGAGATCACGTGCCCAGTTTCCGGGTCCCGAACCGGCTCCAGGATTTTGTGCTCTACGGCGGAGCCCTTCGTTTGCTTTTCGGCTCTGCGCCAGCCCGCCAGCAGCCGTTGTAAATGCGTCAGACTCCCCTCGTAACCACGCTCTCGGATCAGACTGAAAAGGGCGCTTCCAGTTTGAATGCCGTCCTTCCAGCTTTGGCTCAGGAACTCTTCAAAGTACCACGGCGAAGTCGGTTTCAATGCTGCCCGCCGGCGGTCCGGTGGTGTCTCGAACTGCAGCCATTTCGCGATGCTGCGACGCGGGAACCCTGTTCGCCGCCCAATCTCGCTGCAGGAAAGCCCCTGATTTCGGAGCGCATGGATGGTGGTGAAAATCTCTTCCCGAGACGTCCTGTGCGCAAGGCGGGACTTCAGAAGGCTGCCGGCTGCGGTGATGTTGTCGGCGTCGGACAGCAGCGCCCTGCCGGTCGCACGGCCGTGAAGGTTCATCTGCTCCTCGATGGCCTGCCGCAGGTTCTGCACGATGTGGAACCGGTCGGCGACCTGTTCCGCCTGCGGTGCCCCTTGCCGGGCAGCCTGGGCGTAGAGACCGCACCGATCTCTGAGCTACCCCCTGAAATTCGGACACTGACGTAAGCTGCGATTTGCTGTCTGCTGATCTTCAACACGAAGGAGATCAGAAATGTCGAAACGGAAGCAACATCACCCGGAGTTCAAGGCCAAGGTGGCATTGGCAGCGCTGA
>JBGSNN010000237.1:0-1990 GCA_041739655.1 Albidovulum sp. | reverse complement strand
GCCAGGCCGAGATAGGCCGAGAGAATGAGCCGCGCCTTTGCCCCCGCCAGTGCGAGGGCAGCAACCGCAAAGCCCGCGCCCCCAAGGCCCGAGGCGGCCAGCAGCGTCGAAGCCGCCGACAACGCCAGAAGAATCAGCCATGCCCGCGTCACGGTCATAGCAGATAGACCACCGGGAAAAGCAGCACCCAGACCAGATCGACCATGTGCCAGAAGGCCGCCACGGTTTGCACGACGCCTGGCTGCGGACGCCAGGCGGCCAGGGTCATGAGCCCGATGCCGGCCGCGACATGGGCGGCATGAAATCCGGTAAGCAGATAGTAGAACATGAAAAGCGCATGGGTCTCGGTGTTGATGCCCTGAGAGATCAGTTCGGAATATTCGATGGTTTTCACCCCGAGGAATACCATGCCGAGGAGGCCGGCCCCGGCCAGAAGCGCGCGCGTTCGCCTTGGCTGTGCGGCCTCTGCGGCACGGTGGGCGCGTGCCGCAAGCCAGCCCGAGGTCACCAGAACCAGCGTGTTGAGCGCCGCGAGACTTGGGTGCAGATGGGCTTGCGCCGCGGCAAAGCCCTGCGGATCGCCGAGCCGGGTGGCAAGGAAAGCCAGCATTCCGGCGCCGAAAACCAGAAGCTCCGAGACGATCAGCACCCACATCATCAACTCGCCCGGAAGCTCGTCGAACGGCGACCCAGGTTGCCCCGGCGCGGCCGGGGTCATGTGCCGACCAGGTGGCGGTAGATCTCCGGCAGCGCCTGAGTGAGCCGTTCCGGATGCGGGATCAGCGCAAAGCCACCCTGGCCGAACAGGCGCGGGAACCAGCTTTTGCCGTCGCGATCGACGGTGATGCCGAAGACGGCATGACCCATGCGGCGCGCCTCCTGCACCGCCTTGTGACTGTCTTCGATGCCGTGTTGGCCTTCGTAGTGGTCAAGATCGTTCGGCTTGCCGTCGGTGATCACCAGCAGAAGCCGACGTTTGCGCGCCTGTTCGGACAGCCCGGCAGCCGCATGGCGGATGGCGGCGCCGAGGCGGGTGTAGAATCCGGGTTGCAGCGCCGCGATACGCGCCTCGACGATCTCGGACATCGGCTCGCCAAAGGCCTTGGCGCATTGAATGTAGACGCGGTCGCGTTTCAGTGACGAAAAGGCATGGATGGCGAAATCGTCGCCGCAGGCCGAGAGGCCCCAACTGAGGGCAGCCAGCGCCTCGCGTTCGATGTCGATCACGCTGCGACCCCCGTGGCCGTGGCCGGGGATCGCGGCCTCGGTCGAGCGCGAGACATCGAGCAGGATCGACACCGCAAGATCGCGCTTCTGTGGCCGGGTCTGGCGCCAGATGCGGTCATCGTCCTGTCCGGTCGCAAGAAAATCGACCCGGGCGCGGACCGCCCGATCGGTGTCCAGTTCGTCGCCGTCAGGATGGCCCGAGGTCGAGATTCGGCTCGGGCGCAGCGCCTCGAACTGACGCTTGACGGCGCGAATGCGCGCTGTCGCGCCCGGATCGTCGCAAAACGAGGGCGCGCTGAGGGCCGGCTCAATATCGGAGGTCAGCACCCTGACATGATCCGGCAGGTAGGCACCGCTTCGCGCGTCCCATTCGGGATAGGTCCGGATGCCCGACAGCGCCTCGCGGTCGACATCTTGCGGCGCGAGATCGAGGTGCAGCTTCAGCCGGGTCGCCGGGGCCTTGGAGATCTGACCGAGGGCAATTTCCTCGGCCTCGTCGGCGGCCTTGCGGGCATCGTCGGCATCGTCATCGTCAACACGGCGGTTGAGGTTGAGAAATTCCGCCCATGACAGCAGGGCTTCGAACTTGTGCAGGATGAAGCTGTCGGGGCGGTCGGACTGATCGGCGGCGCGACGGCGCGCACGGTGGGTCCGGGTGCCTTCGGTTTCCTCCGGCGGGCCGCTGGTAGCGCGGGTTTCAACCGCGGTGGCTTGCGAGGTGCCGGGGGCGCGCAGATCGGGCCACAAGGCCACGGGGCGGAAC
>JBGSNN010000221.1:0-1573 GCA_041739655.1 Albidovulum sp. | reverse complement strand
GTGACGGCGATGACCGCGAGCGCCTTCTGGTCCGACACCGCCCGCGCCGGTCAGCGCGACGTGGAACTCGCGCGCGCCATCTACGCAAGGCTCGCCACCTTGCCGGGCTATCAGGGCGGCGCGTTCCGCCTCGTCGGCGGCGCCCCGGACAGTGGCCTGTCCTGGGGCACGCTGGCCAGTTGGTCGAGCTTTCACGGCGGCAATCCGACCATCGGCATCTTCCGCGAGCTTTACGGACAGCCCGACTATGTCGCCTCGCTCCCCGCCAGTCCGCGCGCCTGCCACGGCTTTCCGGCGGCGGATGCGACGTTCCTGCATGGCGGCATCGCCTATGTCTGCCTTGAGGACTTTGCCCCCTTCACCGACGCACTTCGCTGCGCGCCGCTCGCGGGCGCGGCGGGTGCAGAGCTTTGCCTTGGCCCCCGCATCATGGTGCATCTCGGCGCGACCTGCCTTGCGACCGGCGCCACCGACCCGGACCTGGCCGTGGGCTTCCGCGACGCGGGCCGAGCCCATGCGCCGGAACGCAACTTCAGCGTGGCAAGCTTTCCGGTGCGTCTTGGCGCGCGCTGCGCCACTATCGCGCTTGCGCCTCAGACCCGCGACCTTTCGGCACTGGTGGTGACGCTGTCCGCGCCGGACGGCACAATGCTCTGGACCGAGGAGATTGCGGCAGGCGACCTCGGACCGCAGGCGCTCGCGCCCTGATCAGAACAGGATCTCGGGGGCGTAGATGACGCCCGTCGGCATCGGCCCCTTGCCGGCATTCACCGCCGCCAGCACTGTCTCACCCAGAAGCCGCCCGGCCTTGCGGATATCCTCGAAGATCCGGTCCGTTTCCGGGTCGATGAGGCTGAGCAGGCTTGAAGAGACCTTGACGACCGCATTGTAGTCGCGGCCGCGCACCAGACCGCGACGGCGCAGCCCGGCCGAGGTCGCGAGGAACGAGACCTCGCCCGGAAACACGAACCCGTCCGGCACCGGATCAAGGCTTTCGGCCCAGGCGCTGACCTGTTCGGGCGGGGAATCGATCGACAGATGCTCGGGCACCTCGACCGATAGGCCGCGCGCCTCGGCGACGCGCCGGACGCCCGCGCGCAGATGCCCCGCGAAGGTGAAGACCTGCGGCGGCGAGATCAGGCAGAGGTGCCGCGCGCCGCGCTGCGCAAGCCGGGTCGCGGCAGCCTCGGCAAAGGCCACATTGTCGAAATCGACGAACGGATGCGGCGTCGGCAGTTCGGTGCGGCCGTGGCAGGCAAAGGGAAATCCGCGGTCGAGCAGGAAGCGCACCCGGCTGTCGTCCGTCCGGGTGCGCGAAAAGATCACGCCATCGGCAAGGTTGTTGCGCACGACATGCTGGATCTGCGTCAGAGCATCCTCGGCCGCCGTCTGCGGAAACACCGTCAGATGAAAGCCGGTCCCGCTCAGGAACTCGGTGATGCCTTCGATCAGTTCATTGGTGAAGCCAAGGATCTCATGGTGCGGGTCGAGGATGAGGCTGATGACCTTGGTGCGCCCGGTGCGCAGCCTTTGCGCCGCGCGGTCGGGCACATAGCCCAGCCGCCGCGCCGCC
>JBGSNN010000220.1:0-21262 GCA_041739655.1 Albidovulum sp. | reverse complement strand
CACCTCCACGGTGGGATTGCCGCGGCTGTCGAGGATTTCGCGGGCCAGGATATCGACGATGGTGGTCATGTCAGGGGCTCCGGGTTTGGGGCTTTGGCGCGGGCAACGGCCGCCGCGCGTCTCTGTAACCCGCGCAGGCGCTCTGGGTCCTCGTCACCGTCTGCGGCATCGCGCTGCGCGACCTTGCCACCCGCGCCGTGCCGCCCCGCATCACCACCCACCAGATCTCGGCCTGGGGCGTGACCTCCGTCGCGCTCCTCGGACTCGCCATGATGGCGGTTACCGGCGAGGCACGGATGCCCAGCCTTCCGGAAACCGCCAGCCTTGCCGGTGCGCTCGTCTTCGGCACCTCGGGCTATTGGGCCATCACCGCCGCCATGCGCGAGGGCGAGGTCTCGGTCGTCTCACCCTTCCGCTACGCCCGCCTGGTCTTTGCCATGACGCTTGGCATCCTGGTCCTTGGCGAACGCCCCGATGCGCTCACCCTACTCGGCGCGGCCGTCATCATCGGCTCGGGCCTCTATTCCTTCGCCCGCGAACGGGCCCGCAAACGAGCGCTTTCCCAAAGCCCTGCCGCGGGGTAAGACCCGCGCGAGAGCACCTCCATCCCGGGAGTCCCCCATGAGCACGATCATCGACATCCATGCCCGCGAAATCCTCGACAGCCGCGGCAATCCCACCGTCGAGGTGGACGTGACGCTGGAAAGCGGTGCAATGGGCCGCGCTGCCGTGCCCTCGGGCGCATCCACCGGCGCGCATGAGGCGAATGAAAAGCGCGACGGCGACACGTCGCGCTACAAGGGCAAGGGCGTGCTGGAGGCCGTGGCGGCGGTGAACGGCGAGATCGCCGAAGAGATCGTGGGCTTCGATGCGACCGAGCAGATCGGCATCGACCGCACCATGATCGAGATGGACGGCACGCCGAACAAGTCGCGGCTTGGTGCAAATGCGATCCTCGGCGTGTCGCTGGCGGTGGCCAAGGCGGCGGCGGAATTCTCGGGCCAGCCGCTGTATCGCTATGTCGGCGGCACCTCGGCGCATGTGCTGCCGGTGCCGATGATGAACATCATCAACGGCGGCGAACATGCCGACAACCCGATCGACATCCAGGAATTCATGATCATGCCGGTCGCGGCCGAGACCGTCCGCGAGGCGGTGCGGATGGGGTCGGAAGTGTTCCACACCCTGAAGAAGGAGCTTCAGGACGCGGGCCACAACACCGGCATCGGCGACGAGGGCGGCTTTGCACCCAACCTGAACTCTGCCCGCGATGCCTTGGATTTCATTCTGAAATCCATCGAGAAGGCGGGATATCGTCCGGGCGAGGATATCTATCTGGCGCTGGACTGCGCCGCGACCGAATACTTCAGGGGCGGCCGCTACGAGATGAAGGGCGAAGGCAAGTCGCTGAGCATCGAAGAGAACGTGGCCTTCCTTGCCGCGCTGGCCGCCGACTATCCGATCATCTCGATCGAGGACGGCTGTTCCGAGGATGACTGGGCGGGCTGGAAGCTGCTGACCGACACGCTCGGCAAGAAGATCCAGCTTGTGGGCGACGACCTGTTCGTGACCAACCCGCGCCGTCTGGCCGAAGGGATCGCCACCGGCTGCGCCAATTCGATGCTGGTGAAGGTCAACCAGATCGGCACGCTGACCGAAACGCTGGCGGCGGTCGATATGGCGCATCGCGCGGGCTACACCAACGTGATGAGCCACCGGTCGGGCGAGACCGAGGACAGCACCATCGCCGATCTGGCGGTCGCCACGAACTGCGGCCAGATCAAGACCGGGTCGCTGTCACGGTCGGACCGGCTGGCGAAATACAACCAGCTGATCCGGATCGAGGAGATGCTGGGGGAAACCGCCGTCTATGCCGGCAGGTCGATCCTGATGGGCTGAGACCGGGGAGCCCAGACTCGGGAGCCCAGACCGGGGGGAGGCCACGAATTTTCTGCGAAAATTCCGGCCCCTGCTCCGACCTTGCGGCCCCGGCCCGTCACGATCCGAGCGCGGCCTTGACCGCCGCCACGGCATCGCCGCCGTCCTTGGTGGTCACCCCGGCCAGCCAGGGCGTGACCGCATCGGGATTGGCCTTGAGCCAGGCCATCGCGGCCTCGTCCGGGTCCTGCCCGTCGTTGAGGATCATCCCCATGATGTCGTTCTCCATCGGCAGGGAGAATTCCAGATTGGCCAGCAGCGCCCCGATGTTGGAGCATTCCGCCGCATAGCCCTTGCGGGTGTTGGTATAGACGCTGCCCTCGGCGCCGAACCATTCCTCGCCCCCCGTCAGATAGGTCATCTGGAAGGCCGCGTTCATCGGGTGCGGGGCCCAGCCGAGGAACACCACTGGCTCGCCCCGTTCATCGGCGCGGGCGACCTGCGCCAGCATTCCCTGTTCCGAGCTTTCGACCAGTTCCAGCGCCGACATGCCGTAAGTGTCGCTGTCGATCAGGTCCAGAATCAGGCGGTTGCCGTCGTTCCCGGCCTCGATGCCGTAGATCTTGTCGTCAAGCGCGTCCTTCTGGGCGACGATGTCGGCAAAGGTCTTGATGCCCAGTTCCGCGCCTTTGGCGTTCGTAGCAAGGGTATATTGCGTGCCCTTCAGGTTCTCGCGCAGGACGTCGACCGTACCGGCATCGCGATAGGGGGCGATGTCGCCTTCCATCGTCGGCATCCAGTTGCCGAGGAAGACGTCGAGATCGCCCTGGGCGAGGCCGGTGTAGGTGACCGGCACCGACAGCACCTTGATCTCGGTCTCGTAGCCGAGGGCCGCGAGGATGGTCGTCGTGACGGCCGTGGTCGCGGTGATGTCGGTCCAGCCGACATCGGAGAAGATCACCTTGTCGCAGCCGGCGGCAAAGGCGGGCGCGGCCGCAAGGGCTGCGCCCGTCACGATGGCTGCACAGAGCGTGGTCCTGAGGGTCATGTGTTGCTCCCTGTTTTCTTGATTGGTGAGTCAATAATCGTCAACTGGGTCAGTGGGGCAAGAGGATTCTTTCCTGCGCCTTACGCTGCGCAAAGCCTAGAACAGAAGTTCGACAAGGGAAACCGGTCGCAGCACAGGGATGTTTCAGGTTGTTGATTGACGAGTCAATAATAAATCCTTACGCCTCTGGGGGTGGGCGAAGAAAGGGCGCAGGATGCCGAAACTGGGTATGGAGCCGATCCGGCGCGCCGCCTTGGTCAGCGCAACGATCAGCGAAATCGGGCGGGCCGGCTCGCTCGACGTGACGGTGAGCCAGATTGCCAAGCGCGCGGGTATGTCCTCGGCGCTGGCGCATCACTATTTTGGCTCCAAGGAGCAGATATTCCTGGCCGCGATGCGCCATATCCTCACGCTCTACGGTGCCGAGGTGCGCGGCGCGCTGGTGGCCGCCGACGGGCCCGAAGCGCGCCTGCGCGCCGTTGTGCGCGCCAGTTTCGGCAGCGGCAGCTTCCGCCGAGAAGTGGCCAGCGCCTGGCTCAATTTCTACGTCCTCGCGCAAACCTCGCCCGAGGCGCGGCGGCTTCTGGCCATCTACCAGCGTCGCTTGCGCTCGAACCTTGTCCATGACCTGCGTACGCTGGTTGGCTCTCGCGCCGACGAGGTGGCAGGGACCATCGCTGCGCTGATTGACGGCGTCTATGTCCGCGAGGTTCTGAAGGGCGGCGCACCCGATGGCGCGGCTGCAGCGCGCCTCGTGCTCGGCTGCCTCTCGCGTCAACTCGGGGGCATGTGACGATGCAGGCTGACTATGTGATCGTGGGCGCAGGCTCGGCCGGCTGTGCGGTCGCCTACCGTCTGGCCGAGGCGGGCAAGCGCGTCATCGTCATCGAGCATGGCGGCAGCGACGCCGGCCCCTTCATCCAGATGCCGGGTGCGCTGTCCTACCCGATGAACATGGGACTCTACGACTGGGGCTTCCGCTCCGAACCCGAGCCGCATCTTGGCGGCCGCACCCTCGCGACACCGCGCGGCAAGGTCATCGGCGGCTCCTCCTCGATCAACGGCATGGTCTTCGTGCGGGGGCACGCACGCGATTACGACCATTGGGCCGAGACCGGCGCCACGGGCTGGGGCTATGCCGATGTGCTGCCCTATTTCAAGCGGATGGAGACCTGGCACGGCGGTGGTGACACCAGCTTTCGCGGCACCTCGGGGCCGCTGCATGTGACGCGCGGCCCGCGGGCAAATCCGCTGTTTCACGCCTTCGTCGAGGCCGGGCGGCAGGCCGGCTATGAGGTCACACCCGACTACAACGGCGAAAAGCAGGAAGGCTTCGGTCCGATGGAGGCGACGATCTGGCGCGGGCGGCGCTGGTCGGCGGCCAATGCCTATCTGAGACCGGCCCTGAAGCGCGCCAACTGCACGCTGGTCCGCGCCTTCGCCCGCAAGGTGGTGATCCGCGATGGCCGCGCCACCGGCGTCGAGGTCGAGCGCGGCGGCAAGGTCGAGGTCATTGCGGCCGGGGGCCGAGGTGATCCTTGCCGCCTCGTCGATCAACACGCCGAAGATCCTGATGCTGTCGGGCGTCGGCCCGGCGGCGCAGCTTCGCGACCACGGCATCGCGGTCGTCGCCGACCGGGCTGGCGTCGGGGCCAATCTCCAGGACCATATGGAGATCTACATGCAGTTCGCCTCGCTGCAGCCGATCACCCTTTTCAAGTACTGGAACCTCTGGGGCAAGGCGCTGGTCGGGGCGCAATGGCTTCTAACCGGCACTGGCCTCGGCGCCTCGAACCAGTTCGAAAGCGCCGCCTTCATCCGCTCGGACAAGGGCATCGACTATCCCGACATCCAGTATCATTTCCTGCCGATTGCGGTGCGCTATGACGGCAAGGCGGTGGCAGAGGGGCACGGCTTTCAGGCCCATGTCGGCCCGATGCGGTCAAAGTCGCGCGGCGCGGTCACCCTGCGGTCCGGCGATCCTAAGGCCCCGCCGGTGATCCGGTTCAACTACATGAGCCACCCGGACGACTGGGCCGAGTTCCGCAAATGCGTCCGCCTGACGCGCGAGATCTTCGCGCAGGAGGCGTTCAGGCCCTTCGTGAAGCACGAGATCCAGCCCGGCGCGGCGGTGCAGAGCGATGACGACATCGACGCCTTCATCCGCGACCATGCCGAAAGCGCCTATCACCCCTGCGGCACCGCGAAGATGGGCCGCCGTGACGATCCGATGGCGGTGGTTGACCCTGAATGCCGGGTGATCGGCGTCGAAGGCCTGCGCGTCGCCGACAGTTCGATCTTTCCGCGCATCACCAATGGCAATCTCAACGCGCCGTCGATCATGGTCGGCGAAAAGGCCGCCGACCACCTGCTCGGCAAGGGGGTGCTTGCGCCCTCGAATGTCGAGCCGTGGCTCAGCCCGCGCTGGCAGGCGTCGCAGCGCTAGGATGCCGGTTGCCCCCTTTCCGTCGGTGACGCGGGCGCGCTAGACTGCCGCTCTATGGCAGTGCCGGAGGGTCACATGGACAGCAAGGTGCGCGAACTGGCCGAACGCCTGTTGAGCAAGGGCTACGACGATCTTCCCGAACGGGAACAGAGGGTCCTGAGAGGGATTGCCGCCCGTGCCGCGATCTCGCGCAACGTCAACGATACCTTCAGCGACAACATGAGCTTCGGTGACCGTGTCGCCGACCGTGTCGCGAGTTTCGGCGGGTCATGGAGCTTCATCGTCATTTTCGCCGCCGTGGTACTCGGCTGGGCCGCGCTGAATGGCTTGTTGCTGGCGCATCCCGCCGATCCCTATCCGTTCATCTTTCTTAATCTGATCCTGTCGATGGTCGCGGCGGTTCAGGCTCCGGTCATCATGATGTCACAGAACCGTCAGGCGGCGAAGGACCGCATCGCCGCGGCGCATGACTTCGAGGTCAACCTCAAGGCGGAACTGGAGATCATGAGCCTGCACGAAAAGGTGGACGATATTCGCTTGCGGCAGTTGGAAGCCCTGTTCGCGCGCATCGAAAGCAAGATCGACGGCGTCACCGCGCCCGAGGTCAGAGCATCGCCGCGATGAGGCCGCGAAGGGAGTTTCCCATCCAGAGCCGTGCGTCCGGCAGCTCCGCTTCGGTCAGAACCGCCTCGCGCGCGGCGCCCGAGGCCAGCAGGTCTGCCCTGAGAATGCCCGGCAGGCAGCCGCAGGACAAGGGTGGCGTCATCAGGCCGTCGCCGCGATCGAAGAAGATGTTGGTGATCGTCCCTTCGCAGACCTCGCCACGGGTGTTGAGAAACACCGCCTCGTCCACGCCGTGCGGCAAGGCCGCGCGGGCGGTGTCATAGAGCGCCCGCTCGGTCGTCTTGTGGCGCAGGCGCGGATCGTCGGGGGAAAGCCTTTCGGCCGCGAGCATCAGCCGCCAGCGCGCGGGTTTGGGCGGCAGGGGCGCCGTCGTCAGAACGACATCCCCGCTGCGCCCGACCGTCAGCCGCACCCTCAGCGCGCCGGAGTCGGATACCCCCGCCAGCATCCGGTCCACCGCCGGTTGATCCCAGACAAAGCCAAGCTCTGCCGCCGAGGCGCGCGCCCGGGCAAGATGCGCCCCGACCCGGTGGAAGGCGGTGCCATCCCAGCCGAAGGTTTCGATCAGCCTTGTGTCAGCGCGGCAAAACGGGCTTTCCAGAGCGCTTCCTCGTATTCGCCTTCAGGTGTGGAATCCGCGACGATGCCGCCGCCGACGCCGAATGCAACGTCGTGGGCACCGTACAGCGTCAGCGTGCGGATCGCCACGCTGAATGAGGCGGCGCCATCCGGTGCGATCCACCCGGTCGCGCCGCAATAGGCGCCGCGCGGGCCGACCTCCAGTTCGCGGATGATCTCCATCGCGCGGATCTTCGGGGCGCCGGTGATCGAGCCGCAGGGGAACAACGCGCGGAACAGGGCCGACGGCGTGGTGCCGGGCACAAGCTCTCCGGTCACGCGGCTGACCATCTGATGCACGGTGGCAAAGGATTCGATGGCGAAAAGGTCCGGAACCCTGACCGTTCCGACGCGGCAGATGCGCGATATGTCATTTCTCAAAAGGTCCACGATCATAAGGTTTTCCGCCCGGTTCTTCGTGCTTTGCTGCAACTCCATGCGCAGCGCCGCATCATGCGCAGGGTTCGAGGCACGGGGTGCGGTGCCCTTCATCGGGCGCGTCTCGATCCGGCCGGCGGCATCGGTTTCGAAGAAAAGCTCGGGCGAGCGCGAGATGACGATCGGCAGATCCGGCAGCGCGAGATAGCCGCCATAGCCGACCGGCTGACGCTGTCTGAGCGCGGCATAAAGACCGGGCGCGGTGCCGGTCCTCTTGGCGCGCATCGGCATCGTCAGATTAGCCTGATAGATGTCGCCCGCCGCGATGTAGTCGAGAACCCGGCCGATCGCCGCGCCATGGTCCACTGCCGACCATTCTGGCGTTGCAGGGCTGAGCGTGGCGCCGGCGGCCTCGGTCTCCGCGCGGGCGAGAAAGGCTGTGCCGGCTAGAGGGGTCTCGTAAAGACCGAAGGCCAGAAGCGGCAGGCGACGTCCGTCGGGCATCAGCGGAGAAAGCCGGTCCTCTAGCGCGTATCCGGCCTCGTAGCTCATGAAGCCGGCGGCCCAGAACCCCTCGGCCTGCGCCCGGTCGAGCGCCTGAAGCGCGGCCTCCACCTCGGCTGCGCTCTCCGCCCGGATCACCCGGCGCGGCGCGTCGAAAAGCGCGGCTTTGCCGTCCGGCCCATGTTCAAGAAGGATCATCCGGGTCCCCTGGAATCGTCCGCGGAAAGTGGCCCCGGCAGGGCTGGGGCGCAAGTGCGTTGCCGCCGCTTTGCGTATCATTCGCGCCCCCGGATTGACCGATATCAAAGCCCCCGCTGCCGCGCCGCGCTAGACTCGGTGGCAGACAAGCAAAGGATGCCCCATGTCGAACATCCCGCACGAACTCTACGAGGAATTCCCCGCCGAGGCGGAGAAGATTCACGCCCTCAAGGCCTTGAACACGCATTTCGCCCGCCTCGCCGCGGACTATCACGAGATCAACCGCGAGGTTTACCGCGCCGAATCCGGATTGGCCCCCGTCGACAGCCTGGCCGAAGCCGAGTTGCGCAAGAAGCGGGCGCACCTGAAGGACGAGATTGCCCGGCTTCTGGCGGCTGAGTGATGCTCAGCCGATCTCGTAGGGCAGGACGCCGCGCCGGTCGGGATCGACGCTGAGCCGCCGTTCGAGTGGTGGGACCGACCTTTGGTGGCAGTCCGCCCGCTCGCAGATCCGGCAGGAAATACCGATCGGCTCGAAGGCGCGGGGGCTCGTCAGGTCCATGCCCTCGGCATAGACCAGTTCCCGTGCATGGCTGATCTCGCAGCCAAGCCCGATGGCATAGCGCCGGACCGGCGCGCGGAACGAACCGCCGGTTTTCGACACGTCGCGGGCAAGGCAGAAGTAGCGCACACCGTCCGGCGTCTCGGCCAATTGGCGCAGGAAGCGGCCCGGCGTCTCGAAGGCCTGATGCACATTCCAGAGCGGACAGGCGCCGCCAAAGCGGGCGAATTGCAGCCGCGTCGCGGAATGACGCTTGGTGATCGTGCCGGCCTGATCGACGCGGACGAAGAAGAAGGGGATGCCCTTCTGCCCCGGCCTTTGCAAGGTCGAAAGCCGGTGCGCGACCTGTTCGATCGAGGCGCTGAACAGATCCGAGAGCCGCTCAAGGTCGTGCCGCGTCTCGCGCGCGGCGGCAAGGAAGGTCTGATAGGGCAGAACCGCCGCCCCGGCAAAGTAGTTCGCCAGTCCGATTTTCGCGATCGACCGTGCCGTTGCGGTCTGGAACCGCGCCAGGTCGAGCGTCGCCTCCAGAAGGTCGTTCTGGGCCAGCAGCGCGATCTGGTGGACAAGCTGAAAGCGCTGCGTGGCCGTCGCCGCGCGGGTGGACAACGTCAGCACCCTGTCGTCAAGGCGGCGCACCTCGGAGGTATCGGCAAAGCGCAGGCTGTAGCCCTGCCGCGACAAAGCGGCGCGGGCGCGGTCGGTCAGTTCGGCCGGATTGCTGCCGGCGAAGCGTTCGGCGGCGCGGTCCACGGCGTCGATGTAGTTGTCGCAATAGTGGAAGAAGTCGCGCACCTCTTCCCAGGGCGAGGCGGGCGTGGCGCCGCCCTCGCGGCCAAGCGCCTCGTCGAGCGAGGCGAGGCGTTCGTGCGTCTGCCGGTAGGCGCGGTGGAGTTCGAGGAACGCACGCGCCAGCATTGGCGCGTTCGAGGCGGCAAGGCGCAGATCGGCAAGGGGCGGCGAGGCATCGGCAAAGACCGGATCGGCCAGCGCCTCGCGCATGTCCGACACCATGCGTTCGGCATCGCCCGCCGAAAGCTCGGTCACGTCCAGTCCAAATTCGCCGGCGAGCGCCAGCACGACCGCCGCAGAAACCGGCCGGTGATTGTTCTCCATCTGGTTCAGATAGGGCAGCGACACGCCGAGCTTCGCCGCGAAGGCCTTCTGGGTCAGGCCAAGGCGCGACCGCGTCTCGCGCAGTTTGACGCCCGCATAGAGCTTCTGGATCGCCATCTGGTGCCTCGCCGGAAGTTTGCCAGCATTTGCAGGCTACCTTTGCAAACTGCGCCGTGCAAGCGCCTACTGACGCGCAAGCTGCCGGGCGCGCAGGATGACCCATATCGCGCAGAGGAGCGATATGGCCGCGGTCACCAGCATCAGGAGGATCAGCGGCATCGGGCCGCTTTCGGGCGTCAGGACGACACCGGCCAGCGCCGACAGCGCCGCACCGCCTCCGATCAGGATGGCGCCGCCAATGCCTGCCGCCGAGGCCGCCAGCGCGGGCCGCACCGACAGCATCCCGGCATTGGCGCTGGGCAACAGGATGCCGTTGCCGAGGCCGATGAGGATCGTGAAGCCGAAGAAGAGGCCGGGGCCGCTGTATCCGAGGGCGGTCAGGAGGGCGAGGGTCGCCATGCCGGCCAGCGTGACCACTGCGCCGAGCGCCATCATCCGGTCGATGCCGACGCGCACCGTGTAGAGGCCCGACAGGAAGTTCCCCGCCATGTAGCCGAGCGCAGGCGCGCCGAAATAGAACCCGAGCGTCGCCGGATCGAGACCGAAGATCTCGGTGCCGACAAAGGGGGCGCCGCCGAGATAGGAAAAGAACGCCCCCGAGGCGAAGGCGGCGGCGAGGCAATAGCCCCAGAACCGCTGCGACCGGAACAGCGCGGGATATTGCCGGGCCTGGTCGAGGAACGTGGTGCCGCTGCCCGCCCCGGTCTCGCCGAGATCGCGCCAGATCAGGGCATAAAGGCCGATACCGCAGACCGCGAGAAGCGCGAAGGGCGCCTGCCAGCCGAACGCCTCGTCAAGCACACCGCCGATCACCGGGCCGAACATCGGCACCACCGACATGCCCATCGTGACATAGCCGATCATCGAGGCGGCCTGATCCTGCTCGACCATGTCGCGGACGATGGCGCGTGACAGCACGAACCCCACGGCGATTGCGGCCTGCGCCATGCGGCAAATCATGAAGCTGAGAAAGCCGGGGGCAAGGATGCTGCCAATGGTCGCCACGACGAACAGCGCCGTGACGAGCAAAAGCACCGGCCTGCGGCCGAAGCGGTCGGCCAGCGGGCCGATCAGGAGTTGCACGAAGGCGGTCATCGCGAGGTAGAGCGACACCGACAACTGCATCAGTTGGTAGTCCACGCCGAAATGGCGCGCCATCGACGGCAGCGACGGCAGAAAGATGTTGAGCGACAGCGCCGGCAGCCCGGCCACAAGGACCAGTGTCATGATGTGCGGCGGCGTGGTGCGGTCGAGGAACCGGACGACGGGGCGGGCAGGGGCTGTCATGAGGGCGCTGTTATGCCGTTCGCCGGGGGGCGTCCACGACAAATCGCCGCCGCTTCATCACCATTTGTGAAATATGCAGAACGCCCCGGCCGCGATCAGGGTGAAGCCGGCGAGGTGGTTCCAGCCCAGTGGCTCTTTCAGATAGGTCACGGAGAAGATCGCGAAGACGCAAAGTGTGATGACTTCCTGAATGGTCTTGAGCTGCGCCGCGTTGAAGACGCTGTAGCCGATCCGGTTCGCGGGCACCTGCAGCAGATATTCGAAGAACGCGATGCCCCAACTGACGAGGATCACGACCAGAAGCGGCGCGGCGCGGAACTTCAGATGGCCGTACCAGGCGAAGGTCATGAACAGGTTGGAGGCGATCAGAAGGCCGATCGTGAGGACGCTGGCTGGCATGGAACGATCCGTAGGGAGAGGGGATGGGCGCGATCAGAGCGGCATCGCGGGCCAGGTATCGGTCAGGCGGTAGCCCTCGGGCCAGGGGTCGCCCGGATCGCGCAGCACCTGATGGGTCCCGGTAATCCAGGCGCGGCCGCGGATGCGCGGCGTGATGGCCAGGCGGTCGCCGACCGGCGCGGCAAGCGCGAAGCTGCAATCGAACCGCCCACCGATCAGCGAACGCGCGACATAGGCATGGCCCGGCGCCATCTCGCCGCGTGCCGACAGAACCGCCATGCGCGCCGAACAGCCGGTGCCGGTGGGTGATCGGTCGATCTTGCCGGGGTCGACGACGACCGCATTCGTTCCGCTCAGCGTGTGGCCGTGATGGACGAGAGGGCCGGTGAACTGGCAGAAGGAGATGTGCCGCCAACTCTCGGTCGGGTGGCTGAAGCCAAGTTGGAGATTGGCCGCCGCCGTGATCCGGGCGCCGACGGCGGCGATGTCACGGGCTTCGTCCGGGGTCAGCGCGAACCCGAGCGCGGCGGCCTCGACCAGCACGAAGCTGTCGCCGCCATAGGCGGTATCGACGGTGAGCGTTCCGATGCCCTCGACCTCCAGCGCCGCGCCGAGGCGGTCCGCGAAGGACGCGACATTGGTGATCTCGACCGAGTTTGCCCGGCCCTCGCGGGTGTCGGCGACGATCTCGACGAGGCCCGCCGGAGCCTCGAGCGCAAAGCGCGTCTCATCCCCGGTCATCGGCACGATCCCGGTTTCCAGACACACCGTCGCGACGCAGATGGCGTTCGAGCCGGACATCGGCGGCGTATGCTCCGGCTCCATGATGAGAAAGCCCATTGCGGCGTCGGGGTGCTTTGGCGGCACCAGCAGGTTGACGTGGGTAAAGACCCCGCCGCGGGGTTCGTTGAGCATGAGGCGGCGCAGCGCCCCGTCGCGGTGCAGGAAGTCGCGCTGCTGCCAGAGCGTGTCACCGGGCGGCGGCGCCACGCCGCCGGTAATGACGTTGCCGACCTCGCCCTCGGCATGGGCGGAGACAACATGGATCACACGGTCGCTGCGCATCTGTCCGGTCCTGTTTGCAATTTGCACTTCATCCTCTGCCAAGGTTTTGCAAATTTGATGGATTTGCCTTCCCGGCTTTGGACTTTGTCGCTAGGTTCCGCAAAATGTCCAGAGCGGCACCGGGGGGAGTGTATCTGATGAAAGGCATTCTGCAACAGCTCGAAGACCGCCGGGATCAGGCGCGCCTTGGCGGCGGCCAGAAGCGCATCGACGCGCAGCATGCCCGCGGCAAGCTGACGGCGCGCGAGCGGATCGAGCTTTTGCTCGACGATGAGTCATTTGAAGAGTTCGACATGTTCGTCGCCCATCGCTGCACCGATTTCGGGATGGAGAAGGACAGGCCCTCGGGCGATGGGGTTGTCACCGGCTGGGGCACGATCAACGGCCGCATGGTCTATGTGTTCAGCCAGGATTTCACCGTATTCGGCGGTTCCCTCTCTGAAACCCATGCCCAGAAGATCTGCAAGATCATGGACATGGCGATGCAGAATGGCGCGCCGGTCATCGGCATCAACGACAGCGGCGGCGCGCGCATCCAGGAGGGCGTGGCCTCGCTCGCCGGCTATGCCGACGTGTTCCAGCGCAATATCATGGCGAGCGGAGTGGTGCCGCAGATTTCGCTGATCATGGGGCCCTGCGCGGGCGGCGCGGTCTATAGCCCGGCGATGACCGACTTCATCTTCATGGTCAAGGACACCTCCTACATGTTCGTCACCGGGCCCGACGTGGTCAAGACCGTGACGAACGAGATCGTCACCGCCGAGGAACTGGGCGGCGCCTCCACCCATACGAAGAAATCCTCGGTCGCCGATGGCGCCTTCGAGAACGATGTGGAGGCCCTGGCCGAGGTGCGGCGGCTCTTTGATTTCCTGCCCTTGTCGAATCGCGACAGGGCGCCCACCCGGCCCTTCTTCGACGATGTGGCGCGGCTGGAGGACAGCCTCGACACGCTCATCCCCGACAACCCGAACCAGCCCTACGACCTGAAGGAACTGATCCTGAAGATCGCTGACGAGAGCGACTTCTTCGAAATCCAGGCCGCATTCGCCGCCAATATTGTCACCGGCTTCATCCGCATCGAAGGCCAGACCGTCGGCGTTGTGGCCAACCAGCCGATGGTGCTTGCCGGCTGCCTCGACATCGACAGCAGTCGCAAGGCCGCGCGCTTCGTGCGCTTTTGCGATGCTTTCGAAATTCCGATCCTGACCTTCGTCGATGTGCCGGGCTTCCTGCCGGGCACGAGCCAGGAATATGGCGGCGTGATCAAGCACGGCGCAAAGCTGCTCTTCGCCTATGGCGAGGCCACGGTGCCGAAGGTCACGGTCATCACCCGCAAGGCCTATGGCGGCGCCTATGACGTGATGGCCTCCAAGCATCTGCGCGGCGATTTCAACTATGCCTGGCCCACCGCCGAGATCGCGGTGATGGGCGCCAAGGGCGCGGTCGAGATCCTCTATCGCGCCGAGCTTGGTGACAAGGACAGGATCGCGCAGCGCACCAAGGACTATGAGGATCGCTTCGCCAACCCCTTCGTGGCAGCCGAAAAGGGCTTCATCGACGAAGTGATCATGCCACATTCCACCCGCAGGCGGGTGGCGCGCGCCTTCGCGTCGCTGCGCACGAAGAAACTGACGAACCCATGGAAGAAGCACGACAACATTCCACTTTGAACGGAGCATGCAATGGCGGGGCAAGGAGAGGAGACGGATGTGACGGGACCGGCACCAGACGCCCTGATCGCTGTGCCGTCTGGCCAGGCGGTGCGCTTTCTCGACGTGATCCGGTCCGAGCCGGGTCCGGAGGGTCTGACCCTGCGCTTTCGCTTCGTCGCACCGGACATTGCGCGCGAAGGTGGCACGGTCGATGCCGACGCCGCCCATGCGGATATGCTGGCGCTCTGTACCGACTATGCCTTGCCACGCCTGCCGACGCCGGGGCCGGTGCCGTCGCAGGTCATCATCGTCCTCGCGGACCGGGAGGTGCCGTTCGGCGAAACCCTGCCCGAGGCGACACAGTATTTCGAGGCTTACAGCCTGAGCGACGGAACCTGCATATGGGAGCCTTTCTGATGCCGAACCGAGATATGGCGCCCGGCATGGGGCGGGTCGGGCCGGGTGATGCTTCATCGCCACAATGCGGGGTGTCGCCAAGGTGGCAATGGGCGGCGCTTGCGCCGTCTGATATGCTCGCAGCAGTCGGCGCAGTCGCGACCGATTTGGGCAATCAGGGCCGGGTGAATGCGGAACACCGCACGCACGGCCCTATCAGCAGGAGAAACTCATGTCGAAGAAACTCGTCTTCGCGGTCGTTCTTGTCTTTGTCGCCGCAGCTTGCGCGAAGAAGGAAGAGACCGTCTACGTTGAACAGCCGGTCTCGCAAGAGCCGGTCTACACGGGCAAGTACAAGTAATCTGTTCCGGCCGGTCCGGAACGCGGGTTCCGGTCCGGTCGTCCCGCCGGGGCGCATCCCTGCGCGAGGTGCGTCATGCTGAAGCACCGCGGCTTTCCCGGCCGCCTTCCCGGCACCGATTATCAATTCACCATTCGCCGCGGCAATGCCAAGGGCGTGACAAGGCTGATCGCGCGCGAGCGGTACCGTGACCGCAGCCCGGCGGATCGTCGTGCCGACACGGGCTTCATGGCCGCACTCTGGGAGCATTTCGGCGCCGACCCGTTCGAGCGCGGAAATCTCGACGCCGGGCGACTCAGCTGGCTTTTCGGCCGCGAAGTGATCCCCGCGGAGGATCCGTTCGACCCGGAATCCTACGAAGCCCTGCTCCGAATTGACGTTGCGCGGGCGCAGGCGACCTTTCCCGAGGTCTTCGAGGGGGAGGAATAGGCGTGTTCTTGCGCAATCGTCGAGAGCACTGGCGCAAATCTGCCGATCGTTTCCCGTCCGGAAACTTTAGGTTTGCGCGACGCGTGATCCGCGAACATGCTTTGGGTGGGGCGACACCCTACAGCAAGCTTTCAGCCCCGATTTGTCAAAACCGTTACCCTTCCCCTTCTCTACGGCCTGGCCCCTTTGGGGTCAGGCCACTTTCGCTCGACCGGGGCGATGGGCGGAGCGTCGCCGAGGCGATTCTGCGGCGGCGAAATCGCTTTTCCACCAGCGGTTTTTCGCTAAGATCGATCGTCATAAAACCCCTTGAAGGAGGAAGAGCAGAATGTGGTATTTCAAACCTCTCGCTGCGATGGCGCTTGTCGCGTCGCTCGCCGGGTGCCTTAGCAATGATACTGAGCGCGGCCTTGCCGGCGCTGCGGGTGGCGCGGTCATCGCGGACGCTCTCGGTGGCAACGCCCTTACCGGCGCGGTCGTCGGTGGCGCAGCCGGCGTCTTCTGCGACGACGCGGGCGTCTGCCGCTGATCGGTTGCTTCGGGCCGCAATGCGGTCCGGAACGGTGGGAACATGGGCCCCCGGGGCAAAGTGCTCCGGTGGCCTTCTTGTTTCAGGGCGTCGGGGCTCAGAAGTTGAACTGCACCGAAGTCTGCAGCCGGGTGGCGTCCTCAGTCGCGCCGCTGGCGAATTCACGCTCGCCATAGATCAGTTCGCCGCCGATCATCACCTTCTTGGTCGGCTTCCAGAACAGCGAGGCATGAATCGTGGTCAGCGTGTCGGTATCGGTCGGGGCAAAGGTCTCGTCCACGTTGTAGTAGCCTGCGGCCAAGGCCGCGGTGATGGTTGGCGAGAACTCGTGGCTGACCTGAACCGTGGCGCCGGTAGCGGTGATCGTCTGGAGCTGGCCCGCGGCATCCACGAACGCGTCTTGGCCAACGCCGTCGATGATGTAGCGGCCGATGCCGTCACCATAGGTCAGCGAGCCGACGATCTTGCCGCCCTGCCAGAGATCGGCCGATCCGGCGAGGTTCACGCCCCAGCCGGTCTCGCTGTCGAGATCACCCGGCGAATTGAGATCTCTCAGCACCGCCGCGCCACGCACGGCTGCGCGATCACCGGTCCATTCCGTGGCGATGGTGAAATCGGGCACACCATCGAGATTGGCGTTCACGCCATTGCCCGCCGTCTCGCCCAGAAGCCCGGCGGCATTGCGCCCCGAGAATTCGGAGTTCTCGAGCGAGGCCGATACCGCAAGCTGGTCCGACGCGGCCCAAGTGTAGCGCAACTGTGCCTGACGAATGAACGGAATGCCCGACGGACCCTGAAAGTCGAGCGTGTCGGGGTAGAACGAGATCGGCATGAAGTTGGTCCAGGTCTGGCCTGCCAGAATGCCGTTCCAGGTTCCATAGGCGTGCCGCAGTCGCGGCTGGTACGAGTTGGACAGGATCTGGTTGCCGCCGCCGCCGAAGAAGTCGAACTCGAAATGCGTCTTGAGCGGTCCTTGTTCGGTTTCCGTGGTGGTCTTGAAGAACAGCCGGGTTTGCCGGGCATGGGCGGTGAACCCACCCCCGTCCGGCGCGCCGAGAACCAGCCCGCCGGTGTTGGTGGTGTCGCCCTGACCCTGATCGAAGTCATAGAGGAAGTCGAGTTTGGTATAACCGCCGAACTCGAACGTCGTGCCAGATGGCACGACGATCCGCCCCTGCTCGGCCTGCGCCGCCTCAAGCGCTGCGACGCGCGCCTGCAGTTCCTGCAGTGTCTGCCCGCTGGCTGTGGTGGCACCCGTCACGACAATGGCAGCCACCCCGAGCACGAGCCCCCTGCTGCTTGTAGTTTGTTTCATCAGTCTTCTCCCTTGATCTGCGTTGCAGGGAGGATCCCCCCGCAGGGGAAGGTTCGCAGGTCCGCTCTCGATGCGGGTATCACCAATGGTCAAAACCGGTCACGTTCGCGGCGCAAAACGATCACGGAATCTCACCGCAAGATGACAGCGGGTTCTGTAACATTTCCCGGTTGGGGTTTTCGGGTTCGGCGGATGGACCCGGGTCGGGTCAGGCCGACCCTCATCGACAGTCAGAGGAGTTGGAAATCGTGTTCAAGAAAATCCTGATCGCGAACCGGGGCGAGATTGCCTGCCGCGTCATCAAGTCGGCCCGCAAGATGGGCATCAGGACCGTCGCCGTCTATTCCGATGCCGACCGCAATGCGCTGCATGTGAAGATGGCGGACGAGGCGGTGCATATCGGCCCGCCGCCCGCCAACCAATCCTACATCGTGATCGACAGGATCATGGAGGCGATCCGCCAGACCGGCGCGGAAGCGGTCCATCCCGGTTACGGGTTTCTCAGTGAAAACATGAAGTTCGCCGAGGCGCTGGAGAAAGAGGGCGTGGTCTTCATCGGCCCGCCGTCCCCGGCGATCGAGGCGATGGGCGACAAGATCACCTCGAAGAAGCTCGCGATGGAGGCCGGCGTTTCGACCGTGCCGGGCTACATGGGCCTCATTGCCGATGCCGACGAGGCGGTGAAGATTTCCAACGAGATCGGCTATCCGGTCATGATCAAGGCCAGCGCGGGGGGCGGCGGCAAGGGCATGCGCATCGCCTGGTCGGATGAGCAGGCGCGCGACGGCTTCCAGTCGTCAAAGAACGAAGCGGCGTCCAGTTTCGGCGACGACCGCATCTTCATCGAGAAATTCGTGACCCAGCCGCGCCATATCGAGATTCAGGTGCTCGGCGACAGCCACGGCAACTGCGTCTATCTGCATGAGCGCGAATGCTCGATCCAGCGCCGCAACCAGAAAGTCATTGAAGAGGCGCCGAGCCCCTTTCTCGACGCCGCGACCCGCAAGGCAATGGGCGAACAGGCCTGCGCGCTGGCGAGGGCGGTCGGCTACACCTCGGCCGGGACGGTCGAGTTCATCGTCGATGGCAACCGCAACTTCTACTTCCTTGAAATGAATACCCGTCTGCAGGTCGAGCATCCGGTGACCGAGCTCATCACCGGGGTCGATCTGGTCGAACAGAAGATCCGCGTCGCGGCGGGCGAGAAACTGCCCTTCACCCAGTCCGACCTGAAGCTCAACGGCTGGGCGATGGAAAGCCGGCTTTACGCCGAGGACCCCTATCGCAACTTCCTGCCCTCGATCGGGCGGCTTTCCCGCTACCGCCCGCCGGTCGAGGCCGCGACGGCGACGGGTGTCGTGCGGAACGACACCGGCGTTTTCGAGGGCGGCGAGATTTCCATGTATTACGACCCGATGATCGCCAAGCTCTGCACTTGGGCGCCGAGCCGTGCCGAGGCGATCGAGGGGATGCGGGTGGCGCTCGACAGCTTCGAGGTCGAGGGGATCGGCCACAACCTGCCGTTCTGCTCGGCGGTGATGGACCATCCGCGCTTTGTCAGCGGCGAGATCACCACCGCCTTCATCGCCGAGGAATTCCCCGACGGGTTCGACGGCGTGACGCTGGGCGAGGGGCGCCTGCGCATGGTCGCGGCGGCAGCCGCCGCGATGAACCGGGTCGCCGAGATCCGGCGTACGCGCATCACCGGGCGGCTTGGCAACCACGAACGCAAGGTCGGTGACGACTGGGTGGTCAGCCTTCAGGGCACCGATTATGCGGCACGGGTTTCGGCCGACAAGTCCGGCGCCACCGTGACCTTCGAGGATGGTCACCGGATCCGCGTCAGCTCGGACTGGGTGCCGGGGCAGCCGCTGGCGCAGCTCGACGTGGATGGCGAGTCGCTGGTGCTGAAGGTCGCAAAAATCCCCTCGGGCTTTCGCATCCGCACCCGCGGGGCCGATCTGAAGGTGCATGTGCGCAGCCCGCGCCAGGCCGAACTGGCAAAGCTCATGCCCGAAAAGCTGCCGCCCGACACCTCACGATACCTTCTCTGCCCGATGCCGGGCGTCGTCGTGAAGATCTCGGTCGAGGAGGGCCAGGAGGTTCAGGAGGGCCAGGCGCTGGCCACCGTCGAGGCGATGAAGATGGAGAACATCCTGCGCGCCGAGAAGAAAGCGGTCGTCCGGAAGATCGCCGCAACGGCGGGGGCGAGCCTCAGGGTGGACGACATCATCATGGAGTTCGAATGAGCGCTCAATTCCCCAGGCGTTTCGCGCGGATTTCCTCGCGCCGCATCGGCATCCTGTCGATCGCCCGCGTCAGCTCGCGGACATCCCAGGGAAACGGCTTGCGCAGGGCCACGGTGCCGTCCTTGCCGACGAGGACAAGCGCGAAGCCGCGCGGGCGCAGCGTCTGGCGGACCGAGGTTTCGGCCTTCGGGTCGGTATCGGTGATGACGATCACATCGCGTTCGGCAAGTTCGGGCCAGCGGCTTTCCAGAAACCGCATCTGTTCTTCGAACGACGGATCGGTCGGCGTGTCGGCAAAGACAACCACCGGCCGTTTCTGCCAGAGGAAATCCGCGAGCGTGACGCTTGCCGCGTCAAGCGGCGCAAAGCCGGGGTCTTCGGCGGCCACGGCAGGTGCGGCAAGACTAAGGGCGACGGCCATCAGGATCGGTTTCATCGGATCTCCTCTGCCTCAGATATAGGCGCAACGGAGGCCGGACCAAAGGACTGAAACCACCCGAGCGTGGTTTGAACATGAAAGGACGGGCAATGACGGACAAGCTGGCAGAGTGGCGCGCCCTCGCCACCAGGGACATGAAGGGCAAGACGCCGGAGGATCTGACCTGGCAGACCCTCGAAGGCATTGCCGTCAAGCCGCTTTACACCGAGGCGGATACGGCAGGGCTGGCGCATATGGGCTCGCTGCCAGGCCTCGCGCCCTTTACCCGCGGCGTGCGGGCGACGATGTATGCCGGGCGGCCCTGGACAATCCGCCAATACGCCGGCTTCTCGACGGCCGAGGAATCGAATGCCTTCTACCGCAAGAACCTTGCGGCGGGACAGCAGGGTGTCTCGGTTGCCTTCGACCTGGCCACCCACCGCGGCTATGACAGCGACCACCCGCGCGTCGTCGGCGATGTCGGCAAGGCCGGGGTGGCGATTGATTCCGTCGAGGACATGAAGATCCTCTTCGACGGCATCCCCCTGGAAAAGATCAGCGTCTCGATGACGATGAACGGCGCGGTGATCCCGATCCTCGCCAATTTCATCGTCGCGGGGGAAGAGCAGGGGGTGGACCGCGCGGCGCTTTCGGGCACCATCCAGAACGACATCCTGAAGGAGTTCATGGTGCGGAACACCTATGTCTATCCGCCCGAACCCTCGATGCGGATCGTCGCCGACATCATCGAATACACCGCGCGCGAGATGCCGAAGTTCAACTCGATCTCGATCTCGGGCTATCACATGCAGGAGGCGGGTGCGACGCTGGTGCAGGAGCTGGCCTACACCCTTGCCGACGGCCGCGAATATGTCCGCACCGCGATCGCGCGCGGCATGAACGTGGACGACTTCGCCGGGCGGCTCAGCTTCTTCTTTGCCATCGGCATGAATTTCTTCATGGAGGCGGCAAAGCTGCGCGCCGCGCGGCTGCTCTGGCATCGCATCATGTCGGAGTTCAAGCCGAAGGTGTCCGGCAGCCTGATGCTGCGCACCCATTGCCAGACCTCTGGCGTGTCCTTGCAGGAACAGGACCCCTACAACAACGTCATCCGCACCGCTTATGAGGCGATGGCAGCGGCGCTGGGCGGCACCCAGTCGCTGCACACCAACGCGCTGGATGAGGCGATCGCGCTGCCGACCGAGTTCTCCGCGCGGATTGCAAGAAACACGCAGTTGATATTGCAGGAGGAAACCGGGATTACCCATGTCGTCGATCCCTTGGCCGGGTCCTACTATGTCGAAAGCCTGACGGCCGAGCTGGCGGACAAGGCCTGGGCGCTGATCGAGGAAGTGGAGGCGCTGGGCGGCATGACCAAGGCGGTGGCCTCGGGCCTGCCGAAGCTTCGGATCGAGGAATCGGCGGCGCGGCGGCAGGCGATGATCGACCGCGGCGAAGAGGTCGTGGTCGGCGTGAACAAGTACCGCCCGACCACGGAAGACCACCTCGACATTCTCGACGTGGACAACGTGAAGGTGCGCGAGGCGCAGGTCGCGCGCCTTGAACATATCCGCGCGACGCGGAATGCGGCGGCCTGTGCGGCGGCGCTGGTCGCGCTCGAACGGACCGCGCGCGAGGGCGGCAACCTTCTGGAAGCGGCCGTTGCGGCC
>JBGSNN010000176.1:0-3714 GCA_041739655.1 Albidovulum sp. | reverse complement strand
GACCGGCAGACCGAACACCGCCTCCGCGGCCTTGGCGATGCTGGCCCCGAAGACCCGTGCGGACGGCGGCACAGCCGCATCGCCGCGACCTGCCTCGGCCATCCGCCTCAGGATCGTCGTCGTTGCTTCCGGCTCCGCCATCATCCGCCCGGTCATTCCTCTGCCCCGACCAGATGTGACAGACCAGCGTTACCAAAGCGTTTCCCGCCTCAGGCCGCTTCCTCGGCGCGGCTCTCGGGCCGGACCGGAACGGCGACGCGGAACGCCGCCCCGCCCTGCCCCGGCAGATAGGCGATGGAGCCGCCGAGATTGGCCATGATCTCGCGGCAGATGGCAAGGCCAAGACCGGCGCCGCCCGCCCGCTGGGTATCGGTCAGCCGCGCGAATTTCTCGAAGATCAGCCGCTGGGCGGATTTCGGGATACCGCTGCCATTGTCGATGAAATCGACAATGATCCGGGCGCCGCGCCTGCGCACCGCGATGGTGAGCTCCGGCCGCGCCGCATCGCAGTATTTCCGGGCATTGGAAATCAGGTTGATGAAGACCTGCACCAGCCGGTCGGTGTCGGTGATGACCGGGGTATGTTCCAGCGCCACGTCGCGATGATAGACGAAGCTGCGCTCCGGCCGGGTGTTCGAGGCCGAGCTGAGCGCGCGCTCCAAAAGATCGTGAAGGTTCGCGGCCTTGATGTTGAGCTGGACCTTGCGGTTCTCCAGCACCGAGAGATCCAGCAGGTCATCGAGAAGCCGGGTCAGGCGAATCGTCTCCTCATGGATGATCTCGGCATATTTCTGCTGCATCTCGCCGGGAAGCTCGGGGTCCATCAGGATTTCCGAGAACGCCCGGATCGAGGTCATCGGCGTCCGCAGCTCGTGGCTGATCTGGCTCAGGAACGCATCCTTTTGCACCGAGAGGTCGCGCAACTTCTCGTTGGCTTCGGACAATGCCCGCGCGGTTCGCGCCACTTCTTCGGACTTCGCCTCAAGCTGCGTAGAATACTCGATGATCTGCTGCGCCTCGGAGGCCACGGCCATCAGGTCCTGCGCCGATACTGCGGCCCCCACGGCAAACTGCGCAATCATCGCATGGGCCGTCGCGGCCCCGACCGAACCGGCCAGCCGGCGCTCCAGCTTGTCGATGAACTCGGGCGTCGTCTCGGGCAGGAAATCGGCCTTGCCCTGCTGCGCGGCCTCGGACCGGAAGAACTCCTGCGCCCCCTCGGCTCCAAGGATGCCCTGCGACATCACCAGAAGGTCCTCGGCCTCGGCGCCGCCGCGCAACCAGCCGCGCGCGCCGGGGCCGTGGTCATAGACATTGACGAAGGCGAGACCCTGCATCCGCTCGACCGGGCTCGGGAAACTCAGGAGCGACCCGAGGATGAAGCAGAAGGTGTTGAGCGACAGCGACCAGAAGACGGCGTGAAGCAGGGGATCGAGGCCCTGCAGCCCGAACAGCGCCTGCGGCCTGAGCCAGCCGATTCCGAACGGCCCCTCAGACAGCAGCGCCTCCGAAAGCACGCCGCCCGCGCCGAAGGACGGCAGGTAGAGCGCATAGAGCCAGACCAGGAACCCCACCGTAAGCCCGAGTGCCGCGCCGCGGCCGGTGGCGCCACGCCAGAAGATGCCGCCGAGCATGGCGGGCAGGATCTGCGCCGCCCCCGCGAAGGAGATGAGCCCGATGGCGGCCAGCGCGGTGGAGCCGCCCGACAGGCTGTAATAGGTGTAGCCCAGCGCCAGAATCCCCGCGATGGACAGTCGCCGCGACATCAGGACCAGGCCGCGCACATCGCCCGGCGCCCGCGCGCCACCCTGCCGCAGCGACAGCCAGAGCGGCGTCACCACATGGTTCGACACCATCGTTGCCAGCGCGATCGAGGCAACAATGACCATTGAGGTGGCCGAGGAAAAGCCGCCAAGAAACGCCAGCATCGCAAGCTTCTCCTGCCCCTGCGACAAAGGCAGGGTCAGCACGAAGAGGTCCGGGTTCGACCCCTCGGGCAGAACCGACAGCCCGATCACCGCGATCGGCACGACGAAGAGGCTCATCAGGAAGAGATAGAACGGAAATGCCCATGACGCGGTCCCAAGGTGCCGCTCATCGGCATTTTCGACGACCAGAACCTGAAACATTCTGGGCAGCGTCAGGACCGCAGCGCCGGCAAGGAAGGTCAGGCCAATCCAGCGCCCCGGCTGCAACGGCCAGTCCGCGATCGGCGAGGCCTCGATCCGCGCCGCCACGTCATGCCAGCCGCCGGCAACGCCCCACACCGCGAAGACCCCGACCGCGAGAAGCGCAATGAGCTTCACCACCGCCTCGACCGCGATCGCCATGACGACGCCGTGGTGGCGCTCGTTGGCGTCAAGGTTGCGGGTGCCGAAGAGGATGGTAAAGACCGCCAGCCCGCCGGCAAGCCAGAGCGCGGTGCCGTTGCCCTCTGGCAGCGCCCAGCCCTCGGGCGTTCCGCTCGCAAAGACCCCGAAGCTCAGCGTCACCGACTGCAGTTGCAGCGCGATGTAGGGTGTGGCCGAGACCACCGCGATCACCGTGACCACGACGCCGAGCAGGTTGGACTTGCCGAAGCGCGAGGAGATGAGATCGGCGATGGACGTGACCCGCTGCGCCCGGCCGATCCGTACCAGCTTGCGCAGAAGCACCCACCAGCCGACGAAGACCAGGGTCGGTCCAAGGTAAATCGTCGCGAACTCCAGCCCCGACCGCGCCGCATAGCCGACCGCGCCGTAAAACGTCCAGGCAGTGCAGTAGATCGACAACGACAGCGTATAGACCATGGGCGAGCGCAGCCAGCCGAGGCGGCCTTTGCGGGCGCGCTGTTCCGCCGCGAAGGCGATGGCGAAAAGAATGATCACATAGGTGAGGCAGACCAGGACGAGAATATTGAACGGAATCATGCCGCGTCGTCCCCGTCGCCCGGTCCCTCGTCCGTCCCGTCGCGCGCCGGCGCCTGCATGATGATCCGCGCCAGCCCCCGCGCCGCTATGATCAGCAGGGCCCAGACGCCGAAGATATAGATGAGGCCGAAGGCGGTGTCAGGCTCGGGCGTCAACCGCGGCTGCCACAGGATCGGCAGGATCAGGGCGAAGATGCCGGCCAGCGGCAAGAGCCGCGCCGCATCCATCATCCGCCGTCGCCGATAGCTTTTCCGCGCAAGGAACAGGGGCGGTGCGGGTTTGGTCATTCGGCCGCCCCGGTCCGTCGGGCGATGGCGCGCACCGCCGACACCATATCGGCATTGACGAAGGGCTTGGCCATCACCCGCGTTGCCCCCTCTGGGGTGTCGCGCAGACCGCGGGCGGTCAGTACCAGAACCGGCAGCGCGGCAAGAGCCGGGTCACACCTCAGTTCGGCGAGGATCTCGTGCCCGGACCGCCCCGGCAGCATCACGTCGAGCACCAGCACATCCGGCGCCGTGCGCCGGATCACCTCGATCGCATCGCTGCCATCGGCATGGCTCACCACTTCCCAGCCGTCGCGTGACAGCACATAGCGGATCGCCTCGGCGATATGTGGTTCATCCTCGATCAGAAGAACGTTCCTGCCCATGCCGCCCGCCTCCCCGATGGCCTGCGGGGCCACTATCACCGATTGCGGCGGGCAGGTCAAAATCATCCTCGCGCGCCGTCCTCGGCAAGGATCGACGGCTCGCGCCGCGCCACGCAGGACCCGCGCGGGCAGATCCGGCACGACGGGCCGACG
>JBGSNN010000170.1:0-12390 GCA_041739655.1 Albidovulum sp. | reverse complement strand
CGCCGCACCATCGCTGAGCGGCGAGCAGTGCAGCCGCCGGTAGGGCGCCGCGATCATCTCGCTGGCCGCCACTTCATCGGTGCTGTGATGCCGTGCCAGATGCGCGCCGGGGTTGGCGCAGGCATTGGCGCGGTTCTGGATCGTGACGGCGTCGAGCGCTGCGCCACCCAACCCGGTGCGGGCCATGAAATCTTGCAGCGACAGCGCGTAGAGCACCGTTGACGTTGCCCCGCTCATGCCGTCGGTCCAAGCATCAAAGGAAAAGCCGTAGAGCAGTCTGACCGTTTCAGCGGGCAGATGCGAGGCCGAGGGATCGACTCCGATTACCGCCACATGCCGCGCGTGGCCCGCCGCAATCGCCTGCACCCCGGCGTGCACGGCCAACTGCCCCGAAGCGCCGCCGCCTTCGACGCGCGCTGTGGCCACCCCCGCAAGGCCAAGATCATCGGCAATGACCGATGCGGGGTTCAGTTGCAGCGTAAAGAAGTCGCTTTCCGATGCCAGTACCAGCGCGCCGATATCACGCCGCTCAAGCCCGGCCATCGCCAACGCAGCGTCGAAAGCTTCGGCGGCCCAGTCACGAAATGAGGTTCCGTCCTTGCGGCGGGCAAAGCGGGTCAATGCCGCGCCTGAAATGGCTGCCAGTTGCTGCATGGGTTCCAACGCCGATCAGGCCCGCTGAGGTGCCGACTGCACTCTTCCAAGTAATATTGACCTAATTAATTTGTTCCTACAAGTAGCTTCTGATGGGCCGGTCGCTCGCCTTGGCCTCGCCTTGCGCCAGGAGAAGAGAGCCGACGGCGATACCCACGGCCAACGCCCTGTCTTCCGGTCTCCAGGAGGAATGCCGACACACGCTACCGCAAGGGGTTGTGTGAACCGCTGCTCATCGGTGCGCGTGCCGCGGGGACGTCTGCGCCCGGCGGACAAAGCCGTACTCGTGCCAGGAGAGCAGGAGGACGATCAGGTCGAGCACCGTGATCGCCACCAGAACGAAGGTGACGTCGAAGGTCATCCTGTAGACCTGATAGACGATGAATCCGATCATCGCCAAGATGAAGGCGGGATAGGCCCAGACCCGGTTCGTCAGTACCGCCACGATCAGGACCAGCTTGATCAGCCCGTGACTGAACAGGTACCAGGCTGCGAAGCTCTGGGCGTCGGTGGTGAAGCCCGCCGACGCATGGCGCAGGGCGTTGGCGACAAGGTCGCGCGGATCTTCCAGCAGTTCGCCAGCGGTCAGGGCCGTGACCACCCGAAGGACAAGGGCGTGGCTGAGAAAGACCAGGGCGAGGCCACCAAGGACCTCGAGCAGGCTATGCGCGCCCTTCAGCCAGAGGCTGACCTGAAACAGACGCCGGATATCGGTTTCAGGGACATGCATCAGGTATGCCCTCCCGAATTGTCTGTCATTGTGCGCAATCTCGCTGTCTCGAGCCAGAAGAACCAAGCCTTCGCGCTTTCGGTGGCCACGATGTAACCGCCGACGATCACCACCACGGCGGCAAGTTCCGTGGCCGACAGCGGCACGAAGCCGAACAGTGCGCTGGCCCCGCCGAGGAACGGGATCGCGAAGGTGGCGGCCGCGACAGCCAGAGTCGACCACAGCAGTAATCGGCTGGGACGGCTGCGGAAGGCGGGCTTGCGGGAACGCAGGACCAGAACCACCGTCAGTTCCGTCAGGAGCGAGATCATGAACCACGAGGTCTGGAACACCGCCTGGCCAGCGTGGAAGATGTAGAGCAGGACGCCGAAGGTCAGCAGGTCAAAGACCGAGCTGATCAGGCCGAAGACGATCATGAACCGCTGGATGTCCTTGACGTTCCAGCGCTGCGGGCTCGACACGCGCTCGGGATCCACATTGTCACTGGAGATGGCCAGCGAAGGCAGGTCCGACAGGAAGTTGTTGAGCAGGATCTGCTTGGCCGCCAGCGGCAGGAACGGCAAGAGCGGCGTGGCCAGCGCCATGCTGATCATGTTGCCGAAGTTCGCGCTGGTCGTGATCGAGATGTATTTCAGCGTGTTGGCGAAGGTGCGCCTGCCGTCCTCGACGCCCTGGCGCAGCACATCCAGATCGCGGCTGAGCAGGATGATGTCGGCGCTTTCTCGCGCCACATCGACCGCCTCGGCGACCGAGATGCCGACGTCAGCCGCGTGCAGGGCCGGTGCGTCGTTGATGCCGTCGCCGAGATAGCCGACCGAATGGCCTGTGCGCTGCAGCGCGCGGACAATGCGCTCCTTCTGCTGCGGGTCGATCTCGACAAAGAGGTCAGTGCGCGGCGCGAGGTGCCACAGCGCCTCGTCCTTCATCCCCGCCAGTTCCTCACCCGTCAGCATCGACGCGGCGTTCAACCCGACGGCCTCGGCCATGTGGGCGGTCACATGGCGATTGTCGCCGCTGATCACCTTGATGGCGATGCCGAGCCGCGCGAGATTCCCGATCGTTTCCCGCGCTTCGGGCTTCGGCGGATCGAGGAACACGAGGAAGCCGCGAAACACCATGTCTCGCTCGTCGTCCCGGTCATAATCGGGCTGTGCCGCAACCCGGCGTGTGGCAAGGGCCAGGACGCGGAAGCCCTGATCGCCCTTTTCCTTGAACACCCGATCCAGATCCGCGCGCGCAGCCTCGTCCAGAGGCACCTCGGCGCCATCGCGCTCGAAAGCTGTGCAGCTGTCCAGAACGTTGGCAAACGCTCCCTTGGTCACGATCAGGTGCTGGCCTGACGTGGCGTCCTCGGCCACGACGATGGTCAGCCGGCGGCGCACGAAGTCGTAGGGGATTTCGTCGATCTTGGTCAGGCCCGCTGCCGTCAGCCCGGCCGATGCACCGGCAGCAAGGATCGCAGCATCGAGCGGGTTCTCGATTCCGGTCTCCAGCGCGGCATTGACATAGGCAAGGTGCCGAACCGCGTCCGAAGGCCGGGTCGCAGCATCCAGCGACTCGCTTAGCACGATGGTGCCCTCGGTCAGCGTGCCGGTCTTGTCGGTGCACAGGATGTTCATGCTGCCGAGGTTCTCGATGGCGTCGAGCCGGCGCACGATCACTCCGCGCTTGCTCATGGCGCGGGCACCGGCGGAGAGCGTCACGCTGATGATCGCGGGAAGAAGCTCTGGCGACAGGCCCACGGCCAGCGCCACCGCGAAGAGCAGCGACTCAATCACCGGGCGGTCGAGCAGCAAGTTCATGGTCAGAACGAACAGGACGATGACCACCATCACCCGGATCAGCAGATAGCCGAACTGGCGGACGCCCCGTGCAAAGTCGGTTTCCGGCTGGCGCGCCCGCAGCCGAGCGGCGATCGCGCCGAATTCCGTGCGCCGTCCGGTCCGGACCACCATGACCTTCGCCGTGCCGCTGCGCACCGAAGCGCCCAAGAAGACGGTATTCGTCCGTTCGGCAAGCGGTGCCTCGGGCGCGACGATGCCGGGGCGCTTCTCGACCGGAAAGGATTCGCCCGTCATGCTGGCCTCGGAGACGAGGAAGTCCTGTGCCTCGAGGATGATCCCATCGGCGGGGATCAGGTTTCCCGCCGACAGAAGGATCACATCGCCAGGTACGAGTTGCGTGACCGGCAGCACCTGTTCCGCCCCGTCGCGCAGCACGCGGGTCGTCAGTGCGAGGCGCTTTTTCAATTCTTCCACAGCCGTGGATGCCCGGTACTCCTGAAAGAAGCTCAGGAGGGAACTGCCCAGCACGATTGCCAGGATGATCCCGGCGTCCACCCATTGTTGAAGCAAGAGGGAAATGGCTGCCGCAAAGGCGAGGATCAAGACGAGCGGACTTTCGAACTGCCTTAGCAGCAGGCGCAGGGCGCTCAGCCGCTCTGCATCCTCCACGCTGTTTGCGCCCACGGCGGCAAGCTGCACGGCGGCCTGTCCGGAGGTCAGGCCGCTCGTGCCCGTGCCCAGAGACGCCGCCAGCGCGTTAGCGTCGTGGCTCCAGTAGCTCGCGTCACGCGGCACATCTCTCATTTGGGACCTCTCGCACCAACTGGGTCACGCGCAGGAACCTCATCCGACCACCGTGCCAAAGACGGCGCCGATCCCGGCCGTCAGCGCCAGGTCTGCGCATTCGAACTCGGGCTGGCGTGCCAGGTTGACCTGTTCGATGTCAGATTGCGAACTGACCGAGACATATTCGCCCGCCGCCATCGACATGGCGCCCGCGACCAGGCCCGCAACGCCCGCTATCAGCACTTCTGACACTGCAGCCGCTGCTGTCGCCACACCGACGATCAGGCTGGCGATCGAGACGATGCCATCATTGGCGCCCAGCAGCGCCACCCGCGTTGCCGGCAGACCTCGCGTGAGCCCCATATGCAGCCCCCACAGCACCACGCCCACCGGGAAGGCCGACAGCACATAGGCGATGCTCGGCACGACCAGCACCAGCGGCACCAACATCAGCGACAGGCCCAGCCGCTCGGCGCGCAGGATGAGGAAAGCCTCGCTGAACCGCGCCCGCTTGAACGCCGCAGCCACGCCGACCACCCACCAATACGCAGGCCCCGGCAGGGCAAGCCCCCGCCGCGCCAGCGGATTGCGCACGCGGCGCAGATGGGCCGGTCGCGCGAGATCCTTGACCGCGAACAGGATCAACCCGAAGGCCATGAACGCCGGGATGACGGCGATCCAGAATACCGAGGCGAAGTCATTCGCGAAGGCCCAGATCAGACCGACCGCAAGCAGCGGGCCCAGAAAGGCCCCGACGGTGTCAAGTGACTGGCGCAGCCCGCCGGCCGCGCCGCGCAGGTCGGGCGGCGCGATGTCGGCGACCAACGCATCACGCGGCGCCCCGCAGATACCCTTGCCCATCCGGTCGCTGATCGCCCCGGAGATGTCCTTGGTGGTCGTGACCGTCGTCTCGGTGATACCTTCGATGATCGCGACCGTCAGAGCCGTGGTCCCAAGGCCCACCACGAGATGAACTGGCAAACGCACATGGATCATCTCGGATGAGACATCCATCAGCAGGGACACGAAGCCAAGCGCCCAGATCCCGGCGGGCAGGCGCCGCCAGCTTGGGCCGTAAGCGGGGGCGGGGTCAGGCACCAGCATGGGCGCTCGCCTGCGGCGAAGATGGGCCCACCCGCTGCGCGATGCCGCTCCGCCCCGAACTGGCGAATTCCAGGATCGGCACGGTCATCGCCTGTGGCGCCTTCCAGCGCCGTCGAACCCCAGCGCGGCCCGCAGGCGCCGGATCAGGACGGCGCGTGCCTTCTCGTCCGGTTCGGCGGCGAGCGCGTCGTTGATGTCGAGGATCAGACGGGACACGTCGTTATGCCAGTCGAGCCGCGCCACCCGTTCGGGCGGCAGTCGGGTCGGCATCTCGCCGCCGAGACGGCTTGCCCCCGCACCGGTCAATTCAAAGGTCTCGTCCAGAACCGGCCGCAGGATGCGGTCGGACCCGACGATCCCCGTCATCCGCGCGGCCAGACCCTCGATGGCGCCTGGCTCGCCATGGACGAGGAACAGATCGTGGGTCAGCGGCAGGCGCGCCTTGATCCAGTCCGCCAGTTCCGGGCCATCGGCATGGCCGGAATAGAGGTCGAGCGAGCGGATGCGCGCCCGCACGACGAATTCCTCGCCCTGGATGCGGACCTTGCGCGCGCCGTCCTGAAGGATACGGCCCAGCGTGCCCTCGGCCTGATAGCCGGTGAACAGCACCGTTGCCTCATCGCGCCAAAGCCAGTTCTTGAGCCTGTGCCGGATGCGACCTGCATCGCACATGCCCGAGGCGGCGATGACGATATGGAATCCCCGTAGCCGATCCAGAGCCTTGCTCTGCTCGACCGTCTCCGTGAAATGCAGGTTCCGCGCCCTGAGGCCCTTCATCAGGACGGCACCTTCCTCAAGCTCGCGGTGGTGTTTCGCAAAGACCTTCGTGGCCCTGGTCGCTAGAGGGCTGTCGATATGGATCGGGATGTCCGGCAATTCACCCTCGGCGATGAGGCGGCCGATGTCGCTGATAAGTTCCTGCGCGCGTTCGACGGCAAAGGACGGGATCAGCAGCGCGCCGTTCGGATGTATCGCGGCCCGAACCTCGTCGCGCAGAAGGGTGCGGCGGCCCACAGCAGTGGCATCCTGTCGGTCGACATCGCCGTAGGTGGACTCGCAGATCAGGTAATCGACGCCGCTCGGGCCTTCGGGGTCGGCGTGCATCAGCTTGTAGTCCGGCCCGATATCGGCCGAGAAGAGCAGCCGCAGAGGTGCGGCCCCTTCCGCCCGCGCCAGTTCGATCTCGACCGAGGCCGACCCCAGCAGATGCCCGGCATTCCAGAACCGCGCGCGCAGACCCGGCAGGACGACGAACCAGTCGCCCAGATCATGCGGGCGGAAGAGATCAAGGCAGGCTGCGACGTCGGTGCCGTCATAGATCGGCTCCACCCGGTCGCGGTTGCGATGGGCAGCGCGGCGGTTGAACTGTTCGACCTCGATTTCCTGGATATGGGCGCTGTCGGGCAGCATCACCCCGGCAAGGTCAATCGTGGCTGGCGTGGCATGGATGATGCCCGAGAATCCGTGGCGCACCAGTTTGGGAAGAAGGCCCGAGTGGTCGATATGGGCGTGGCTGAGGATGACGGCTGCGATCTTGTCCGGTGCGAAGGGAAAGGGGCGGTAGTTCAGCTCCTTTTCGGTCTTGGAGCCCTGAAACATCCCGCAGTCGATCAGCACCTGTCCGGCGTCGGTTTGAACCCGGAAGCAGGAGCCGGTGACGGCCCTGGCAGCACCATGAAAGGTCAGGCGGGGATGAGCCATGCAGTTATCCTTTCAGGGTGGGTCGGCATCATGTCTGCAGCACATAGGTGCCTGGCGCGGCGGCAAGGGGGGGCAGGCCCTTGTCCGGCGCTCCCGTGGCAGGTGGCCCGGTGGGACCAGTGCTCTGAGCGGCCAGCCAGTCGGCCCATTCCCGCCACCAGGACCCCGCGCGCGTCTCGGCCCCCTCCAGCCAGCGGTCCGGCCCGTCGTAAAGCCCTCCGGTCGGGCGGTGACCCCGCAGATACCGGCTGCGCGGGTCGTTGGCGGGCGGGTTGACGATGCCGCTGTTGTGCCCACCCGAAGTCAGCACGAAGGTCAGGTCGCAATCCGTGAAGAGCTGCGTCTTGTAGACCGACCGCCAGGGCGCGATGTGGTCGGTCTCGGTTGCCACAACGAACATCGGTGCGGCGATGTCCTTCAGCGCGATCACCTGCCCTTCGACGGCGAAGCGCCCGGCTGTCAGGCGGTTCTCCAGAAACAAGCCACGCAGGTATTGCCCGTGCATCCTTGCGGGCATCCTCGTCGTGTCGGTGACCCAGACGTCCATGTCCGTGGGCAGATCATCCTGGCCGAGGAAATACCGCTGCACCGCCCGCGACCAGATCAGATCTTCGGAGCGGATGGTGGAAAAGGTCCGCGCCATCTGCGGGCGGTCCAGATAGCCTCGGTCCCACATCATGTCCTCGAGGAACGCCACCTGGCTTTCATCGACGAACAGCAAGAGTTCCCCGGCTTCGGCAAAATCGACCTGCGCCGCCATCAGCGTGATGCTGGCCAGCCGGTCATCATGGTCGCGCGCCATGGTGGCCGCCGCGATCGCCAGCATTGTGCCGCCGAGGCAATAGCCCACGGCATGGATCTTGTGGTCGGGCACGATCCGGCCTACGGCGTCCAGCGCCGCCATCACCCCGGTCGTCCGGTAGTCCTCCAGAGACAGATGGGCCTGCGCGGCGACAGGGTTGCACCACGAGATCATAAAGACCGTGAAGCCCTGGCCGACCAGGTAGTTGACCATCGAGTTGTGGGGCGACAGGTCGAGGATATAGTATTTCATGATCCAGGCCGGCACGATCAGGATCGGCTCGGCCTGCACCTTGTCGGTCTGCGGTGCATACTGGATCAGTTCGAAGAGATCGTTGCGGAATACGACCGTACCCGGTGTGCAGGCAAGGTCCTGCCCGACCCTGAAGCCCTCCGGCGCGGGATCGTGCGTCTGGGTCAGGGTCTTGACCATGTCCTGCACGAAGTGCGCGGTGCCCTCGGTCAGGTTGCGCCCGCCCGTTGCCATGGTCGCGGCGATGATCTCGGGGTTGAAGACCAGGAAGTTCGAGGGCGAGACCGTATCCAGCGCCTGCCGCGCCATGAACCGGGTTCGGTCGGCATCCTCGGGGCGCAGGCCGCGCAGATGATCGGTCGCATGGTCCCACCAGTCCTGCAACGCGAGGAACCCCTGCTGCCATAACAGGAATGGCGGGGTCTGCCACCCGGGGTGGTCGAAGCGATGGTCGTAAGGCTTCGGCGTGAAAGGCGGCGGCGCGTCGGGGCCCGTTCGTGTCGCAAGCGTCATGAACTTCATGGCGTTCTCCCGGGCGCGCTCGACCAGTTCAAGCTGCCGTCCGGGCGAATGCCCAATATGGAACGCCCAATCCGTCCAGGCATCGATGAAGGCATGGGCTGAGACACCCCCGCTCAGCCGCGCGATCGCCGCCCGTGCGCCACGGTCAAGGTTCTGGTGAGGATGCTCCTCCGCCTGAGAGGCCTCGCGCACGCTTGCGGGCACCGGAACCGGCGCCGTACTCGCCAGCTTGCGGTTCGGCGATGTCGATCGGATTCTGGCAGGCTTCCTGGTCATTGAAACTCATCCGATCAACGGCTTGGGCGATCAGCCTTCAGCAGGAAAGACCGAGGCAAGACGCTCGGGACCCTACCCTGCAGCCCACTCTTCTACGACTTCCGTAAACGGTAGCGCGTTCCGTGGCATTGATCCAAAGCAAATGCATCAGACGGTTCACCGCACCGGGCAGCCAGTCCATGGACACTCTTCGACAATGGGTACAACCTCGGCGGCAGCGCGATGCGCATCAAGCGGTCCTTCTGGCCCGTGATCCGGCAGCTTGGTTCAACGCACGCCGCAACGCACGAGCCAGCTTGATCTGGATCAGCGCGCAGTTCGGGACTTCCCCGTATCTATCGAAAATGCGCAGCATCGCGCGAAAGGAACATTCCATGGACAAGGATCGGGTAATCGGTTCTGCAAAGGTCATCAAGGGAAAGGTCAAGGAGGCCCTCGGGAAGGCGGTTGGAGACGCCAAGCTTGAAGCCGAAGGCAAGGCCGACAAGGTCGAGGGCAAGGTTCAGAATATCGTCGGCGGCCTGAAAGATACGCTGCGCGGTGAGTAGCTCTCGGGATCAGGTGGCGCGCTCCGCGCGCCAGCACCGCGATCAATGCATGGTGCCGCCATGGTCAATAAACGCGCTATGGGCGCGGCGTCAGGAGGGGCGATTCAGATGAGCCGCAATGCACTTTATCTCGTCATCGGCCTGCTCGCCGCAGGCGTCATTGTCGTAGGCTACCTGTATTACCAGGAAAGCCGGAACCGGAGCGGCATCGAAATCGAGATCGGCGAGCACGGCGTCACGATTGAAGAGAAGTAGCCGGTTGGAACCGTCCACAGCCGGTCGCAAGACATCACCCCGGGAAACGACCCGAGCCGCACCGGTTCGCAGAAGCACCCGGAAACTGGCAGAGTTTTCTAACGGAGGAAGCATCATGTCGATTGGTACAATTCTTCTCATCCTTCTTGTCATCTTCTTGCTCGGGGGCTTCAGCGGTCGCTTCGGCGGATACGGCTACGGCTTCGGACATGGCGGGATCGGCGTGATCGGGGTCCTGATCATAATCCTTCTGGTTCTTGTGATCACCGGACGTCTGTGAAAGCGCAGGCATCGGTCATGGGATCGCGCCACAATCAAACCGGAGCCGGCCTTGTCGCGGACGGGGGTGCCAAGTGTCCCGGGAACCTGTGATCGATTGACTGTTTCGGTCCCTCCCACGGGATCATGACCAGGAAGGCCGCCTCACGGGACGCTTTGCGGGATGCCCTGTTCCAGCTCGGTCGCGATCGTGCGTTGGAGGATCAGGAGACTTTCCTGACTCACCTGGATGGCACCACGCCGGGGGCGATCCAGATCGATGATGAGGTAGACGACCAGGGCGATAAGCATCATCAGCACAAATGCCCCGGACGTCGGGCGATGCCCTGCAATTCCCGATGCAAAGCCGACCATCGCAGTCGATATAAGGACTGTGGCGAACAACATCACGATCACGATTTCCGGAACATGCCGGGTGTTGGCCGCCGCTCGGGCAGCCGATGCGTCGATGAGATCGTTCAGAGACTGGATGAAGAGTCCGCTGGTCACGGGGCCGCCATCCTGTTCGGCCGCCCTTGCGGCATGGCGCCAGAGTTGCGCCTCGAGCTGCCCCGCCAGATCCAGAAGATCCAGGCGCGTGGCCTCGTCGGTGAAATCGACCTGCCCTTCCTGGATGCGGACATTGAGGTATTGGCGCAGCACGGAGCGGACCTCGTCACGCATCTGCGCAGGCAGCAACTGCCCCCGCAGATATGTCGTCCCGATGGCATTGGCTTCCGTCACCACCGCGAGGCTGCGATCATCGAAGCGTTGCAGAGCCGCAGAGAACGTGAAGGCCAGCAATAGCGACAGCAGACCCAGCATCGAGACGAGAATGGCATTGGCCTGCGCGACGGCTTCGACGGCACCCGCCCTTTCGCGGCGACGACCACGGATGCGGAAACCGATTTCGACCGAGATCAGCATGCACAGAAACAGGACCGCAACGATCAGGATGCCGTCCTGATTGTATATGGCTTCCTTCATCGCATACTGCCCCCCGGATGCGGATGGGCTAAAGTCGGGCGGCGTGCCGACGAACATGTAGCCAACCCGTTTCCTGATCCTACGGGAACGGCGTGCAAGAAGAACCTTCGGACAAGACAGACCCAAAATCCAGAGTGTTCGATGGCATCGGCCCAAGCCCAAGCTGAACCAACCCGCCCTTCCTTTTTTGTCGTCGGTGGGCCACACAGAACAGCCGAGCGGGCGACCGGGTAGCCACCGCAGGCACTCGTGACGCGGGATTGTCAGGCAAGACGTCGAGCCTTGCACTCAGCCGACGACAAGCCAGATGCATCCGGCGCGATGCGAACCCGCGTTCCGGCGCGCCCCTCGATGATGGCCCGGGCATCCTTCAGGCGGCCGATGCCGGCCATGCTGACTCCCGTGCGGACGAATTCGCAGGCGGCGGTGATCTTCGGCCCCATCGAGCCCGGCTCGAAGATCATCTTGTTCAGCGCATCCGGCGTGATCTGGGCAATCGCCGCCTGATCCGACCCGCCCCAGTCGCGAAAGACCGCTTCGACATCGGTCAGCATCAGCAGGACGTCAGCCTCGAGCGCCTGCGCAAGCAGGCCCGCCGTGCGATCCTTGTCGATCACCGCCTCGACGCCTTCCATCCTGCCGTCCGCCCGCCGTACGACCGGAATGCCGCCGCCGCCCGCGCAGATGACGCAGACACCGGCCTCCACCAGCAACCGGATCGGGGTGATGCCGAGTATTGCCGTGGGCAGGGGCGAGGGCACGACGCGGCGCAGGCCACCGCTGGCTTCCTCCACCATCGACCAGCGGTGTTCCGCGCGCACCAGCTCTGCCTCCTCGGCGGTATAGACCGGACCTATCGGTTTGGTGGGTTGGTTAAAGGCGGGATCCTCCGGATCGACCTCCACCCGTGTCAGAAGCGTGGCGCAATTCGCACCCGCCGGGAGGGCGTTCATCAGTTCCTGTTCGATCAGATAGCCGATCATGCCTTCCGTTTCGGCACCGAGAATATCCAGCGGCCAGAGCGTTTCCGGGGCATAGGCCGCCGCCTGCAATGCCATCAGCCCCACCTGCGGGCCATTGCCATGCGCCACGATGATCTGGTGGTCGCGGGCAAGGTCGGCCAGGGCCTTGGCGGCAATACGCACATTGGTGTACTGCGCCTGCGCCGTCATCGGCTCGCCGCGCTTGAGAAGGGCGTTGCCACCCAGGGCCACCACGATCCGCATGTCAGGCCCCGATCGTGTCGACCAGCACCGCCTTGATGGAATGCAACCGGTTCTCGGCCTGATCGAACACCACCGAGGCGCGGGATTCGAACACCTCGTCCGTCACTTCCATGCAGTCGAGGCCATAGGTCTGGAAGATCTTCTCACCCGTCGCGGTATCGCGGTTGTGAATGGCGGGCAGGCAATGCAGGAACTTGGCGAGGGGGTTTCCGGTCATGTCCATGACCTTCCGTGTCACCGTGTAGGGCGACAGAAGGGCGATGCGGTCGGCCCAGACGCTTTCGGGTTCGCCCATCGATACCCAGACGTCCGTGTAGATGAAGTCGCACCCCTCCGCACCTTCGGCCAGTTTCTCGGTCAGGGTGGCTCTGTTGCACAAATCGGCTGACGACCGTATAGCCCCTGTCCCCGGACAGACTTATCCCACGGTTTCCGTTACGGGAATGCCGAGCGCGGTGAGGCCGTTCAGGACGGCCACGCGGGCTTGGAACTCGGCGACCTGACG
>JBGSNN010000131.1:0-6847 GCA_041739655.1 Albidovulum sp. | reverse complement strand
TTAAAATAACTCTTGACAGAAGCGACTTCAAACCCCTCAGCTTTTCCTAACTCTTTCGCCGCAGGTTCAGTCATTCCCACATAGCTAATTTCCGGGTGAGTAAACGGCGCGCGCCGGCCGGCTCGTCACCATCGTCGAGGCAAAGCCAAGCCCGGCGCGGAAATTCCTCATGGCCGGGAAATCCGGGCTGAACCTCACCAAGGCCGAGCCAGCCGAGGCCTTCGTCCGGCAGTTCGACGCGGCATGGCTCCGCACCATGATCGAGGCTTTCGGCCCCGAAGACGTCATGGCCTGGGCACGCGGGTTGGATGTCGAGATCTTCACCGGCTCCACCGGCCGCGTGTTTCCGGTCGCGATGAAGGCGTCGCCGCTGTTGCGGGCCTGGCTCATCCGGCTTGCCGGTTCGGGCGTGGCCCTGCGGACGCGGTGGCGCTGGATAGGCTTTGACGGCGATGCGCTTGCCTTCGACACGCCGGAGGGACGGCGTCTCGAAACCCCTCAGAGCACCGTCCTTGCGCTTGGTGGCGCAAGTTGGGCGCGCCTCGGGTCGGATGCGGCCTGGGTTCCGTGGTTGGCGGCGAGAGGGGTGGAGATCACACCCTTCGCACCGTCCAACGTCGGCTATGGCATCGCGTGGTCGCCGCATATGGCGCGCCACTTCGGCCAGCCGGTGAAAGCCGTTGCGCTGATCGCCGGCGACCAACGCGAACGTGGAGAATTCGTGGTCTCGGCGCGCGGACTCGAGGGCGGCGGCATTTATGCGCTGTCGCGCGTGCTGAGGGCCGGGGCGCCGCTCAGGATCGATCTCCTGCCCGATCTGACTGAGGCGGAGATTGTCCATCGGCTGAGTTCCGGGCCGGGGAAGGACACGCTTGCCAACTGGCTTCGAAAGGCGGTTGGCCTCGGTCCGATGCAACTCGCATTGCTTCAGGAATGGGGTCGGCCGGTGCCGCGCGACGGCGCGACGCTGGCCGGGCACCTCAAGGCGCTGACGGTCCCCCTCATCGGGCCACGTCCGATGGATGAGGCTATTTCGACCGCAGGCGGGATCGCGCGGTCCGCGCTGACCGCCGATCTGGAACTGCGCGCGGTGCCGGGCGTGTTTGCCGCGGGCGAGATGCTCGACTGGGACGCGCCGACGGGAGGCTATCTGCTGACCGCCTGCCTCGCCACCGGACGCTGGGCTGGCCGCGCCGCCTCGGGTTGCGCATGATCCGACCGGACGGCCCCCGCGGCGTCAGCGTTCGCTCGCGCGGATGATGCGTGCCGCTTCCTGGGCCGTTTCGACATACTGAAACAGTGACAGGTCCTCGGCGGCGATGGTGCCCGCCTCGGCCAGCGCCTGCCAGTTGATGACGCTCTCCCAGAACGCCTTTCCGAAAAGCAGGAACGGCACCCGCTCCATGCGCCCGGTCTGGATCAGGGTAAGCGCCTCGAACATCTCGTCGAGGGTGCCGAAACCGCCAGGAAAGATGCAGAGGGCGCGGGCGCGCATCAGGAAATGCATCTTGCGGATCGCGAAATAGTGGAAGTTGAAGCACAGGTCGGGCGTCACATAGGGGTTCGGCGCCTGTTCGTGCGGCAAGACGATGTTAAGGCCGATCGAATGCCCGCCCGCATCATCCGCCCCACGATTGCCCGCCTCCATGATGCCCGGCCCGCCGCCGGTCACCACGACAAATTCCCGCCCATAATGCTCAAGGCTGTGCTCAGTGATGAGCCGCGCAAGTTCGCGCGCCTCATCATACCAGTGCGCCAGCGCCGCCAGACCCGTCGATCCGCCGTCCGCTATGCCCGCCGGGTCGTGCACGCGCGCGCTGCCCATCAGCACAACGGTTGACTGGACGCCGCGTTCGTCCAGGATCATCTGCGGTTTCAGCAGTTCGAGCTGCAAGCGCACCGGGCGCAGTTCCTCGCGGCAGAGAAAGTCGTGATCGGCGAAGGCAAGCCGGTAGGCTGGCGCGCGCGTTTGCGGCGTGTCCGGAATGCGGTCGGCGACCTGCATGTCTTCGCGACTGTGGCGGAATGGGTGACTGGGGGTGTCATCGTGCATCGGCTTGTCCTCTGTCCTCTCACCAAGACCTAGTGGGTTTGGCCGGGGCTGGCCAGTCGCCTCGCGGCCTTTGGATTGCCTCGACGCGATGCCCGTCCTATAGGCAGGCGTGACAAATGCGATATCCGGAGGAGCCGCGCCATGTCCAACGCCCAGCTTGAAGTCGCCATTGAAGCCGCCTGGGAGGCGCGCGACACGATTACTCCGGCGACGACGGGCAAGGTCCGCGAGGCAATCGAGGAGACGCTGAACGCGCTCGACAGCGGCAGGCTGCGCGTCGCGGAAAAGCGCGGTGCCGACTGGCATGTCAACCAATGGGCGAAGAAGGCGGTGCTCCTGTCGTTCCGGCTCCGCGACATGGCACCGATCTCGGGCGGCAATGGTGGTACGACCTGGTGGGACAAGGTGCCTTCGAAATTCGACGGCTGGGGCGAAAACCAGTGGCGCGCGGCGGGCTTCCGGGCGGTTCCCGGCTCCATCGTCCGCCGCTCGGCTTTTATCGCCAGGGGCGTTGTCCTGATGCCGTCCTTCGTCAATATTGGTGCCTATGTCGATGAAGGCTCCATGGTGGATGGCTGGGCCACGGTCGGCTCCTGCGCCCAGATCGGCAAGAACGTCCACCTTTCCGGTGGTGTCGGCATCGGTGGCGTGCTGGAACCGATGCAGGCGGGCCCGACGATCATCGAGGACAACTGTTTCATCGGCGCCCGGTCCGAGGTGGTGGAAGGCTGCATCGTGCGCGAAGGCTCGGTCCTCGGCATGGGCGTCTTCATCGGCCAGTCGACCAAGATCGTGGATCGCGAGACTGGCGCGGTGATGTATGGCGAGGTGCCCGCCGGTTCGGTCGTCGTCGCGGGCTCGATGCCGTCGAAGAACGGCATCAACCTTTATTGCGCGGTGATCGTGAAGCGGGTGGACGCGCAGACCCGCTCCAAGACCTCGATCAACGAACTTCTGCGGGATTGAGGCCTGATGCGCCCGATCCTTGCCACCCTTCACCGCTGCGAGTGACGCGTGATGGAAGAAAAAATGAAACGGCCGCAGCAAGTCTTTACCCTTGTCGTGGAGGTCGGCCGCAAGTCGGGCGACGGGCTGCCGAAGGGCGCGACCGGGGCGGCCCTCATGGTCTATGCCTCGGGCGTGGACGAGGCCGAGGCCGTGCGCGAGACGGTCGCGGTCCTCAAGCAGGCGGATATGGCGCCGCTCGACGTCACCGGCTACGGCACGCTCGATGAGCGCATTGAGCTCGGCCAGGTGATCGAGGCTGACGAGCGCGGCCTGATGGACCGCGCGCTTGCGGAAAACGCGGTCATCGTCGCCCAGGTCACCCCCTATTTCGACGAAGCCTGAAAACGCCCCGGATTGGTGCGCAGACCGGCCGAGTCTCCGCGCAGTCATCAGAATTGGGTGAGGTCAGGCGGTGCCGATGGAAACCCCTGCCAATATGTCTTATCCTGACAGGAATATCTCCTGGCCCCGGTGGCGCGGGGGCATCAGGCGGGTCAGATGATGAAACGAGTCTTGGGTCTTGTGCTTGTGGGGCTGGTCACTGCTGCGGGGCCGGCAATCGCAGCCTGCGGCGACAGGCCGCAGCCGGCCGTTGACTGGACCGGCTGCCCCAAGCAGATGATCGTAATGCGCGGCGTCAAGCTGGCGGGCGCGACGCTCACCGATGCCAACCTGACAAGCACGGATCTGCGCGAGGCCGATCTGACCGAGGCAACTCTCGACAATGCCAATGTCAATCTGGCGTCGCTGAAGGGCGCGACCCTCGCCGGGGCGACGATGTTCAAGGCCTATGGCTACCGCACCGATCTGTCCGACACCGATCTTTCCGGCGCCACGCTACGATTCGTGGAACTCTACCGAGCCAGTTTCGCCGCGGCGAACCTGACGGGGGCCGATCTTCAGAACGGCGGCCTGCCGCGCGCCGATTTCTCGAATGCGATCCTCGCGGGGGCCGATCTGGCGAAACTGGATGCGATCCGTTCGGTCTTCGATGGTGCCGATCTGAGCAATGCGAAGCTGACCTATGCCATCGTCGCGCGTGCCTCGTTCAAGGGTGCGATCCTTACCGGCTCGGACTGGACTGAGGCCTACCTTTACAAGACCGACCTTGGCGGGGCCGACCTCAGCGGCGTCAAGGGGCTCACTCAGGACCAGATCGCGAAAGCCTGCGGCGATTCGACGACGGTCCTTCCGGGGGGCCTCACCGTTCCCGATACCTGGCCCTGTCCCGAGTGACGGGACCGGTCCCGCACACCGCACAGGCGCGGTCCTGATTGCGGATGGGTCTTGGCCTTTTCTTCGCGCGCGATCATATAGAGGTGACAGGATAGCAGGGGGGCTGACATGCTCGAATTTGGTCAGAAGCAGGCGACGGCACCGGCGACCGGCGCGGCGCTGATCCGCGACGTGACCGAGGCGACTTTCATGGCCGACGTGATCGAGGCGAGCCGCGAAGTGCCGGTCATTGTTGATTTCTGGGCGCCCTGGTGCGGCCCCTGCAAGACGCTCGGCCCGGCGCTCGAGGCCGCCGTGACCGCCGCCAAGGGCAAGGTCCGGATGGCCAAGGTCGATGTCGATCAGAACCAGATGATCGCCGGACAGCTTCGCATCCAGTCGATCCCCACGGTTTATGCGTTCTGGCAGGGAAAGCCGGTGGACGCCTTCCAGGGCGCGTTGCCACCGTCCGAGATCAAGGCCTTCGTGGACAAGCTTGCCGCCCTCGTCGGTGATGGCGGACTGGCCGAGGCGCTGGACGCCGCCGAGGCCATGCTGGCCGAAGGTGCCGCAGTCGATGCCGCCGAAACATTCGCCGCGATCCTCGGCGAAGAGCCCGAGAATGCCCGCGCCTACGGCGGCCTCGTCTCGGCGCAGCTCGCACTTGGAAGTTTCGATCAGGCCGAAGCGCTGCTGAACGCGGCCCCCGCAGCCATTGCCGAGGCGGTCGAGTTGGAAGCCGCGCGCGCCCGGCTGGCGCTCGCGCGGCAGGCCGCCGATGCCGGCCCGGTGGCAGAGCTTCTGGAAAAGACGCTCGAAAACCCCGATGACCATCAGGCCCGCTTCGATCTGGCGCAGGCGCTTTACGCCGCTGGCAAGGTCGAAGGTGCGGTCGAGGAGCTTCTGGACCTGTTCCGCCGTGACCGCGATTGGAACGATGGCGCCGCGAAAGCCCAGCTTTTCACCATTTTCGGCGCGCTGAAGCCGACCGATCCGATTGTTCTGAAGGCGCGGCGAAAATTGTCGTCCATGATCTTTGCCTGATGCGGGTTTAACGCCTAGGATCGGGTTTATGCGACCACGCGGCGAACTGCCCGAGAAGATTCCCCTGTTCCCCCTGCCAGGGGCGCTGCTGCTGCCGCGCGCGCGCCTGCCGCTGCAGATATTCGAGCCGCGCTATCTGGCCATGCTGGAAGACACGCTGAAGACATCCGAGCGGCTGATCGGCATGATCCAGCCGCGCCCGAAGCCCGATGGCAGCCACGCGCTCGCCGCGATCGGATGTGCCGGCCGGGTGACGGCGTTTTCAGAGACCGAGGACGGCCGCTACATGATTACGCTGACGGGCATATCCCGGTTCCGTCTCATGCGCGAGATTTCGGGCTTCACGCCCTATCTGTCAGGCACGGTGCGCTGGGACGGGTTCGAGCGTGACCGCGGCGCCGAGGAGACCGATCCAGGCTTTGACCGTGGCGCCTTTCTCGAACTTCTGCGCCGTTACTTCATGGAACAGCAGCTCTCGACCGATTGGGACAGCCTGAAGGATGCCGAGGACGAGTTGTTGATCAACTCGCTGTCCATGCTCTGCCCTTTCGAGCCCGAGGACAAGCAGGCGCTTCTTGAGGCGCCCTCGCTGCAGACCAGGCGCGAGACGCTCGTGACGCTGATGGAATTTGCCCTCGCGGGCGGCGGCGAGGAGCGGATGCAATGAGCGATGCCGGCCGCTTCGACCGCCGGATGCTTGAGGCGCTGGTTTGCCCGCTGACCCAGGCACCGCTCAGCTACGACGCCGAGGCGCAGGAACTGATCTCTAAACCCGCCAAACTCGCCTTCCCGATCCGCGACGGCATCCCGGTGATGCTGGTGGACGAGGCGCGACCGCTGGCCTGAGGGGCTGTCCGCTCCGGACTGAACTCCGCCATTCGGCTCCAGCGCGCGTCCCCGCGCCTACTCTGCGGCCTCGGCCCGCGGCTCGGCCAGCGCGACGATGTCGAGCATGATCCGGTTCAGCTCGAAATCCTTGGGCGTGTAGACCCGCGCAACGCCCATGCCGCGAAGTGTCGCCGCGTCCTCGTCAGGGATGATGCCGCCCGCGACGACGGGGACATGCGCAAGACCCGCCGCGTGCATCCGGTCCATCAGGTCCGCGATCAGCGGCAGGTGGCTGCCTGACAGGATCGAGAGGCCGACAACATGGGCGCCGGTCGAAACTGCGGCTTCGACGATCTGTGCGGGCGTGAGGCGGATGCCCTCATAGGTGATGTCCATGCCGCAATCGCGGGCACGGGCGGCGATCTGCTCGGCACCGTTGGAATGGCCGTCGAGACCAGGTTTGCCGACGAGGAAGGTCAGGCGGCGGCCGAGGCGGGTGGAGACGGCATCGACGGCGGTGCGGATGTCGTCGAGCCCTTCGGTCCGGTTCGAGGGGCTTCTGGCGACGCCGGTCGGCCCCCGGTATTCGCCGTGGACCTGGCGCATGACGCCGGCCCATTCGCCGGTGGTGACGCCGACCTTGGCACAGGCGATAGAGGCGGGCATGACGTTGCGCCCGGCCTGAGCCGCGGCGCGCAG
>JBGSNN010000114.1:0-2488 GCA_041739655.1 Albidovulum sp. | reverse complement strand
CTGCGCCAAGCGCCTAAATCCCTGACATGGCATTGCGTGACGCCCTGACCGAATTGCGCGGCTTTCTTGGCCCGCGGCTTTCCACCTCGGCCGGAGAGCTTGCGCTGCATGCCCAATCGGAAACCCATATCCTGACCCGCGCCCCCGATGCCGTGGCCTATCCGCAAACCACGGATGAGGTGGTGCGAATTTCCGCCACATGCGCCAAACACGCCATCCCCATCGTGCCTTGGGGGGCCGGAACATCGCTGGAAGGCCACGCTTTGGCCGTTCAAGGCGGGGTGACGGTTGATTTTCGCGATATGAATCAGATCCTTGCGGTTTACCCCGAAGATATGCTCTGCGTCGTGCAACCGGGTGTGACGCGTGAGGAATTGAACAATTGGCTGCGGGATTCTGGCCTGTTCTTTCCGGTTGATCCCGGCGCCAATGCCTCATTGGGCGGCATGGCGGCGACGCGCGCCTCCGGCACCACGGCGGTGCGCTACGGCACGATGCGCGACAATGTCATGGCGCTTGAGGTGGTGCTGGCCGACGGCCGCGTGATCCGCACCGGATCGGGGGCGCGCAAGTCCTCGGCGGGCTACGACCTGACCGCTCTTTTCGTCGGCTCCGAAGGTACGCTTGGCATCATCACCGAACTGACGCTGAAGCTCCACGGCCAGCCCGATGCGATCTCGGCCGCGGTCTGTGCCTTCGACGATTTCGAGGTCGCCGTTGAAACCGTGATGATGACGATCCAGATGGGCATCCGGCTGGCGCGGATCGAGTTCGTGGATGAAACCACGGCGGCGATCTTCAACAAGGCGAACGGCACGACCCTGCCCGAGAAACCGCATCTGATGGTCGAGTTCCACGGCACGCCAACCTCTACCGCCGAGGATGCGCAGCGTTTCGGCGAGATTGTGGCCGAGATGGGCGGCGCGCATTTCGACTGGGCAACCACGGCCGAGGACCGCACCCGCCTGTGGAAGATGCGGCACGGCGCCTATCCGGCCTGCATCGCCTCGCGCCCCGGCTCGATGGGGCTTGTCACCGATATCTGCGTGCCGATCTCGCGCCTGGCCGAAGCGGTGCGCGAGACCCGCGCCGACATCGCCGCCTCGGGCATTCCCGGCCCGATCCTCGGCCATGTCGGCGATGGCAATTTCCACGCCATCCTCCTGATCGAACGCGGCAATGAATACGAGTTGAAAACCGCCAAGGCGCTCGCCCGCCGCATGGCGGAACGCGCGCTCAGGCTTGGCGGCACAATGACGGGCGAACACGGGGTGGGCATGGGCAAGAAGGATCTGATGGCGATGGAACATGGGGACGCCTGGGAGGTCATGGCGCGGATCAAGCGCGCGCTCGACCCCGACGGAATCCTCAACCCCGGCAAGATGGTCGAGGTCGCGCAATGAGCGTTGCCGCCCCCGACGACCTGCCGCGCAGCTTCGCCGCCGCCTGGTCGGCACGCGATGCCGGGATGATCGCCAGCCTCTTTGCCGAGGATGCCGACCTGCTGTCGCTGACCGGCCACTGGGCCGAGGGCCGCAAGGCGATCGCCGAAACCTTCGCGGGTGAGCTTGCGGGCGCGTTCCTGCGCGCCAAGCTGGTGACGGGACGGGTCAAGACCCGACAGCTTGCCCCCGGCGTCGTGCAGGTCATGCAGCGCTTCGTGCTGTCCGGGATCCTCAACCCCGACGGCAGCGACGCAGGCCGTGTCGGCGCCATCCTCGCGGCGGTTCTGGTCACAGGAACCGAGGGCTGGCTGATCGCTGCGGCGCAATTCACCGCCGAGGCCTGAGGCCGATCAGCGCCGGGCGCGACCGCGGGCCGACGGGCAATTGACCGACTCGGGGGGCGGGGTGCAGGCTGACGCCCGAGCCGTACTCGGGCTCGGGGGGGGGCGGCGATGTCGACGACGTCCATCGTTCTGTCATTCGGCTTTTTCATGCTGGCAATCGTGACCCTTGCCACCGTGGTGAAGTGGCTGGAGGTGCGACGGGCGGCAACATGGGCCGAGGCGCCGGGAAAGATCATTTCCGCCCGCGCCGTCGCGCGCAAGGTCAGGGGCGCCGAAAGCCACCAGCGGGCCGTGGCAGGCGAAGATCTCGAAACCCGAAACTTTGCCGAAATCATCTATGAGTATCGCGTCGGCACCCGCACATATCGCGGCAAACGGCTCTCCATTGGCGAGGATCTTGGCAATTTCCAGGTGGCCGAACGGCTCGCCCGCTATCCCGCCGGCACGCCCGTCGCGGTCTGGTACAATCCGGCCAAGCCGACAGAGGCGGTGCTGGAACGCGATGCGCCCGACGCGGTGTTCCGCACCCTCGCGATCTTCATCGCGGTGTCGGCCACCCTGCTTCTGGCCGCCACCCTGGGCACGCGCGAACTTGCCGCCGCGCTCGAGGCCAACATGGCTCGTCCCGAACGCGCGGTGGCGGTGGTGGCACTCGCCGGGATGGCGCTTCTGACGGCGCTCATCACCAGGGTCGGCGAA
>JBGSNN010000088.1:0-2641 GCA_041739655.1 Albidovulum sp. | reverse complement strand
GCGGCGACCCGGCGCTGGCAATCGCGGCCCTTGCGGCCGCCGAACGCACCGACCTGCTGATCCTCGGGCTGCACCGGATGCGACCGATTGCCGACATTTTCCGCGAAACCACGATGGAGCGCATCGTGCGCCAGGTCGCCTGCCCGGTGCTCCTGGTCAGCACGCCCGTCGCGGCGCCCTATCGCGGGGTCGTGGCCGCCGTCGATTTTTCGCCCGCCGCGGCCGCCGCCCTGCGTCGCGCCCATGCGCTCGCCCCCGATACGCCGCTGGTCGCGGTCCATGCCTTCCATACACCCTATCGCGGGCTCTTGCCGGCCGACACCGTCGGTGCCTTTCTTGGCGAGGCCGAGGCCGCCGAGACGGGATGGCGCAAAACCCAGATGCTTCCCGCCGCGCTCGGCAAGGTTGAGCTGACCGAAGGCGGCGTCGAGCAGGTGCTGGCCGCGGCGCTGTCGCGCACCGGGGCCGATCTCATCGCCTTGGGCGCCCATGCCCGGAGCGGGCTTCACGCCGCCCTGGTGGGCAGCGTCGTTGCCCGGCTGATGCGCGAGCCGCCCTGCGATCTTCTGATCGCGCGACCGGACTGAGCCGCACCGCGGCGGATTGCGAAGCGGGCACCGCGCCGGTATATCGCCGCCATGCTTGACGCCGCACCCAACCGCCCCGCCCTTCCCGCCGAGATCGCCCGGCGCCGGACCTTTGCGATCATCTCGCACCCCGACGCGGGCAAGACCACGCTGACCGAGAAGTTTCTTCTTTTCGGCGGCGCGATCCAGATGGCCGGACAGGTCCGCGCCAAGGGCGAGGCGCGTCGGACGCGCAGCGACTTCATGAAGTTGGAGCAGGAGCGGGGGATTTCGGTCTCGGCCTCGGCCATGTCCTTCGACTTCGGCCGCTACCGGTTCAACCTCGTCGATACCCCCGGCCACTCCGACTTTTCCGAAGACACCTACCGAACGCTGACGGCGGTTGACGCGGCAATCATGGTGATCGACGGCGCCAAGGGCGTGGAAAGCCAGACCCGCAAGCTTTTCGAGGTCTGTCGGCTGCGCGACCTGCCGATCCTGACCTTCTGCAACAAGATGGACCGCGAAGCGCGCGACACCTTCGAGATCATCGACGAGATCCAGGAAAACCTTGCCATCGACGTCACGCCTGCGTCGTGGCCGATCGGCATGGGGCGCGACTTTCTCGGCTGCTACGACATGCTGAACGACCGGCTGGAACTGATGGACCGCGCCGATCGCAACCGGGTCGCGGAATCGATCAAGATCGCGGGGCTCGACGATCCGCTGCTGGCTGAGCACGTCCCCGCCGACCTTCTGGCCAAGTTGCGCGACGAGCTTGAAATGGCGCGCGAATTGCTGCCGGCGTTCAACCGCCAGTCGTTCCTCGAAGGCCACATGACGCCGATCTGGTTCGGCTCTGCCATCAACTCGTTCGGCGTCAAGGAACTGATGTCCGGGATCGGCGACTACGGGCCGGAACCGCAACCGCAGCGGGCTGCCGAGCGGGTGATCGCGCCCGAGGAGAGCACGGTTGCGGGCTTTGTCTTCAAGGTGCAGGCCAACATGGACCCCAAGCACCGCGACCGGGTCGCCTTCGTCCGCCTCGCCTCGGGACATTTCGAGCGCGGCATGAAGCTGTTTCACGTCCGCTCGAAGAAACCGATGGCGATCTCGAACCCGGTGCTCTTCCTCGCCGCCGACCGGGAACTGGCGGAAGAGGCCTGGGCCGGCGACATCATCGGCATACCGAACCACGGGCAACTCAGGATCGGCGACGCGCTGACCGAGGGCGAGGCCTTGCGCTTCACCGGCATCCCCTCCTTCGCGCCCGAGCTTTTGCAGACGGTGCGGGCGGGCGATCCGATGAAGGCCAAGCATCTTGAAAAGGCACTGATGCAGTTCGCCGAGGAAGGTGCGGCCAAGGTCTTCAAGCCCGCCATCGGCTCGGGCTTCATCGTCGGCGTTGTCGGCCCGCTGCAATTCGATGTTCTGGCCAGCCGGATCGAAATCGAATATTCGCTGCCGGTGCGCTTCGAGCCGTCGCAATTCACCTCGGCCCGCTGGGTCAGCGGCCCGAAGGCCGATGTCGAGAAATTCGTGAACGTCAACAAGGGCCACATCGCCCATGATCACGATGGCGACATTGTTTATCTGACGCGGCTGCAGTGGGACATCGACCGGATCGTGCGGGACCACCCGGAACTCAGGCTCTCGGCGACGAAAGAGATGATGGTGTGACGCCGCTACCGCCGGACATGGCCACGCTGCTCTGCCACGAAGCCGGCGCGCCCGGCGACATCTTGAGCATCGAAGCGCTGGTGCCGCTCTGGCTGGCTGACAACCGCGCCGAGCGTGCGGATGATGCGTTTCCGTGGTCGGCGCTCTGCGTCTTTGAACTGCGCGATCATCCCGAGGAGCTTTGGACCTTCATCCACCTCGCGCTGGCCGGGGCCGAGACGGTCTGGCAGGCCATCATGCTGGCGGCAGGACCGCTTGAGGATCTGATCGCCGACCACGGCGATGCCGTCATCGACCGGATCGAACGCGCGGCGCGGCAGTCGCCACGGTTCCGGTTCGCCCTGACCGGGGTCTGGCCGCAGGGCACGGCCTCAAGCCCGGTCTGGGCGCGCCTC
>JBGSNN010000084.1:0-2693 GCA_041739655.1 Albidovulum sp. | reverse complement strand
CGCCGCAGCCCGCCGGCGCGCGCGGGGCATCCATCGACGGGCTGATCGGCCGAAGCCTCGCCGAGGTCGAAAGGATCGTCATCGAGGCCACGATCGCCATGCACGGCGGCTCAATTCCGAAGGCTGCGCGGGTTCTCGACGTGTCGCCCTCGACGCTCTACCGCAAGATCGAAAGCTGGAAGGGCGCGGCTCAGGGCTGACCGGTCACGGACAACGGCTCAGACAAACTGCTCCCGCGTGAGCCGTTCCTCCAGCCCGTGACCGGGGTCGAAGAGGATCCGATGCCGCACGGCCGGTTCCGAACGCACCTCGACCCAGAGGATATCCCGCGCGGAGCGGCCGTCGGCATCGGCCATGACCGGCCTCTTGGCCGCATCGAGAACGTCAAATCGCACCTTCGCCGTCTTCGGCAACAATGCGCCGCGCCAGCGTCGGGGCCGGAAGGCCGCCATCGCGGTCAGGGCCAGGACATCGGCGCCGATCGGCAGAATTGGGCCATGGGCCGAGTAGTTGTAGGCGGTCGAGCCTGCGGGCGTGCAGACAAGCGCCCCGTCGCAGATCAGCTCCTCCATCCGAACCGTGCCGTCAATGCTGATCCTCAGCTTCGCGGCCTGCGGCCCGGCACGCAACAGCGACACCTCGTTGATCGCCAGCGCATCATGCACCGATCCATCGGCGCCGACCGCATGCATCGCGAGCGGGTTGATCACCTCTTCCTCGGCGGCTGCCAGCCGTTCGGGCAATCGCTCCTCGTCGTATTCGTTCATCAGGAATCCGATGGTCCCGCAGTTCATGCCATAGACCGGCACGTCGATCCTTTCGGTCGCGTGCAGGGTCTGAAGCATGAAGCCATCCCCGCCCAGCGCCACGATGACATCGGCCTTGTCCGGGGCGCAGGTTCCGTGCTGCTTGACGAGCCAGGCCAGCGCCGATTGCGCCACCTCGGTCTCACTTGCCATGAAGCTGATCTGGGGCATCTGCGTTTCGGTCCCTCCGCCGGGCGCATTGATCCACTCCCGTCCGCCGAAGGCAACCCCTCTCCGGGGCCGGGTCGACTGGCACTGAAACTTCTCTCGGGGCGGCGGCTTCGTGCGTGCGGGCCAAGAGGTCGGATTCAAGCTTCACGCCCGCCCGCCGCTGCGATAAAGAACCCGCGACCGTTGATCCTCAGGAGACGCCCATGAACGCCCCGCAACGCGACGCCGGTTTCTTTACCGAAAACCTTGCCACCCGCGACCCCGAAGTTTTCGGCGCGATCACCGGCGAACTTGGTCGCCAACGCGACGAGATCGAGTTGATCGCCTCGGAGAACATCGTGAGCCGCGCCGTGATGGAGGCGCAGGGTTCGGTGATGACGAACAAATATGCCGAGGGCTATCCGGGCAAGCGCTACTATGGCGGCTGTCAGTATGTGGACGTGGCCGAGACCCTCGCGATCGACCGCGCCAAGCAACTGTTCGGTTGCGCCTTCGCAAACGTCCAGCCGAACTCCGGCAGCCAGGCAAACCAGGGCGTGTTCAACGCGCTGCTGAAACCGGGCGACACCATCCTCGGCATGAACCTCGCCTCGGGCGGGCACCTGACGCATGGCGCGGCGCCCAATCAGTCCGGCAAGTGGTTCAACGCGATCCAGTACGGCGTCCGTCAGCAGGACAACCGCATCGACTACGATCAGGTTGCGGATCTGGCCAAGGCGCATATGCCGAAGCTCATCATTGCGGGCGGATCGGCTGTGCCGCGGGTGATCGACTTTGCGAAATTCCGCGAGATCGCGGACAGCGTCGGCGCCTGGCTCATGGTGGACATGGCGCATTTTGCGGGCCTCGTCGCCGGCGGACAGCACCCCTCGCCCTTCCCCCATGCCGACGTCGCCACCACGACGACCCACAAGACCCTGCGCGGCCCGCGCGGCGGCATGATCCTGACCAACAACGAAGACATCGCGAAAAAGGTCAACTCGGCGATCTTCCCCGGCATTCAGGGCGGCCCCCTCATGCATGTCATCGCCGCCAAGGCCGTCGCCTTCGGCGAGGCGCTGCGGCCCGAGTTCAGGAGCTACGCCGCACAGGTCGTCAGGAACGCGCAGGCGCTGGCGGATGAGTTGATGAAGGGCGGTCTCGACATCGTTACCGGCGGCACCGACACCCATGTCATGCTTGTCGATCTTCGGCCGAAGATGGTGAAGGGGAATGCCACCGAAAAGGCGCTCGGCCGCGCTCATATCACCTGCAACAAGAACGGCATTCCGTTCGATCCGGAAAAGCCTACCGTGACCTCGGGCGTCCGCCTCGGCACGCCCGCCGGCACGACCCGCGGTTTCGCCGAAGCGGAGTTTCGCCAGATCGGGCGCTGGATCATCGAAGTGGTCGATGGTCTGGCTGCGCATGGCGAGGATGGCAATGCTGCGGTTGAGGCCAAGGTGAAGGCGGAAGTGGCTGGACTCTGCGCCCGCTTCCCGCTTTACCCTGGTCTCTGATCCCCACCCCTCGCGCAGCGACGGCGCCCTTTCGGGCGCCGTTTTCCGTTCCGGCAAGACCGGGTGCGCGCCGTCTTAGCAGGCTGCTGAAGAAGTCGGCCCTTGGCCTGATTTGAGGAACATGATTCACTCTGCGCAGGCTTTTGCGGGGGTGATGATGCGCGGGACGGACGAGGCGAGTGGTTCGCTGTTCAGCTATGTCGATCTTGAGGCGCGC
>JBGSNN010000030.1:0-4423 GCA_041739655.1 Albidovulum sp. | reverse complement strand
GCCGCGCCGGGCCCGAGAGCGGGACCATGCGCTCCTTGCCGCCCTTGCCGCGGACCAGAAGCATCCTCGGGTCACCGCGCGCAGCCGCGACCGGAAGGCCGACAAGCTCGCTCACCCGCATGCCGGTGGCGTAGAGCAGTTCCATCAGGCAGGTGTTTCGCACCTGTTCGGCGGGCGTGCGCCCGCTGTCCCGCGCCGCCGCCAGCAGCGCCTCGACCTCGGCCACGCTGAGAATCTTCGGCAGATGCCGGGCCTTTCCGGGACCGGAAATCTCGATCGCCGGGTTGTCCGTGCGCCAGCCCTCGTCATAGGCAAAGCGGAAGAGCTGGCGAATCGCCGACAGCCGGCGCGCGCGGGTGGCGGCCGACAGCCCCTCGGCCTCGCAGGCGACGACATAGGCCTCCACATCGGCACGGGCCGTGGCCGCGAAATCCAGCTTGCGGCGGGCCAGCCAGCGCGCGAAATCCTTCAGATCGCGGCCATAGGCCAAAAGCGTGTTGCGCGCCGATCCAAGCTCGGCCGCCTGCGCATCGAGAAAGGTCGCGATCCACCGCTCCATGACCGTCAGCCCCGGCGTTCGAGCAGCAGAAGCTCAAGCGCGGCGCGGCGGGCGGTCTCCTCAAGGCCGATTTCGCGCAGGAAGCGCAGGCCGCCGGTCACATCGCGCAGATCGCCGCGCGCGCCCTCGGTGATGTCGTCGATGGCGTTCAGGATACCTTCACCGAGACGCTTGTCCTTGATGAACCGCAGATAGTCCTCGCGCAGTGGCGCGCCGGTCACAAACGCCGATTTCACCGCCACGCCCATCTGGTCATCGGGGGTTAGACCGTCGGTCCGGCCGGTCGCGACGCCGACCAGAAAGGCATCCTCTCCGGTCGCGGTGCGGTGGCTCTGCGCGACCTTCTCATAGCTCTCGGACAAGAGGCCGATGCGGAAGGCGAGGGTTCCGGCCTCGCCCGGCAGACCGGCTTTGGCGAGCCGGTCGGCAAAGATCGCCGCGAAGGGCACTTCCAGTTCGGCGCCGACCATTTCCGGCCATGCCGCAGTCAGCGCGGTCTCGATGGCATCGGGTTTTCCCGCCGTCAGCGCCGCGTCCAGCCGCTCCATGGCGGCAACCCGCGCCCAGATGCCGCCCGAGGCGGAGGGTTCATTCTCGGTGTAGAGCCCGAGCAACTGGTTCGCCGGGATCGCGCCGGTGCGGGCCAACCGTTCGGCGGCCTCGAGCCGGGTTTTCCAGCCGGCGTTGGAGCGCAGGTCAGCCTGCGCGAAGGCGACGGGGAGGGTCGCGGTGGACATCGGCTGGCCGATCGCCTCCATCAACCGGAAGACGAGCGGCGAGGGGCGGGCAGGCGGTGGCAGATCGGGCTCGCCCTCGAACAGGTCGGGGTCGAGGAAAAACTCAAGCAGCCGCGCCATGTCGGCATCGACATAACCGAGCGTCTCGCCGGTCCTGAGAGAGAGCGCCGCGGCATTCCAGTCGCCGACGCGCGCAAGGCAGAAGACCCGCGCCGGGAAGGTCGGCGCGACCTGCGGCGTGTTGCGCATGACGGTGCAGGCGCGGTCCTCCTGCCCGGTCAGAAGCGCGACGTCGAACCAGCGCCGGAACGGCTCCGCGGTCGGCGGATTGACCTTCTCAAGCATGGCCAGCGCGGGTTCCAGCGCCCCGAGGTCAAGCAACTTGTCAACGCGGGCAAGGAACAGGGTTCCCTCCGGCCCGGCGTCCTGCGGCGGGTCAAGATCGGCCAGAAGAAGCGTGTAGAGCAGCGCCTGAACCGAGGGCAGCGTGTCCACCCGCTCGGCCCGGATCCGGCGCACGAGGTCCTCCGTCGGCGTGGTGCCCCAGAGGTCTGCGGGCAAACCGGTTGTCCGCTGCGGCAAGAGCCCGATGGTGTCGAGCGTTTCGGCGTCCAGGGGCCGCGTGGTGATGGCGCCGGGGATCGGGGTGCGGGTGGTGACGGGCGGTTCGCTGCCGGTTGCGTCCGGCGCAGGCATCGCCGCCGGTGTCGCGACCGACCGCGACAGCCAGTCGATCGCCGACAATGGCGGCGCCTTGTCCTCGGCCGCCGCTGCGACGCCGAGAAACAGCAGCACAGACAGAAACGCGCCCGCTCTATTTCGCGACATTCAGTTCAACCGGCACAGTCACATCGCTCCGCTCAGGCTCAAGATCGCCGAGGTAAGCATAGCCCACAAGCCCGACAAAAGCGATGAGTACGAGGAAAACCAGAACTTTCAGAATGCGCAACATGCTGACCTGCCGTTTCTTTTTCTATCTGGCTGCTGCGCGATGCACGCTGCGCCTGCCCTGCGGCCGCGCCGCGCCAAGGCTGTTCGCCTGAACTTATATATGGCATTTCCGGCGAGTTCACGCCATTCAGGGCGGAATGATGCAATTTGAGCAGGAGACAGCCTTCGGGTCTTGCAGCAGGACACGGCGGGTGCAGGCAAAAGGGCGGACCTTGGGGCGAAAGCTGAAGAAAACCGTGGTGCTGATCGGTATGATGGGGGCCGGCAAGACCGCTGTCGGGACCGCGCTCGCGCGCCTTCTCGGGGTGCCGTTCGTCGATTCCGACGAAGAGATCGAACGCGCGGCGAGCATGAGCGTGGCCGAGATCTTCAAGCGGGATGGCGAGGTTTTCTTCCGCGCGCGGGAATCCGAGGTGCTGTCACGGCTTCTCTCGGGTCCGGCCTGCATCCTTTCGACCGGTGGTGGCGCCTTTCTGGCCGAGGCCAACCGCCGCGCCATCGCAGAGCGCGGTGTGGCGGTCTGGCTCAAGGCTGATCTGGATCTCTTGTGGAACCGCGTGCGGCACAAGACGACGCGGCCGCTGCTCAGAACGCCCGATCCCAAAGGTACGCTCGGCGCGCTGCTGGCCTCGCGCGAGCCGGTCTATGCCGAGGCGGCGGTCACGGTGCAGGCGCGGCCCGACTATTCGATCGAACAGATGGCCGACAAGGTCATCGAGGCGCTTCAGGCGCATGGCGACATTCTGGGGAAGACATGACGATGGACAGCTTTGAGACCGTGCATGTCGATCTCGGCGCGCGGAGCTATGACGTGCGGATCGGGCCGGGCCTGATCGCGGATGCGGCGGCGCAGATCGGGGCGCTGCTTCAGCGTCGGCGCGTGGCGGTCCTGACGGACGAGACGGTGAGCGCGCTGCATCTTGATGCCTTGCGGGCAGGTCTTGGCGACATTGAGGTGACCACCCTCGCGCTTCCCGCCGGAGAGGCGACCAAAGGCTGGCCGCAGTTTTCGCGCGCCGTCGATTGGCTCCTGTCCGAGAAGATCGAGCGGCGCGACATCGTCATCGCCCTCGGCGGCGGTGTCATTGGCGATCTGGCGGGCTTTGCCGCCGCCGTCCTGCGCCGCGGCGTGCGCTTCGTGCAGATCCCGACGACGCTTCTGGCGCAGGTGGACAGCTCGGTGGGCGGCAAGACCGGCATCAACTCGGTCCACGGCAAAAACCTGATCGGCGCCTTTCACCAGCCGTCGCTGGTGCTCGCCGATATCGGTGTCCTCGGCACGCTGAGCGCCCGCGATTTCCTCTCGGGCTACGGCGAGGTGGTGAAATACGGCCTTCTCGGCGATGCCGTCTTCTTCGACTGGCTTGAAAAGAGCGGGCCGTCTCTGGCAGCGGGCGATGCGGTGTCGCGCCAATATGCGGTGCGCCGCTCGGTCGAGATGAAGGCGCGGATCGTCGAGCGCGACGAAACCGAGGAGGGCGAGCGGGCGCTGCTCAACCTCGGCCACACCTTCTGCCATGCGCTGGAAACCGCGACCGGCTACTCCGACCGGGTGCTGCACGGCGAAGGCGTCGCCATCGGCTGTGCCCTGGCGTTCGAGCTTTCCCAGCGCCTCGGCTTGTGCAGTCAGGAAGAGCCGAGCCGGGTGCGCGCGCATCTGAAGGCGATGGGGATGAAGGCGGACCTTGGTGACATTCCGGGCGAGTTGCCGGGGACCGAGGGGCTGCTGCATCTGATGGCACAGGACAAGAAGGTGGTCGATGGGCGGCTGCGCTTCATCCTCGCCCGCGGCATCGGCGCGGCTTTCGTCGCTTCGGACGTGCCGGGCGAGGCGGTCCGGGCGGTTCTGGACAAGGCGCTGCGGAGGCGCTGAGGAAATCTACCTTGCCTTAAAGACTGCGGGGTAACCTCTTAAATGACACGAGGCCCCGACACTGTTAGGTATCGGGGCCAGTGGTGGAGGATAATGGAATCGAACCCTCTGGTCTCGGATGTCAAGGCCTGCCAGAGCAACCAACCGCCCGCCCCGTGCTTAGAACGCCCCGCATCTGCGGGGCGTTCGCCTTAATTCAGAACGGAATTTCGTCGTCAAGGTCGGAGCGACCACCGCCACCGCCACCTGCGGCGCCGCCGCGGCTGCCGCCGCGATCCTCGTCATAGCCGCCGCCATAGCCAC
>JBGSNN010000025.1:0-1999 GCA_041739655.1 Albidovulum sp. | reverse complement strand
CCCCTTGGTGCCCTTGCCCCACGGGGTGACCGGATGACGACCACCGGAGGTCCGGCCCTCACCACCACCATGCGGGTGGTCGATCGGGTTCATCGCGACGCCGCGCACCGTGGGCCGAACGCCCATGTGGCGCTTGCGCCCCGCCTTGCCGAGGTTCTGGTTCGAATGGTCGGCGTTCGACACCGCGCCCACCGTCGCCATGCACTCCTGGCGAACCATGCGCAACTCGCCCGAGGACAGGCGAATCTGGGCGTAGCCACCGTCACGGCCGACGAACTGGGCATAGGTGCCCGCGGCGCGCGCAAGCTGGCCGCCCTTGCCTGCCTTCAACTCGACGTTGTGGACGATCGTGCCGATCGGCATGCCCGAGAACGGCATCGCGTTGCCGGGCTTCACGTCGGTCTTCGCCCCGGCGATCACCTGATCGCCAACGCCAAGACGCTGCGGCGCGAGGATGTAGGTCTGCTCGCCGTCCTGATAGCGGACCAGCGCAATGAAGGCGGTGCGGTTCGGGTCATATTCGATCCGTTCCACCGTCGCCGGAACGTCGAACTTGCGACGCTTGAAATCCACGATGCGGTAAAGACGCTTTGCGCCCCCGCCCTTGTGCCACGATGTGACGCGCCCGGTGTTGTTCCGGCCGCCCGTCTTGGTCAGACCCTCGGTGAGGGACTTGACGGGGCGACCTTTCCAAAGCTCCGAACGGTCGATCAGAACCAGCCCACGCTGGCCCGGCGTCGTCGGTTTATACGACTTGAGTGCCATGCTCTCTGTCTTCCGTTGCTTTGGACCTATCGGTCCGTTGGGTGTAGGGCCCCGAAGGTCCCCGTCTTAGGTTCGGTGTCGCGCGGCCGGATCAAGAGACCGGCACCCGCTCGGCGCGCTGCGCCAGGAAATGTCACGGCCCCGGAGACCGGGGCCGCGAGATTCGCCGCCTTCTATCAAAGCCCCGAAGAGACGTCGATAGTGTTGCCCTCTTCGAGGGTGACATAGGCTTTCTTCACGTCGCTCCGCACGCCGGGTTTGCCGCGGAACTTCTTCGCCTTGCCTTTGGTGATCGCGGTATTCACCGCCTTCACCTTCACGCCGAAGACTGCCTCCACCGCTTCCTTGATCTGCGGTTTGGTCGCGGTCTTCGTCACCTGGAACACGACCGCACCGGCTTCGGAGGCCATGGTCGCCTTCTCGGTGATGATCGGCTTGACGATCACGTCGTAATGTTCGGGTTTCACGCTCATTTCTGGTCCCCTTTGCCAAGACGGGCCTCAAGAGCCTCGACACCAGCCTTGGTGAGCACGAGCGTGTCGCGCTTGAGGATGTCATAGACGTTGGCGCCCATCGACGGCAGCACGTCGATGCCTTCGATGTTGGCCGCCGCGCGAGCGAAGTTCGCGTTCACCTCGGCACCGTCGATAATCAGGACGCGCTTCCAGCCGAGCTCTTTCGCCGCCTTGGCGAGAACCTTGGTCTTGGCGTCGGCCATATCGAGGCTGTCGAGGATGACGAGCTGACCCGCACCGGCCTTGGCCGACAGCGCATGGCAAAGACCAAGCGCCCGGAACTTCTTGGGAAGATCATGGGCGTGGCTGCGCGGCGTCGGACCCTTGTAGGTGCCACCGTGACGGAAGATCGGTGCCTTCTTGGACCCGTGGCGGGCGCCGCCGGTGCCTTTCTGGCGGTAGATCTTCTTGGTCGAGTAGGACACGTCCGATTTGCCCAGCACCGAGTGGGTACCGGCCTGCGCCTTGGCACGCTGCCAGCGGACAACGCGGTGCAGGATGTCGGCGCGCGGCTCCAGCCCGAAGATCTCGTCGGAGAGATCGATCGAGCCTGCCTTCTTGGCGTCGAGCTTGATCACGTCGAGTTTCATTCTTTCTCTCCTTCGGGCGCGGCATCCACGGCATCGTCACCAGCGGCCGCGATCGACGCCTGAGCTTCGGCCAGGGCGGCCTCCTGCGCGGCGGCCTCGGCTTCGGCCGCGGCCTTGCGGGCGGCTTCT
>JBGSNN010000473.1:0-11683 GCA_041739655.1 Albidovulum sp. | reverse complement strand
CACCGCCGCCGCCGCGGGCGACGCGATCCGATGCCCAAGCTGCGCGTTCAGCGCGGCAAGGATCGGGATGCCGATCCCGGCCGCCAGCATGATGGTGCCGTAGCGCAGTGTGTCCGGTGTCATCAAGCGCCCCTGTCATGGCCTTCCGCGCCGCGATCCTGCCCAATCGCCGGGGCCGTGTCCATCGGCCCCACGCGGGTCCGCCGGCGCGGCGCAGGGCCAAAAGCGCCCGCCCCCTTGCAAAATCGGCTCGCAACCCGAAGTAAGGTGTCAATCAGGCAGGAGCGGGTCTTGATCTATGTGATGTTTGTGGCCGGGCTTTGCGGCCTGTTCTTTGGTGGCGAGTTTCTGGTGCGCGGCGCCATCGGCATTGCCCGGCGGTTTTCGGTCCCGCCGCTTGTGATCGGCCTGACCGTGGTCGGCTTTGGCACGTCGATGCCAGAGCTTCTGGTCTCGGTTCAGGCGGCCCTTGCCGGCGCGCCCGCGCTGGCCATCGGCAATGTCGTAGGCTCGAACATCGCCAACATCCTGCTGATCCTCGGACTGACGGCGCTGATCCTGCCGCCACCGATCGCCATTGCCGATACGCGGCGCGACTTCGCCGTGATGATCGGCGTCACCGTCGCGCTCTGGGCGCTTTTGCTCGGCAGCACGATCTGGCGATGGCAGGGCGTGATCCTTGTCGTCGGCCTTGGCCTCTACCTTCATATGAGCCTCCGTTCCGGCAAATCCGTGGACGAAACGGACCTGCCCCCTGTCACGGTGAGCCTCGGCAGGAGTGTCCTCCTTGCACTTGGCGGGCTTGTCGTTCTCATGATCGGCGCGCGGCTTCTGGTCGACAGCGCGACCGAGATCGCCCGCACCTTTGGCGTCAGCGAAGCGGTGATCGGGCTGACCATCGTCGCGATCGGCACCTCGCTGCCGGAACTCGCGGTCTCGGCCTTGGCGGCCTTGCGCGGTCACTCGGACGTTGCGGTGGGCAATATCGTCGGATCGAACATCTTCAACATTCTCGGCATCATCGGCCTGACCGCAATCCTCGCGCCGATCCCGGTCGATGCCCGCTTTGCGCAGATCGACATGTGGATCGCGCTCGGCGCTGCCCTCTGGATGCTCTATTTCGCGGTCCGGCCCGGCCGTGTCAGCCGCGGCGGGGCGGCCGCGCTTCTTGCAGGCTATGCTGCCTACCCCGTCCTTCTGGCCTGACCCGAGAGCATTTTCGCGTTCGTTTCGCCGCAGCGGCAGATCAAGAAAGAAAAGAAGGCATAATTCGCCTTCCACGACACTTTATTTCCGCATTTGCCGGTTGACGCCCCGGCAAAGCCTGCCTAATGTCCGCCGCGCAGCAGCGAAAGGCCTCTCGGGCAATGGCTCCGATCCTTGTAGTTCTAAGAAAGTGGCGCATGGGCCGGTAACGGTTGACCATCGTGGTTCCCATGCGCCCCGGCTCAAACCCGGGGCTTTTTGTTGCGCGACTGAAGCTGGATGGAGAAGTCGAACGATGTCACGGCAGATGACCGGTGCGAGGATGGTGGTTCAGGCGCTCAAGGATCAGGGCGTCGAGGTGGTCTTCGGCTATCCGGGCGGCGCCGTGCTTCCGATCTATGACGAGATATTCCAGCAGAACGACATCCGCCACATCCTTGTGCGCCACGAACAGGGCGCGGTCCACATGGCCGAAGGCTATGCCCGCTCGACCGGCAGGCCGGGTGTCGCGCTGGTGACATCGGGTCCTGGTGCTACCAATGCGGTCACCGGCCTGACCGACGCGCTGATGGATTCGATCCCGCTCGTCGTCCTGACCGGTCAGGTTCCGACCTTCATGATCGGCACCGACGGCTTTCAGGAGGCCGATACCGTCGGCATCACCCGGCCTTGCACCAAGCACAACTGGCTGGTCAAGGATACCGAGACGCTGGCCGAGACGCTGCATCAGGCCTTCCATGTTGCCACCCGCGGCCGCCCCGGACCGGTCCTGATCGACATTCCGAAGGACGTGCAGTTTGCCACCGGCACCTATCAGGCCCCGCGCGAGGCCAAGGCGAGCCGCTATCAGCCCAAGGTGAAGGGCGACATCGAGGCCATCACCCGCCTTGTCGCGATGATGGAAAAGGCCGAGCGCCCTATCTTCTACACCGGCGGCGGCGTCATCAACTCCGGCCCCGGCGCGAGCCAGCTTCTGCGCGAGCTGGTCGATGCGACGGGCTTTCCTGTCACCTCGACGCTGATGGGGCTCGGCGCCTACCCGGCCTCGGGCAGGAACTGGCTCGGCATGCTCGGGATGCACGGGCTTTACGAGGCCAACCTCGCCATGCACGGCTGCGACCTGATGATCAACCTCGGGGCGCGGTTCGATGATCGCATCACCGGGCGGCTGGCCGATTTCAGCCCCCGCTCGAAGAAGGCGCATGTCGATATCGACCCCTCCTCGATCAACAAGGTGATCCATGTCGATCTGCCGATCGTCGGCGATGTCGGCCATGTGCTGGAAGACCTCTTGAAGGTCTGGAAGGCGCGCGGGCGCAAGGTCAACAAGGACGGCCTGGCAAAATGGTGGGGCCAGATCGAGCAGTGGAAGCTGAAGAAATGCCTCAGCTACAAGCCCTCGCAAAAGACCATCAAGCCGCAATACGCGCTGGAGCGGCTGGAGGCGCTGACCAAGGGCCGCGACCGCTACATCACCACCGAAGTCGGCCAGCACCAGATGTGGGCCGCGCAATACCTTGGCTTCGAGGCCCCGAACCGCTGGATGACCTCGGGCGGCCTTGGCACCATGGGCTACGGCTTTCCGGCCTCGATCGGGGTGCAGATCGCGCATCCCGAGGCGCTTGTCATCAATGTCGCGGGCGAGGCGTCATGGCTGATGAACATGCAGGAGATGGGCACGGCGACACAGTTCCGCACACCGGTGAAGCAGTTCATCCTGAACAACGAACGGCTCGGCATGGTGCGGCAATGGCAGCAACTGCTGCATGGCGAGCGCTATTCGCATTCCTGGTCGGAAAGCCTGCCCGATTTCGTCAAGCTCGCCGAGGCCTTCGGCTGGAAGGGCATCCAGTGTTCTGACCCGAGGCAGCTTGACGATGCGATCATGGCGATGCTTGACCATGACGGACCGGTTCTTTTCGATTGCCTCGTCGAGAAGCACGAGAACTGCTTCCCGATGATCCCGTCGGGCAAACCGCATAACGAGATGCTGCTGGGCGACGCCGCGACCGAGGGCGCGATTCAGGCGGGCGGTGCGGTCCTGGTGTGAACCGCCGGGGGCGCCGCCCCCGGACCCCCGAGGTATTTTCAAACAGAAGAAGCAGAGGCGCTCATGTCGGCACTGAACATCAAGAAGGGCTCGACCAGCCATTCCGCCTATGACCTGCGCGATCCGCACGCGCAGGCCAGCGAAACCCACACACTCGCCGTCCTCGTCGATAACGAGGCCGGTGTGCTGGCGCGCGTGATCGGACTTTTTTCCGGACGCGGCTACAACATCGACAGCCTCACGGTGGCCGAGGTCGACCATCTCGGCCATCGGTCGCGGATCACGGTGGTGACGCGCGGCACGCCCTCGGTGATCGAGCAGATCAAGGCCCAGCTTGGCCGGCTGGTGCCCGTGCATGAGGTGCATGACCTGACCGTCGAAGGCCCGAGCGTGGAACGAGAGCTGGCGCTCTTCAAGGTTGCGGGCACCGGCGAGAAGCGGATCGAGGCGCTGCGCCTGGCCGAGATCTTTCGCGCGAATGTCGTGGATTCGACGTTGCAGAGCTTCGTTTTCGAAATGACCGGGACGCCGGCCAAGATCGACGCCTTCGCTGATCTGATGCGGCCACTTGGCCTGGCGGACGTGGCCCGCACCGGGGTTGCGGCGCTGTCGCGCGGGGTCTGACGCGGCGCGTGCGATGCTGATACCGCCGCAACCGCGACGGGCCCCGGTTTTCGCCGGAGCCCTGCTCTGTCCGATTTGTTCTCCCGACGATCAGAAGGCGAGCGTGCCCGCCTCGCGCGCGGCCTGAAGCTCATCGGCGTCGACCTGGCCGTCGCCGTTCACGTCAACGGAGCCGAAGGTCGCCTGGTTCAGGTCGGGATAGGCTGCCTTGATCTCCTCGAACGAATAGGTGCCGTTGCCATCGGTGTCGCTGACGACGGTCTGCGCCTGGGCCTCGGCGACACCGAAGGCCGCGAGGGCACCAAGGGTCAGAACGAGTTTCTTCATCACGTCTCCATTCCTGCGGGGACCATCCCCGGTCGTGGCGGACGATCCGCCCTCGTTTTCATTTGGCGGGTCACGGCCGCAACCGCAAGAGGATCGCGCAAATTCCGCTGCGACACGGCGGGAAACGGCCGGAGGAGCATGCTGGCGCACCACAAGAAAAAGGGGGCTCGCGCCCCCGTCTGAAGTTTCGCCGATCAGGCTCATTCTTGTACCGCCCGGTATTCTCGCCTGCGGCCTGAGCGTCGTCGGGGGCGAGCGCACCCGCCCCGTGTCGTCTGCGATGATCGTAGCCGCAAGGGCCGTTTCAGTCATCCCCATTGTGGCCGGATCGGGTCGGAAAACATCGAATTTTTCATCCGCGGGAGGCGGCGGACCCACGATATATGGTGTTTTCAGGCTTGACATACGGCAACCTGAGGTATGCGACCGAGTCGGCACGGCGACATCCTGCGAGCGGCAGAATCACGCCGCAGGGGCGCTTCGGCGCACCGGCCGCGCCTGCGCGCCCGACCCGGCTCGGGGCGGATCGTCCGCAGCCCTTTTCTGATGGCGCGAAATCCCGTAATCCTTGCCCCAGCACCGGACGGGGGCCGCATGAGCAACACCATCATTGATCGCTGCACCGCCCGCGGGCTGCGGCTGACCGAGCAGCGCAAGACCATCGCGCGGGTTCTTGAGGCCTCGGACGACCATCCGGACGCAGAGCTTCTCTACATGCGGGCCTCGGCCATCGACCCGAAGATCTCGCTCGCCACCGTCTATCGCACGGTGCGCCTGTTCGACGACGCGGGCATCCTCGACAAGCTCGAATTCGGCGACGGGCGGGCCCGCTATGAGGATGCCGAGCGGGCGCATCATGACCATCTGATCGACGTGACCTCGGGCAAGGTGATCGAATTCGTCGATCCCGAGATCGAGGCGCTGCAGGTGAAGATCGCGGCGCGTCTCGGCTATCGGCTGACCGGCCACCGGCTGGAACTGTTCGCGGTGCCGGTCAAGAAGCGCTGATCCGTCTTGCCGCGGCGCGGCCGCACCGGTAGGACGGCGTTTCCCGGCCCAAGGACACCTGATGGAAAACCTGCGCGGCATCGCCCTGATGATTGCCTCGATGGCAGGGTTCGCCATCGAGGACACGCTGATCAAGGGGGTCTCGGCCCACCTGCCTTCGGGTCAGATCCTGGTGATTCTGGGGCTCCTCGGCGCCGCGATCTTTGCGGCTCTGGCAAAGCTGAACCGCTTGCGTCTCTTCGGTCCGGCCCTGATCGAGCGGTCGGTCGTGGTCCGGAACCTGAGCGAGATGCTGGGCACGGTCTTCTATGTCTCCGCGATCATCCTGACACCGCTGTCCAGCGCCTCGGCGATCCTGCAGGCGACGCCCCTCGCGGTGACCCTCGGGGCCGCGGTCTTTCTGGGCGCGCCGGTCGGGTGGCGGCGCTGGAGCGCGGTCACGGTCGGGTTCCTCGGTGTTCTCATCATCGTCCGGCCTGGCGCGGAGGGGTTCATGCCGGCGTCCCTGTTCGCGGTGGCCGGCGTGATCTTCCTTGCCGCACGGGATGTCGCGACGCGCAGCGCGCCGGTGCATGTCCCCTCGCTCATCATGGCGCTCTACGGCTTTCTGGCGGTGGTGCCGGCGGGCGCGGTACTGATGCTGTTTCAGGGCGGCTGGGTGACACTACCGCCCGGCATTCTGCTGCGCCTTGGCTTGACGGCAGTTGTCGGCGTTGCCGCCTACTATGCCATCATCGCCGCGATGCGGCTCGGCGATGTCGCCGTGGTCGCACCGTTCCGCTATTCGCGCATCATCTTCGCGCTGATCCTCGGCATCACGGTCTTTGACGAAAACGTCGATCACTGGACCCTGATCGGGGCGGCCGTCGTCATAGCCTCGGGCCTCTACACCCTGCTTCGCGAGGCGCGGTTGCGGCGGCCGGCCTGAGCCGGCACTTTGCGTCCGTTAGCGCTATCATCAGCGTTTCCATTCCGCCCCGGCTGGTGTATGGCAGGCGCAACACTCCCTTGGCAGAGGTCATCAGCCCATGAGCACGATCATCGACATCCACGCCCGCGAGATCCTTGACAGCCGCGGCAACCCCACCATCGAAGTGGACGTGACGCTGGACGATGGGACCGAAGGCCGCGCTGCGGTACCTTCGGGCGCCTCGACCGGCGCGCATGAGGCGGTGGAAAAGCGCGATGGCGACAAGACACGCTACATGGGCAAGGGCGTGCTTGAGGCGGTGGCGGCGGTGAACGGCGAAATCGCCGAGACCATCATCGGCTTTGACGCCACCGAACAGGTTGCCATCGACCGCACCATGATCGAACTGGACGGCACCCCGAACAAGGGCCGCCTCGGCGCCAACGCGATCCTCGGCGTTTCGCTTGCGGTGGCCAAGGCCGCTGCCGATTACACGACGCAGCCGCTTTACCGCTATGTCGGCGGTACCTCGGCCCATATCCTGCCGGTGCCGATGATGAACATCATCAACGGAGGGCAACATGCCGACAATCCGATCGACTTCCAGGAATTCATGATCATGCCGGTGGGCGCGGAGAATATCCGCGAGGCGGTGCGGATGGGGTCCGAGGTCTTTCACACCCTCAAGAAGGAACTTTCGGCGGCGGGCCTTGCCACCGGCGTCGGCGACGAAGGCGGCTTTGCGCCCAACCTGTCCTCGACCCGCGGCGCGCTCGATTTCATCCTGAAGGCGATCGAAAAGGCCGGCTACCGCCCGGGCGAGGATATCTGGCTGGCCCTCGACTGCGCCGCCACGGAATACTTCAAGGATGGCAAGTATATCCTCGCGGGTGAGGGGAAAACCCTGACCGCAGAAGAGAACGTGGCCTACCTTGCCGCGCTGGTGAAGGATTATCCGATCTTCTCGATCGAGGATGGCTGCGCCGAGGATGACTGGGCCGGATGGAAGCTTATGACCGACGCGCTGGGGGCAAAATGCCAGATTGTCGGCGACGACCTCTTCGTGACCAACCCGGTGCGCCTGGCCCGGGGCATCCGGCAGGGCTGTGCCAATTCGCTCCTGGTCAAGGTCAACCAGATCGGCACGCTGACCGAGACGCTCGACGCCGTCCGCATGGCTGACCGCGCGCGCTATACCTCGGTGATGTCGCACCGCTCCGGCGAGACCGAGGACGCGACCATCGCCGATCTTGCCGTTGCCACCAACTGCGGTCAGATCAAGACCGGTTCGCTCGCCCGCTCGGACCGGCTGGCGAAATACAACCAGTTGATGCGCATCGAGGAAATGCTGGGCGAGACGGCGGCCTATGCGGGCCGGTCGATCCTCAGGGCCTGAGCGGACCAAGCGTCACAGAACCGGAACGCAACCGTCGCAGTTCTGTCATTGGCGGCTCCTAGAAACCGGATGCGGCATGTCTGCCGCTTCCATGGATCAGGAGACCGAAATGAAGCGCATCAATCTGCCGCGTCTGGCGGCGTTTGCGGTACTGGCGGGGACAGCGCCGCTGGTGGCGGCGGCCGAACCTTTCACGATGGGCCTCTGGGGCGACATGCCCTATGCCAAGGCGGGCGATGGGCCCTACATGCCCGCGCTGATCGAGGACATGAACGCCTCGGATATCGCCTTCTCGATCTATGCCGGCGACATCAAGGACGGCAGTTCCCAATGCGTCGATACGGTCTATTCCGATGCCGCCGTCATGTTCAACAGCCTGAAGAAACCGGTGATCTATGTGCCCGGCGACAACGAGTGGACCGACTGCCACCGCACCAATAACGGCGGCTACGACAATCTCGAACGGCTTGCCTACCTCCGCAAGACCATGTTCGCCGCGCCCGAAACCTTTGGCATCGAGAAATTGACGATCGAGCATCAGGGCGCGCCTGGCGAGAAATTCGTCGAGAACACCCGGCTTTCGAGAGATGGTGTCACGTTCGTCGGCCTGAACGTGCCGGGCAGCAACAACAACAAGGTCAATGACGACAAGGCCTGCACCAAGAAGAGCGCGCGGACCGCAGAGCAATGTGCCGCCGACAATGCCGAATATGCCGAACGCGATGCTGCGAATATCGACTGGCTCCAGGCGAGCTTTGCCCAGGCGAAGAGCGCCGGCGACAAGGGCGTGATGATCGTGATCCAAGGCGATCCGGGCTTTGACGTCCCCGAGACCGAGGATGACGACGAAAGCCGACTGGCTGACAAGGAAGGCTATGCCGCCCTCCTCGACGCGCTGATCGCCGAGACCGGCGCCTTCGACGGCGAGGTGGTTCTGGTCCATGGCGACACGCATTTCTTCAAGATCGACAAGCCCTTGCCGAACGCCACCCAGATGCTGCCGAACTTCACGAGGGTCCAGACCTTCGGCAGCCCGAACCTCAACTGGATCAAGGTGACAGTGGATGCCACGTCGCGCAACGTGTTCAGCTTCCAGCCCATGGTCGTGAAGGCCAACGCGATGAAATCCCTGAGCAATTGACCGCTCGCGTCTCGCGCCGGGAACACCCGGCGCGGGGGTCAGCCAATCCTGCCCAGTGCGATGATCCGGTTGGAGAGATCGGCATAGGCCGACCGCCAGGCGGATTCGGCCTCTGGTGTGAAGGCCGTGCCGAGCTCGTCGCGCAGGGTTTCCATCAACGCCTCGCCCATCGGTTCAAAGTCCGCAGCGGTGACGCCCATGATCGCGTGGACGTGGCCGAGATCCGCCAGCCGGTCAGTCAGAACCTCAGTCCGGTTGATGTTCTCGATCACGAAGCCCAGCGCGGTCATGAACTTCATCCCCTGTCCCTCCAGATCGTCGCGGAAGAGCTTGCGCAGATGCGGGGCGCGGCGGAAGAGCGCCGTGTAGAAACTGACGGAGGCCGGGGCGAGGCGTTCCTTCAGCGCGTGGAAGGTTTCGCGGATGAGGGCGGATTGCGGGGCCGTGGCTGACATTGGCCGTTCCTTCCATGGCGCGGGACAGCCTCAGGCTGCGCCGCGATTCCCGGTGGTGCCTTGATCCATCTCAAACCTGCGGGCATCATCGCCCGCAGCTCTCCACGATCGGGAAGATTTCATGCAGTCTGATGAGATCATTGGCATACTTGGATTGCAGCCGCATCCAGAAGGCGGCTGGTACCGTCAGACGTGGGAAGGCGACGAATCTCCCCGTGCCGCGGGTACCTGCATCTATTTCCTGCTGAAGGCGGGCGCTGGAAGCCACTGGCATCGGGTGGATGCGACCGAGATCTGGCACTTCTACTCTGGTGCGCCGCTGCTTCTGTCGATGGCCGCGACCGCAGCGGGGCCGGCGCGCGTCCACCGCCTCGGCCCGGACCTCGCGGCAGGTGAACGTCCGCAGATCATCGTGCCCCGGGACCATTGGCAGGCGGCGCAGACGACCGGCGACTGGACCCTCGTCGGCTGCACCGTCTCGCCCGGGTTTCGCTTTGCGGGGTTCGAACTGGCACCGCAGGGCTTTGACATTCCCGGCAGCACGGCGCGGTGATGCCGGGCAGCAGACCCGGCCCCATCCCGCCCCGATCGCCTGCCCTCTTGCCCAACCGCCCCGAACCGCCGATCCTGCCACCATGACCGACCACCGCGCCTTTCTCGCCGCCCTGCCCGCCGCCGAAAAGCTGGCGCTGACCGCGCGCAGCGACGGGGCCGGGCTGATTCATCTTGCCGGACACCTCGGGCTTATACTTGCGGTAAGCGCGGCGATTGGCGCGAAGGTGCCGGCCTGGCCGCTTCTGCTGCCAATACAGGGCGTGCTTCTGGCCTTCCTCTTCACGCTCGAACATGAATGCACGCATCGGACACCGTTCCGGTCAGACGCGCTCAGCGACGGGGTCGGGCGGGTCGCGGGGCTGATCCTGATCCTGCCGTTTGCCTGGTTCCGGTCTTTCCACCTTGCCCATCACCGGTTCACCAACCTGCCGGGGCAGGACCCGGAGCTGGCGAGCCCCAAGCCCGAGACGCCCGCGGCATGGCTTTGGCATGTCAGCGGCCTGCCCTACTGGACTGCCGCGCTGCGGCTCTTGCTGCGGCTCTGTCTTGGCCACGAGCGCGCACCCTGGCTGCCCGAGCGCGCCCTGCCCCGCATGGTGCGCGAGGCGCGGATCATGGCGATGCTCTATGCCGCTGCCGTGCTGAGCCTCTTGGTCTCGCCGCTTCTGCTCTGGCTCTGGGTGATGCCGATGCTGATCGGTCAGCCAGTCCTCAGGCTCTACCTTCTTGCCGAACACGGCGATTGCCCCTTTGCCGCCAGCATGTTCGAGAACACGCGCACCACATTCACCAACCGGATCGTGCGGTTCCTGGCCTGGAACATGCCCTATCACACCGAGCATCACGTCTTTCCCGCCGTCCCGTTCCACCGCCTGCCGAGGCTTCATGCCCGGATGCGGAGCCATCTCGCCGTCACCGCCGAGGGTTATGCCGCGTTCAGCCGCGACTACCTCGCCCGCAGGATGCGCCCGCCGACGGCCTGAGCGATTGTGCCCGGCACAATCTTCGCATGGCAGCGGCGGACATGATCCGCTAGGCAGGGCGCATTGCGAAAGGATCCCGAACCGATGGCCGAGAGACCGCCCGCGCGGACGAACGAAGATACCCTGCCAGGGTTCCTCTATGCGCTCGCGGCCTATCTCCTTTGGGGCTTTCTGCCGCTTTACCTCAAGGCGCTGGCGCATGTTCCGCCGGTCGAGGTGATCGCCCACCGCGTGCTCTGGTCGGTCCCGATCGCGCTGCTCATCCTTCTGGCGACGGGGCGGACGGCCGATCTGGTGCGGGCGCTGCGAACGCCGCGGATGCTGGCGATGGCCGCGGTGACGGCGGCCGTGATCTCGGTCAACTGGGGCATCTATGTCTGGGCCATCGGCGCGGGCCATGCGCTCGACGCGGCGCTCGGCTATTACATCAACCCGCTGTTCTCGATCTTCCTCGGCGCGGTCCTGTTGCGCGAAACGTTGAACGCAGCGCAATGGGTCGCCATCGCGCTCGCCGGGGTTGCCGTGGCGATCCTGACGCTGGATGGCGGGCGGCTGCCGGTGGTGTCACTCGGGCTGATGCTGACATGGGGGTTTTATGCGTTCTTCAAGAGAAAGCTGCCGATCGGCCCCAATCAGGGCTTCACGCTCGAGGTGCTGCTGCTGACGCCGCTGGCGCTTGGCTATCTGGTCTGGCTGTCGGGCCGTGGCGAGAGCCATTTTCTGCAAGGCGTGCCGGTGAACACCTGGCTTCTGGTCGGCTGCGGCGCGGTCACGGCGATTCCGCTGATGCTTTACGCCAACGGCGCCAAGGGGCTGCGGCTCTCGACGATCGCGATCATGCAGTATGTCGCGCCGACGATGATCTTTCTGACCGCGGTCTTTGTCTTTGGCGAGCCCTTCGGGCGGGCGCGGATGATCGCCTTTCCGCTGATCTGGGCGGCCCTGGTGCTCTATTCGGGCGCGATGCTGGTGCAAGCGCGGGCGGCGCGCGTCACCCGCCCGGTCGGCTGATCCGGCCGCCGCCGACC
>JBGSNN010000472.1:0-2642 GCA_041739655.1 Albidovulum sp. | reverse complement strand
GCGCGGCCTGAGCGGTCACGACGGGCCGGTTGCGGCGCGGATGCCGGCCTACATCCAGAACCGCCAGCCGCCGCTGTGGCGCGCCAGCCAGCCGCCGACCGAATAGTGATCGCGCCGGATCAGCAGGAGCATCGCGATCATCGCCCCGAAAACGGCGAGATCGATCACCATGTTGCGGTTTACCGGAAAGCCGCTGTCATTGATCTCGAAGGGATGCAGGAAGCCTTCCCAGCGACGCATGATGGTGAAGAAGTGCATCACCAGCAGAGCGCCATAAGCGAAAAGCCGGGCAAAACCGACAAAGGCCAGAAGGCAGACCGCGACCTGCGCTGCGGCTACGGCGATCACCTGCCATGTCGCAATCTCGACCTTGTCAAAATAGCGCACAAGCTGCTGGTACTGCCCCGGCGTCAGGATCTTGTTGACCGCCCAGACGAAGATGAACCAGGTCACGCCAAGCCGCAGCACCAGCGTCGCCGCGCCGTCGAGATGGTCCTGCCGCGTCAGTTTCGCCATCACACACCTCATCAAGATCGCCGTACCGGGGCCCCTCCCCGGTTACTGCCAGCTTGCGATGCGATGCTCAATTCACGAACGCATGACCGTGACCGCAGTCATGCCGACGACGGCCCGCCCGACACGCGCGCCGCACCGGAGAGCGGGTCAGACCGCCGCTTCGACTGCGCTCACGATCCGGTCCACGACCTCGGCCAGAAGCCCCTCGTCCTCGCATTCGGCCATGACGCGGATCAGCGGCTCCGTGCCCGACTTGCGGATCAGGAGACGGCCAGAATTGCGCAGGCGTGCCTCGGCCTCTGCAATTACTTTTCGCACATTTTCAGACGAAAGTGGCTCCCTTTCGGCCGAGTACCTGACGTTCTTCAACATCTGCGGGACCGTTTCGAACTGATGGACAAGCTCCGAGGCGCGCTGGCCGTTCTCGACCATGGCGGCGAGAAAGTGCAGCGCGGCGAGAAGGCCGTCGCCGGTCGTGGCGTAATCGGTCATCACGATATGACCGGATTGCTCGCCGCCGAGGTTGTAGCCGCCCTCGCGCATTTTCTCGACCACATAGCGGTCGCCCACCGCTGCACGCTCAAGGCGCAGGCCGCGCGCGACAAGAAAGCGCTCAAGCCCGAGGTTCGACATGACGCTGGCAACCAGCGTGCCGCCGTTGAGCCGCCCCGCAGCGCCCCAGCGCGCGGCAAGAAGCGCCATGATCTGATCGCCGTCCGCCACCTGGCCCTTTTCGTCGATCAGCATCACCCGGTCCGCGTCGCCATCGAGACAGATGCCGACATCCGCCCCATGGGCGACAACGGTTTCGGCGGCGAGGCGGGTGTCGGTCGAGCCGCATTTCTCGTTGATGTTGAGTCCGTTCGGGCTGACCCCGATGGGGATGATCTCGGCCCCCAGTTCCCACAGGACTTCGGGCGCGGTCTTGTAGGCGGCGCCGTTCGCGCAGTCGATGACCACCTTCAACCCATCGAACCGGCGCCCGGCGGGAAGCGTCGCCTTGACCCGCTCGTTGTAGCGGAACCGGCCGTCGTCGATGCGCTTGGCGCGGCCAATGTTCGCCGCCTGAGCCGGGTCAACGCCTTGCTCGACCAGCGCCTCGATCGCAAGCTCCGCCTCGTCCGACAGCTTGAAGCCGTCCGGGCCGAAGAACTTGATGCCGTTGTCCTGATGCGGATTGTGGCTTGCCGAAATCATCACGCCGACATCGGCGCGCAGCGAGGTCGTCAGCATCCCGACCGCAGGCGTCGGCACCGGGCCGAGAAGAAAGACACTCATCCCGGTCGAGGTAAAGCCCGCCGTCAGCGCGTTTTCGAACATGTAGCCCGATAGCCGGGTGTCCTTGCCGATCACCACGCGATGAGCCGTCGATCCGTCGCGGCGGAAGTGGCGGCCCGCCGCCGCGCCGAGGCGCAGCGCCATGTCGGCGGTCATGGGATGGCGGTTGGCGGTGCCGCGCACGCCATCGGTTCCGAAAAGCTTTCTGCTCATGCCTCTTCTCCCAGCACCACCGCCTGCCAAAGCCGGAGCGCCTGTTTTGCCGCGACGATATCATGAAGGCGGTGGATCTGCACGCCCTGCTGCAGGCCCTGAAGCGTCACCGCAAGCGATCCCGGCCCGCGCGCATCCGCCCGCGCAGCGGCCTCACCGCCCGCGAGCGTGCCGATGAAGCGTTTGCGCGAGGCGCCCAGAAGCACGGCACAGCCGGTCATGTGGAACAGCGAGAGGCCACGCAGCAGGGCCAGGTTGTGCGCGACGGTCTTGCCAAAGCCGATGCCGGGATCGACGATGATGCGGCTGCGCGGGATGCCCGCAGCCTCGGCCTGGGCGATGCGCGCTTCGAGGAAATCATAGACATCGAGCAGCACATCGGCATAGCGGGGATCGGCCTGCATCGTCGCGGGCGTGCCCTGGGCATGCATCAGGCAGAGCGGAACACGCGCCGCAGCAACCTCATCCACGATCTGAGGATCGTAGGACAGCGCCGCAACATCATTCACAAAACGCGCACCTGCCTGCAATGCCGCACGAACCACCGGGGCCTTGCGCGTGTCGATGGAGATCGGCACCGTCACACCGCGCGCGCGCAGCGCGCGGATCACCGGGGCGGTGCGCGCGATCTCGTC
>JBGSNN010000456.1:0-11520 GCA_041739655.1 Albidovulum sp. | reverse complement strand
AGAAACGCCCGCCCCGAGGCGTCAGCCCCGTGAAGCTGAAACACATTCTTCGCCAGATCTAGCCCGATCGTACTAACCTCCGACATGACCGCTCTCCTTCGTGGATCATCGCAGACCCACCTTGGCACATTGATGCCGTCGCGGGGGGCGGTCACATCATCAACGCTGTCCTGCATCTGAGAGGTTCGACGCTGCATCGTTTGTCTGCGGCGGCATGGGTGCTGCGGTTGTCGCCGCGCGAGCGCGCCGCCAAGCCCCTCCTTACAACAGGCGAAGTCGAAAAGATCAGCGGTATGATCACGTCCATTTTCAGGACGTTGGGCGGTCTGCGATCGGCCGACCTGGTCGTCAAGGGCAATCGTTGGCAGCGTGATCGGCCGGGCGCGACGGACCGGTCCGGACGTGCAGATTTGCATCCTGCACCGTGCAGGCCTGATCGTTTCCGGCAGGACCTTGGCACCTGTCCGCCGCCGATTTGTGCATGGGCGCCAAGCTACAGCGCCAACCTCTTTCGCTGGACTGAAAATGCAGCACCTGCGACATTCAATCCAGCAGGTCGATGATCCGCACTGCCGAGCAAGCCCCGACGGTCGGGCACGCTTTCGTTCGGCGGCGAAGGTGCCTAGTGTTGGCCCATCAAGAAGGAATGCTGCATGGACTCGCGTCTTTACACTGGCTTTACTGCCGTCGTTGAATTGGCAAGTGTGACCTTGGCCGCGCAAAGGCTGAACATGACCCAGTCGGCGCTGTCGCGACAGATCAAGACGCTTGAGCGGGCAATGGGTCTGAAGCTGTTCGAGAAGGCCGGGCGCGGCCTGCGGCTGACCCCGGCAGGCGAAGCGCTGAGGGTGCGGGTCGATGCGCTACTGTCGGTCGAGCGGAGCCTGCTCAGCCTGGCCGACGACCTGAAGGCGGATCAGGCGGGCCTTTTGCGCATCGGCGCCTGCGCGCAGATCATCGAGCGCTATCTGCCCGGCTTTCTGCCCCGCTGGATGGCCGACAATAGCGGTATCGAGATCCGGCTGGAAGATGGCGGCGGGCCAGAGCTGATGGAGCGGCTGCGGTCCGGGGCGGTGCATCTGGCACTTTCGGCGGCGCCAGCGGTGCTGCCAGGCGGAATTGCTCAGGTGCCCTTGGGGCAGTTGGAGTTCATGGCGGTGGCCCGGCCCGAACTTTTGCCGGGCGGCGAGGGGCCGGTGGCCATCGCCGACGTTCTGGATCGTGCTGTCCTGACCCTGAACGGCCGCCATGCCTCTCGTGAGGTGTTCGACGCGGCCTGCCGCCTGTTGGGACGCGTTCCGCAGGTGGTCATGGAAAGCTATTCGCCGCATCCTCTGTTCGTCATGGCAGAGGGCGGCATGGGCATCGCGGTGGTGCCATCCTCGGCGCAAAGTTTCGGTCCGTCGCTTGTCGCCCGGCCGATCAGGTTGCAAAGTGCGACCATCGAGTTTTCGATCTGTGCGCTTTGGAGCCACCGTGCGCGCATGCCTGCCTATGCTCATCGCTTCGTCGAGGCACTTTCGGCCCATATCGCGCTTGTCGAGGGGGCCCAGCCAGCCATGCCGAAGGTTCACCGACTGCCGCCCTTGCCTGCATACCGGGCCGCCAGAGGATGAACATGCCAACCCATTCCGTTTCCGAATAGGTTCCTAGCCTAAAATCTCATTGGACGTATGGGTCGGAATGAACTTTATCTATTGAAAGGACAGCCGTCCGACGGCAGGCAGGGTGAATCGAATGAAGGCTCTGAACCAGGAGCGGATCGTGCTTCTGATTGCCGTGGTGGTGTTCGCCGCCGCGGCATTGGCTCTGCCGGGCTTTTTCACCCCCGGAAATCTGATCGCCATCGTGCGCTCGATTTCCGTTCTTGGCATCCTGGCCCTTGGCATGGGCGTGGTGGTGATCGGGCGCGGCATCGACCTGTCCATGGTGGCGGTCATGGCCATGTCGGTAGCGTGGTATTTGCAGCTTCTGAACGGCGGCATGAGCGAGTGGACGGCCCTTGGGCTGACGCTGGCGGGTGTGGTCTGCGTGGGGCTGCTGAATGGCTTTCTTGTCGCCTATGCCGATGTCCCGGCGATCTTCGTCACGCTGGCCAGCGGATCCTTCGTTTTTGGCTCCGTCCGGTCACAGGTAATCTCGCAGGATGCCGTTCTGGTCCCGCCAGCGCATTGGATCATCGACCTTGGTGCGTTGCGTCCGGTGGGAATCCCGGCCGATGTCTATGTCTTTGTGGTCTTGGCCGTGGCCGTGTGGCTTTTCCTGCGCTTCACCAAATGGGGCCGGTATGTCTATTATGCCGGCGACAATCCGGCTGCCGCGCGCAACATCGGCATTCCGGTGCGGCCGATGCTGCTGCTGCGCTATGTCCTGTCGGCGCTGACGGCCTTTGCGGCCGGGGTCTTGACGGCATCCAGTCTGCAATCCATCAATACGCGTGTCGTGAACTCGACGCTTCTCTACGACATCGTGCTGGTTGCCGTCATCGGCGGCATCGGACTTTCCGGCGGCAAGGGTGGCGTGCGCAACGTGCTGATCGGGGCTGCCGCGATCGGGCTGATGCTGAATGCGATGACGATTCTTCAGGTCTCGCAACTGTTCCAGAACCTGATCAAGTCCGGCGTCCTTCTGGCCGCCATCATTGCAGACGGTCTTTTGAACCCGCGCGACGAACAGACCGCCCAGCAGGGCGATATATGAACTTAAAACCGGGCCGAACGCCCGCAAAACAACGGAGAGGTGGCATATGAAAGTGATGAAATCCCTGGCGCTGGCGGCGGCTCTGACGCTGACCGGCCTTGCGACAACGACCCCAGTTCTGGCCGACAGCGATCCCGGCCCGGCAAAATATGCCGAGGCGCTGAAGGATAAGCGGGTGATCCTGATCCCGCTTTCCATGGGCTTCGACCTGGCGCAGGGCTGGTCTGCCATCCTGCAGCGCGAAGTGACAGCCTTCGGCGGCGTGTTTGAGACCCGCGACCCGAACTGGTCCACCGAGGCCGGCGCACAGGCGATCACCGATGCCATCGCTTCAGAACCGCGGCCGGATGTTCTGGTCGTCATGGCGCCTGACCTGAACTCGTATTCCAAGCTTTTGAAGAAGGCTCAGGAGAAGGGCATCTATGTTCTTCTGATCGACAACCCGGCCGACTTCGCGGCCGATGCCTATCTCGGCAGTGACTGGACGAACCTTGGTGCGCTGGAAGCGCAGGCGGCCGTCGGGTATTGTGGCGAGGGCACCTCGAAGAAGATCGGGCTCGTCCAAGGTGACGAGGTCAACGCCACCAGCCTCTACCAGTATGAAGGCATCATGAAGGTCATGGCCGAGCATCCCGATGTCGAGGTGGTCGCCAAGCCGGTCTCGAACTGGGATCCGACCACCGCGCGCACGGTCGCGACCACAATGCTGCAACAGACCCCGGATCTTTGCGCGATCATCGACTTCTGGGACGGCGATGCGACCGGCACGGCGGCTGCAATCCGCGAGGCCGGGCTGACCGGCAAGGTCAAGCTGATCACCACCGGCGGCGGTGAGAAGGCCGCTGATTGCGACATGCTGGAGAACGGCACCTATGACGCCGTCGTGACCACCGAGCTTTATGTTGAAAGCACCAACATGGTTGCGATGATCAAGTATCTGCTGCAGTCCGGCATCGCGCCGGGTAGTGCATCGGCCTTTATCTACAACCTTGAGCAGATCACAACAAAGGACAACATGCGGCCTGACAGCTGCTGGGATCTGAAGGCGCTTCAGGCCCTTGCCGGCCAGTGATCCACGACATCCGGGCGGCCTGGGTTCGGGCCGCCCTTTTCAGAATATCGGACAAGCAATGACTTTCCGCGAACGGCTTCAGGCCTGGCGCTACAATCTGGTGCCCGATCACCTGATCGGCGAAATCCTGCAGAAACGCTGGACCGACAACGCCATACCCTTCCTGGCGCTGGTTGTGGTGGTGGCGGCGTTCGGCCACGCCATTCCCGGCTTTTTCAAGCTGGAATCGCTGCAGGAATCCACCCGGCAACTGGGCGAGGTCATTCTGGTCGTGATCGGCCTGACCGTTGTGATGCTGGGCGGCGGGATCGACCTTTCAGTCGGCTCGATCTTCGCCCTGGGCGCGTTTGCCGCTGTCTCGTCCTTCTTCATCTTCAACCTGCCGGTCTGGGTGGCCTATCTGGCAGCCCTTGGGGTCGGCCTGCTGTTCGGAGCCGCCAACGGCTATCTTGTGGGCTACCTGCGCCTGCGGGCCTTTCTGACCACGCTTGTCACCTTCATCATCGGCCGGGCGGTCTATGATATCCTTGTTGTCAACTTCGGTGTCCTGGTGCAGCTCTCGGATGCCACCTCGCCGACCTGGGACTTTATCGGCGATGGCACCGCGCTGGGGCTTTCGGTTTCGATGCTGGTGGCACTGGCTCTAGCGGTGGTGGTGCACATCGTCCTGACCCGGGCGCGGCCGGGCTGGCACCTGCTGGCCGTGGGCGGATCGCGTCGCTCGGCGCATAATGCAGGGATCAAGGTCCAGCGAACGGTATTCCTCTCTTACGTCTTTTCCGGTGCCTGTGCCGGATCGGCCGGCTTTCTGATCGCGGCACGCCTTTCAGGTGCCGGACCCAACACCGGACAAGGGCTGGAAATCCTCGCCCTGACCGCGGCGGTAGTGGGTGGCAACAGCCTCGGCGGTGGGCGCGGGTCTGTCGCCAAGGGGCTGATGGGTGCGATCATCGTGCTGGTCATGACCAACGGCCTGATCCGGCTGGGCTATGGCACCGGCAGTACGCAGATGGTGCTGGGCCTATTGCTGGCGGCCGCCGTCACGCTGGACATCCGCTGGCTGAAGAACCGCCATAAGGTGCTGAACGAGGTCTATGTCGCGCCGGTCTATCTGCGCATGGGCGAAGCCCAAAGCGCGCTTCCGGGCTCGGGCACGTCTTATGCTCTGAACGACCGTCTGGCCGAAGCCGAGCCGATCGGTCTGGGCACGCTGGAAGGCCCCGAGGATGTGATCCTTGACCGCAACGACCACCTTTACTGCGGCACCCGGCATGGCGAGATCGTCCGCTTCCTGGCCCCGGACTACACCCGCTCGGAGGTGTTCGCCCATGTCGGCGGCTTCCCTTTGGGCCTAGCCTTCGACCGCGCAGGCAACCTTCTGTCTTGCGTCGGCGCGATGGGGCTTTATTCCATCAACCCCGACCGCCAGGTCACGCAACTTTCTGCGGAAACCCGGCGCAGCCTGACGTCGATCCAGGACGATGCCCGGCTGCGCGACCCCAATGACCTGGACATTGCGCCAGACGGCAAGGTCTATTTCACGGACTCGACCAAACGCTATGATGCGCATGACTGGATGCTGGACAGCATCGAGAACCGCGCGACGGGACGTCTGCTGGTTTATGACCCCTTGACGGGCACGACCACCACCCTGCTGGACGGCTATCGCTATACCAACGGCGTCTGCCTGGCCCATGATGCGCAATCGGTGCTGTTTTGCGAAAGCTGGGCCTGCCGCATTCACCGTTACTGGATCGCAGGGCCGAAGGCGGGCGCGGTCGAATGTGTGATCCGCGACATGCCGGGCTACCCCGACAACATCAACCGGGCCTCGGACGGCAGCTACTGGATGGCATGGCTGGGCATGCGCACGCCAGCCTTTGACCTTTCGCTGCGCCACCCCGCGATGCGCAAGCGGATGACCCGGCGCCTGCCGCAGGACGAATGGCTGTTTCCGAATATCAACACGGGTGGCGTGGTGAAGTTCACCGAAGCCGGTGACATCATTGCCACCTGGGGAGATCTGAGCGGTCAGGCCCATTCGATGGTCACCTCGATGCGCGAACACAAGGGATACCTTTATATTGGCGGTATCCTCAACAACCGTATCGGACGGCTGAAGATCGAGGGCGCCGATCCGGACTGGGATGCCAACACCGCCTACTGGGGGCCGCAGAGATGATCTTCGACCCGCTGCTCGACCTTTTCCGCGGCAAGGCGATCACCATCCCGCCGCTGGACGGGGCCTTCCGTCCAGATACGCGGCTGGATGACCTTCCCGTGGTCTCGGGCCTGCCCGCGCCCGACAATCTGGTCTGGTCCGAGGGCCGGCTCCTGGCCTCGACCGGGGCCATGGTCGTGGCACCTGGAAAGATCGACCACCCTGCCGACCAGCCCGTGGCCGAGTTCCCGGCCGAAATCACGGCGATGGCTGTTGCCCCCGATGGCCGCCTTGCCGTGGCGACCGACGACGGCCGGTTGTCGCTTGGCGGAACTGCGGTGCCGCTGCCCGGAGGCGTCACCTGTGTGACTGCGCTGGCCTTCGGTCCGGACGGAGCACTTTGGTTGGCAAACGGTTCGGCCGACCACCCGGCCTCGGGTTGGGTGGCCGACCTGATGGAGAAGGGCGCAAGCGGTTCGGTCTGGCGATGGTCGCCTTCGGGCGGGCCTCAGCAGGTGGCGGCGGGGCTTGCCTGGCCATATGGGCTCTTGCCCGACCGCTCGGGCGCGGTGGTGGCGGAAAGCTGGCGGCACCGGTTGATACGGCTGGAAGGCGGGCGGATAACCCCGGTCCTGTCCGGCCTGCCCGCCTATCCCGCCCGCATAGCCCCAGCGCAGGGTGGCGGTGCGTGGCTGGCGCTTTTTGCCCCGCGCACCCGGCTGATCGAGTTCGTCCTGCAGGAAAAGGCCTTTCGGCGCGACATGATGGCCGAGGTCCCGCGCGAGTTCTGGATTGCCCCGGCGATGTCCTCGGGGCGCCGTTTTCTGGAGCCGCTGCAATGCGGCGCGATCAGGGTCATGGGCATCCACAAGGCCTGGTCTCCCAGCCGCTCTTACGGACTTGTGGTGCGACTGGACACGCAGATGCAGCCGGTCGAAAGCCTGCACAGCCGCGCCAACGGACGGCGGCACGGCGTGACCTCGGTGTTGGATACGCCCGAAGGCCTGTTCATCGCCGCGAAGGGTGGCGATGCGGTATTGGCGCTTCAGACGTTTGCGCTTCAGGTGGGGCGGGCATGACGGTGCTGGTCAGGATGGAGAGGATATCCAAGGACTATCGCGGCGTGCCGGCGGTACGCGAGGTCGATTTCGACCTGAAGGCGGGGGAAATCCATGCCCTTCTGGGCGAGAACGGTGCAGGCAAGTCCACCCTTACGAAGATGCTGGCCGGTGCGGTGGACCCCTCCTCCGGCCGTATCCTGCTGGCCGGGCAGGAGGTTCGCTTCGCCAACCCCTCGGCGGCTTTGGAGGCCGGGGTGGCGATGGTCTTTCAGGAGACCAGCCTGATTCCCTCGCTGAGCGTGGCGCAGAACATCTACCTCGGCTCCGAGAAGTTTCTGAACCGGCTGCGCGGCACCTTCATTTCCGCCCAGCAGTTCCTGCAATCGCTGAACTTTCCGGTGGATCCGACGGCTTTGGTGGACAGCCTGGGTGCCGCCAAGCGGCAGATGGTCGAGATCGCCCGCGCGGTGCATCACAACGCCCGCGTGCTGATCTTCGACGAACCGACAGCTTCGCTGACACCTGAAGAGAAGCGGCATTTCTTTGCGTTGCTGCGCCGGTTGCAGGCGCGCGGGGTGGCGATTGTCTTCATCAGTCACGCGCTGGAAGAAGCGCTGATGATCGCCGATCGCATCACCATACTGCGCGATGGCGAACGTGTTGCGCATGGCCCGACGACGGACTTCGACCGCGAAAAGATCATCGCCGCGATGGTCGGCCGCAGCCTCTCGGGAGAGCTTTACCGCAAGCGCACGGCCGAAAGCTTGCGCAAACCGGGAGAGAAGATCCTGTCGGTTCAGGACATCAGCCAGGGCCGGATGGTGCGCAACACCTCGTTTTCGGTGTTTGAAGGCCAGATAACTGGCGTATTCGGCCTGATCGGCGCAGGGCGGACCGAGACGTTCAAGATCGTCGCAGGCATCACCAAACGCGACTTTCTGCGCGGCGGCACCATTCAGCTTCAGGACCGCCCCGTCCGTTATGTCACCCCGGCCGAGGCGGTCGCCGACGGCATCGTCTATGTCACCGAAGACCGCAAAATCGAAGGTTTCTTCGAAACGATGGGCGTGGCCGAGAACCTTTACGGCGGCCAACTGGCCGCCCCGCATCACCGCAGGATGTGGGTCAGCAGGCACGAGATGAGCGCGCTGGCGGCCGAGTGGACCAAGCGGCTGAACGTGCGCGCGATCAATGACAATGCGCGGGTGGTCGAACTGTCGGGGGGCAATCAGCAGAAGGTCGTGATCGGCAAAGGCCTGGTCCAGCGCCCGCGACTGGTAATATTCGACGAGCCCACGCGCGGGGTGGACGTCGCGGCCATCGCGGAAATTCACAAGATCATCAATGACCTGGCAGATGCTGGCCTCGCAGTCGTGATGATCTCGTCCTACCTGCCCGAGGTGTTGAACCTGTCTGACCGCATCCTGGTCTGCCGACAGGGACGGATCGTCGAAGAGCTCTCGCCGCTCGAGGCGAGCGAGGAAAAGATCATGTATGCCGCAGTGCATTGAGGAGACCGACGATGAAGCAGATGTGGACGTTCTGGCGCGGGGCGTGGCATCAGGGCGACCTGCGCATCCTGGGCGCTGCCTCGCATGGCACATGGCTGGGCAGCCTGGTGTTTGACGGGGCGCGGCTTTTCGAAGGCGTCACGCCGGATCTCGACCGACACGCGGCGCGGGTGAACGCCTCGGCACGGGCCTTGTTGCTGGAGCCCACCCTGACCGCAGACGCCATTGAACAGCTGACCCGCGAGGGGCTGGCGAAATTCGCCTCTGGCACAGACGCCTACATCCGACCGATGTACTGGGCTGAAGATGGCGCTGCCGGAGTTTTGCCGCCGGAACCGGCCTCGACCGATTTCGCACTGTGCCTTGAGGCCATGCCAATGGTCGAACCGACAGGGTTCACCCTGACCACGACACGCTTTCGCCGCCCGACCATGGAGGTGATGCCGGTCAACGCCAAGGCCGCAGCGCTATACGCCAACAACGCCCGCATGGTGCGCGAGGCGCAGACAAAGGGCTTCGGCAATGCGCTGGTCTGCGATGCCAACGGCAACGTGGCGGAATTGGCCACCGCCAACGTCTTCATGGTGCGCGGCGGCGAAGTCTTCACGCCCATCCCGAATGGCACTTTCCTGGACGGCATCACCCGTCAGCGGGTGATCGGCCTGTTGCGCGGCGCGGGGATCACTGTGCACGAGGTCACGCTGAGCGTTGATGATTTCCATCAGGCCGACGAGATCTTTTCCTCGGGCAACATCTTCAAGGTGGTACCTTGCATCGGCTTTGAGGGACGCACGCTGCCCTATGGCCTCATCACCCGCAAGGCCCGCTCGCTTTATTGGGATTGGGCCCATTCTTAAGGAGGACAGTATGGCTACCGTAAAACTTTGGACTGATGCCGAAGCCGCTGCGCACCCCGTGGTCGCCCGCGTCTTTGCCGACATCCGTGCCACAAGGAAATCGGACTTCGTCAACAATTTCTGGCGGGCCCTGGCCAACCACCCTGACCAGCTTGATCGGATGTGGACCCAGCTCAAGGCCGTGATGGCCGCGCCCAGCACCCTGGGGCCGGCCATGCAAGAGATGATCTACATCGCGGTTTCCGTGGCGAATTCTTGCGCTTACTGCGTTCATTCCCACACGGCCGCAGCCCGCGCCAAGGGCATGACCGACGACCAGCACGCCGAGCTTCTTGCCATCATCGCCCTTGCGGCGCAGACCAACCACCTGGCCAATGCACTTCAGGTGCCGGTCGATCCCGTGTTTCAGGTCTAGACCTGATGTCGGGGGGAATGATCGCATGCGAGCCCGGCGGACCGGAGGTGCTGGAGTGGGCTGACCTGCCCGACCGTTTGCCTGGCGTGGGCGAGGCCCTGGTCCGGCATACGGCGATCGGGGTCAATTTCATCGATATCTACTATCGCTCGGGCCTGTATCCTTGGCCCGAGACCCCCCTTGTCCCCGGTGCCGAGGCCGCAGGCGTGATCGAGGCGCTGGGCTCGGGCGTGAGCGACCTGACGGTCGGGCAGGTCGTGGCCTATGTGATACCGGTCGGGGCCTACCGCGAGCGTCGGGTGGTTCCCGCCGATCGTCTGGTGCCATTGCCCGCAGGGATTGCGCCCGAAACCGCAGCCGCGGCGATGCTGAAGGGACTAACCGCACAATACCTGGTCACGGCCTGCCACGCGGTCGCGGCCGGGGACACCATCCTCGTTCATGCGGCCGCAGGGGGCGTGGGGCTGATCCTTGGCCAATGGCTGCGCGCCTTGGGCGCCACCGCGATCGGCACCGCCGGCAGTGCCCGGAAAGTGGCTTTGGCCCGCGCACATGGCTATGATCATGTGATCGACTACACCGATGGCGACTTTGTAACGCAGGTAATGGAGCTGACCGAGGGGCGGGGATGCGAGGCGGTTTTCGACTCGGTCGGCGCAACCACCTGGCGCGGTTCACTTTCAGTGCTGAAACCGCGTGGCACGTTCGTGAGCTTTGGCCAGTCCTCGGGCATGATCACCGGGTTTGCACTGTCCGATCTTGCCAAGGGCTCTCTGACTGCGGTTCGGCCGGTTCTGTTCGATTACATCGCTCGGCGCCCCGAACTTTTGGCGCGGTCAGATGACCTGTTCGGGCGGATCGTTTCCGGCCAGATCGTGCTGGACACCATCGCCCGGCACCCCTTGCCGAAGGCCGCATCACTGCATGCGGACATTGAAGCGCGACGGACCGTAGGGGCCAGCGTTCTGTTGCCTTGACGATGCCCTGGCCGCACCTGCACCCCGCCGCAGCGCGTCGTGTCCATTTGACGGGTTCACGTTTGCCTGGAAGCCGCGTGTAGATTCAGTGTCTTGCCCGCTGACGCCAAAGCAGCCAGCGCCTTGGCCACACGGTGCAGGCGCTGCGCGTCATGTTCGTAGGCGCACGGCGCAAGGCGAATTGAGCTACCCCCCGAAAATCGGATAGTGACGGAAGATACGATCTGACGTTTGCTGGTCTCTAATGACAAGGAGAACAGAACATGTCGAAACGCAGGAATCGTGACGCGGTGCTCAAGACGCGAGTTGCGTTGGAGGCGCTGAAGGGCGATCGCACCGTGTCGGAACTTGCGACCGCTTATGAGGTCCATCCGACGATGATCCACCGATGGAGCGAGCCATTGTGCGCCATTGGTTCAAGAACAATCGCGACCGCCCTGCTTGAGGGTGCCGCTGGCATCTTTGAGCAGGGAGGCAAGGCGGTTACCACCGCCGAGATCGCCGAGGTTACGGTCCGTGACCTGCATGCCAAGATCGTGAGGTGAGCTCGCGAACGGGCGTTGTTGCGCAACTGACGACAGAGGTGTGACGGCCCATTTCCCCTTGAAACTTATGCCACGCGCAAGATGTCGGCCGTTCCGAGGGCCGAGAAGCGGTTCATGAGGGCGACCCGGATCTGGATTTCGGCGCTCTGGCGGTCTGGGTCTCTTGCGGCGATGCGTTCAACGAAGGTCTTCAGGCATCGCATCTTCGCCTCGATGCGGCT